>CAZOHK010000014.1:0-16198 GCA_964579925.1 uncultured Staphylococcus sp. | reverse complement strand
ATAGTTTAAAAGAATTAAGAGGTCTAGGAATTCAAGCGGATGCGGTCATCTTGCGATCAGAAAAAGCGTTGCCATTAGATATCAAAGACAAAATTTCTTTATTTGGTGATTTAAATAAAGAAGCAATTTTCTTTGCCGAGGATGTCAGCATCATTTACCAAATTATCTTAAAGTTTAATGAACAAAAACTCCCTCAATTGATGTTGAAACATTTTCAATTACAGGTCACCACTTCAACGATTGAACCTTGGAAGCAATTAATTGACACGATTGATCATTTAAACCAAACCATCACGATCGGTGTGGTGGGGAAGTATGTTCAACTTAAAGATGCTTATTTGTCCATCCATGAAGCCTTGTTACATGCGGGATATGCTTATCAAACACGCGTTCATATTGAATATATCAATGCCGAAGATTATCAAACCAGTGCGTTTGAAGATACGCTTCAACGCGTGGATGGCATCCTCGTTCCTGGCGGATTTGGTTTACGGGCGACGGAAGGTAAAATTGCTAGCATTCGGTATGCAAGAGAACATGGAAAGCCTTTCTTAGGCATTTGTTTTGGTATGCAACTTGCGGTCGTCGAATATGCGCGTCACGTGCTTGGTCTTCATCAAGCTCACTCCACAGAACTCGATCCAAAAACATTGCATCCCGTGATTGATTTACAACGTGGCCGCCAAAAGCAGGAAGACTTAGGGGGAACGATGCGTTTGGGTTTATCTCCAGTGACCTTAAAACCAAACTCAAAAGTAGCAAATTTATACGGAAAGACAGTCATTTCTGAACGTCACCGTCATCGTTATGAAGTGAATCCTGCTTATCACGCTGCCTTTGCAAAAGAAGGAGGGATGGTATTTTCTGGCATGGATCAAACCAATACCTTGGTTGAAACGATTGAGATTTCGAAGCATCCTTTTTTTGTTGCCAGTCAATTTCACCCTGAATTTGCCTCAAGACCCCTTGCGGCGAGACCATTATTCAAAGGTTTTATCCAGGCGTGTTTACAATTTAAAAAATCAAAATAAAACCTTCTTTATCATGACTCCTTATCAATCATTTAAACTCTTTTTCGAATTATCCATCCCAAATGTGTATCTTTCAAGGTTATCCTCCATAATATAGACAAGAGGATGGGAACCTCTTGAGCTTAAGTGATATGAGCAAATGTCCCCCATTTACTGAGAAGCATTTGAAGGATGGAATCGACGTCTAAGACCAAGCGAGAGCTTCGTTGAGTACGCAGGTTCCCGTCCTCCCACTGAATAAAGCATTCCAACCCGATGGCAACCCGAGGTTCATGAGTAATCATGAACCTTTTTGATTTGTTTATGCAAGTTTACTTAACCCCTTCAAAACCTACAATAAATTAATAACAAATTAATGACATTCTTAGGTTTTCACTTTATGTTGCATTTAAGTCTATTTTCGGTAAAATAGAAAAGGCAAAAAAAAGGAGGCAATATGACACTAATCGTCGGTATCTTACTTATCATTTGGATCATCCTCGGCGTGTTATACATGCTGGGCGAATACGGGATACTCAAAGGCTCGTTATTCAACTGGATCCCAAAAAGAGATGTGACCATCTCGGTGGCACCAAAACAAGTCACCAAAGAAGTCAAGGTAACCGTGGCACCAAAAGCAAAGGTAGAAACCAAAGCGAAACCGGTTGTCAAAGAAGTAGAAAAAGATGAAGATGCGATGGCAAACGTTCAATTCTTCAAAGGTAACATTCAAGAAAACAAAGGTTTTTATGAATCGTTAACTCAAGAAGAAAAGACCGAATTCAACGAACTCTTTGTTCTTGATACGCCAAAACATATCGTCAAAGAATTGGTTTATCAAATTAATGGTGACAACCAAGCATTCTTTACGAAAGTATTCAACTTTATCTTCAAGTATCGCAAAATCATTTCTTTAAGTTTACTCACCAAGTTGTTTAACGAATTGGTTAGGATTGCAGGGAATGAGGCGACAACCTTAGCCTTATTAAATGAGGCGATGATTCGTACTACTTATGCAAGAAGAAAAGACAAGGCGTTCTTAACTTCGGCATTTGAAGTTTCTAAGGCTGACGTTGGATTGCAACAAACCAAATTGAAACCAAGCAACACGTATGTTTATTCATTCGTTCGCTTGGCGATCATCCTTGAAAGAATGAAACGTTATGATGAAGCATTGGTTTTAGTTGAAGATGCATTACAACGCAAACTATCGGATAAAACGGTGGGCGGGTATGCTGGTCGCAAAGTTCGTCTGCTAGAAAAAAAGAATCAAAAAGCATAAAAAGGAGAAATTATGAAAAAATTCTTGAATGAGTCGATGTTTAAATACGGTTGGTGGTTTATCTTTAATTTATTGGTTACCCTCTTTATCGTTTCCTTGTTAGGAATCGGTGGTGGTAAAGGTAAAGATGGCTTAAACGGCCAAGATGGTGCTTATATTCGTGATATTTTAGAACAAACCTATGAAGTGAAACCTACTGGCGAAGCAAGAACTGCTTATGCACAAGGACTGGTGGAAGAAGGTTACTTTGCCATTGATGAATTGGCCGACTTTGCAACCTATTTCCATTCGGATTTTGAAAACCTATCCAATTGGGCAGAATATAATGTTCTTGTTGAACGTAATTTTGTCTTATTAAATGATATTGATTTTGCGGAAGCAGAAGACAATCATCTGATTCCGAATAGTTTTAGCTTTGATTTTGGATTCACAGATTTTGATTTCGAAGGAGTGTTTGATGGTGCTGGCTTTTCCATCCTGAACTATACACGGGCAAGCACCAGTATCGAAATTGGTTTTTTCCCATCGGTTGGTTCTGCCATTATTAAAAATATTACTTTCGTGAATGCCGACGTGACTTATTTACCTACCGAAGGTTATGCTGATGTTGGTGTGTTAGTAGGTGAAGCGGAATATAACCTTGACTTGATCAACGTGACGGTTCAAGATTCAATCGTCGTGGGTAGTGAATCAGCTGGTGGCTTGGTCGGATATACCGACGACACCACGCGCATTATTAATTCCCATGTAATTGATTCAACCATCTATGGAAGATATGAAGCTGGCGGTTTTATCGGTGACGCTGACTATGGTGATTTGTTAATTGCATATAGTTCAAATCAAAACACTGAAGTTAATGGTCTAGACAATGAATACTTTGATCGTTCAAATAATGAAGATAGCATGGACGCAGGTGGTTTTGTGGGTGAAGTCGATGATCAAGGTTGGGTTTATGTGTATCAATCCTATAATACCGGTTACGTGGCCTCACAATCGAACCCAGCTGGTGGTTTCTTTGGTGATATGGATAACGTCAACCGCTTATTTATTGCCCAATCCTATAACAATGCCTTTATTGAATCCTATGATGCAGAAGCTGGTGGTTTGATTGGGGACATCAACCTTGATTTCACCTTAAACATTCAAGATTCATTCAATGCAGGAACGATATTCTCTTCTGATATTGGTGGTGGCATCATTGGCCGTTTAGCCCGTGATAACCGGCATCCAGAAGTTGAATTGATCAATGTTTATAATGCTGCTCAGATTTTATCGGATGATAATGATGACCAATACGGTGGCATTATCGGAGACGTCGATTCTTCACTCATCTTAAATATTCGAAACTCCTTCAACGTTGGCGAATTCTCTAATAGCATCGTGGAAAATGATGATCTCTTTGATTCGAATTTCCCAATGAATGGTTCGATTGTCGGTGAAGTGGAAGAAGTATTACTTAGCAACGTTTTCTTCTATGTCAATTTAGATCGTTTAGACTACTACTTACCAACGGCAACCGACAAACAATTTGATTTCGGTTCCGCCCCAATTTATGACCATGCAAAGTTTACCTCTGAAGACTTTATTCTCAATCAATCTTGGGACTTCAACCGTATCTGGGAATTTAATGAAGGATATGCATATCCAACCTTACAAGCCCTCGTGTTTACCCCAGCTAACCCAATCGAAACGGACTATGCCCCCAATGTGGATGTTTGGATTTCTGATATTGAGTTTATTGAAGTTGAATCTGGATACTCACCAGTGGAATTAAACTTAGAGTACTTAGTCATCTCAGACGTGGAGGACAAGGCAAGCGAATTAACTCTTGAAATTCGCGTTTCAACAACTAATTTTGTAGAAAGTGATCAAAGTTTACTAGAAGACTTAATTGAAGCGTCCACCAGTATGTATTCCGGTTTAGGTTATCCAACCTCTCCAATCGGTGTCGGTTCCTTCACGCCAGAAACTAGCGATCAACATTATGTTTATTTCTTGGTCACAGATACCGATGGCAATACGACCTTTATTCAACGTGGTGATTTCACACCTATTGGTGTAGATACGGTAGCCCCAACCATTTCCGAGGATTCATTCTCCGCGGATTTTGGTAGTAACGATGTGTCGGTTATTAATATTCGATTTGAAACTGCGACCGATAATATGGACGCAGCTGAAGATTTACGCTATTTCTTCGTTGTCAGCAATGGCACGGAGGTTTTTGCGGATATTGATACTGCCTATAATGCATTGAACGACGAACTATATGTATTCCAAGCTAGATTTTATCCTACGGTTGGAGGAACTGCCGAAAATTCCTTCGATAATTTGATCGCTTTTGATTTTGGCAACGAATATTACGCTACAGTACTTGTGATTGATGATGCGGGCAACAAATCTATTTATGATTTTGTCACCATCATCGCACTCGACTAATTCAATTCATTCCTAGCGAACAAAACCGACCACATGCTGGTCGGTTTTTTATTTTCTAGTATTCCGTTTCAAGGATCTCCATAATCTCGATGGGCGCAAGGACTTTCCCTTGGGACATGACTTTACCATTTATCCTTAATCCAGGCGTTCTTAAAATGCCGCTTTCTGCAATCCTTTCCATATCCGTGATGTAGCGAACCTCCGCTTCTATCTTCAATCGGGTTAAGGCAATCTCGGTGTTTAATTTTAATTGCTTACAGTGGTTGCAACCGGTACCTAATATATCAATCACCATCTTTATGAACCTCCAAGTATCCAAGGTTGAATCCAATTTAAGAAATAGCCAATGAGGATAATACTGACGACCAAATAACCAATGAAAAACACTAACAGTTCTTTCTTCACCACTTTCTTGAGTAACACCATAGACGGTAAAGACAACGCGGTGACCGCCATCATGAAACTGATGACCGTTCCGATACCGACGCCTTTATCAAGCAAAGAGGATGCGATTGGTAAGGTGCCAAAGATATCGGCATACATCGGCACACCAACCAAGGTGGCAAGTGGGACTGCATACCATTTATTTTGACCCAATAACGCCTCAATCCATGGTTGAGGAATGACACCGTGAATCAACGCACCGATCCCAACCCCAATGAAGACATAAGGATAAACGCGTTGAAGGATTGATTTCACTTGCGCTATGGCAAATTGAATCCGTTCGCCTTTCCGGTACACTGGCGCTTCAGTGATCATCGAAGATGGGTTTTGATATGGTTTGATGAGAAACGAGGCAAGGAAGCGTTCCATCTCTAATCGTTGAATTAAGGTTCCCCCTAATATGGCCATCACCAAACCCAAGACAACATAAATCAAGGCAATCGGCCAGCCAAAGATACTCGCCAGGAGGATGACCGAGGCTAAATCCACCAAAGGCGACGAGATTAAAAATGAAAACGTCATCCCAATCGGTAATCCCGCTTTGGTAAACCCAATGAATAAGGGAATCGATGAACATGAACAAAATGGGGTTAACGTTCCAAGCAAGGCTCCCATCGTGTTACCACGTATGCCTTGATAGGGTTTCAATACATCTCTTGTTCGTTCAGGAGAAAAGTAAGACTGGATGAAACTAACCAAAAAGATTAAAGCAATTAATAAGATGAAAATTTTAATCGTATCAAAGACAAAAAAAGTCAGGACATCATAAAGTTGGGTGTTCGGTTCAAGTTGAAAAAGGTTTTGAAAGATCCATTGAATGAAACTTTCTAACCAATCCATCTTTAAAAAGATAGCGTTCAACCATTCAAATACATTCACAAAAGTATTGTGACGCGGTTTTAGCTTGGCGTAAATACATCAGGCCAAACTATTTTGAAAAGATGATGCCTGATTATGACTTCGAATCGTATTGAAGCAGATACAAGTTGTAGTAGAGCCCTTTATTTTTAAGTAAATCTTGATGACTACCGGATTCTTTGATTTCCCCTTTTTGCATGACGAGGATGCGGTCACTATGCTGAATCGTGGATAACCGGTGGGCAACAATGATCATCGTCGATATCGACATCATTTTTTCTAAGGATTGTTGGATGATGGTTTCCGATTCACTATCGATATTTGCCGTGGCTTCATCCAACATCATCAAAGACGGGCGATAAACCAAGGCTCTCGCAAAGGAAATCAATTGGCGTTCGCCACTGGAAAAGTTTTTCCCACGTTCTTTAACTTGGTAGGCTAATCCTTCTTGGCGCTTCTTGATGACGAATTCTAAACCAACATAATCAATCGCTTGTTGAATTTGCGGATCGGTAATCGCCTCGTTTTGTAGGGTAATATTATCTTTAATCGTTCCTGAGAATAAGAACACATCTTGTAGCATTTGCCCGATGTGTTTTCTTAATGATGCTCGGGTCAAGTTACGGATTGGAATATCATCAATGAGGATGTCCCCTTTTTGAATATCATAGTTGCGCACGATCAATTGCAGGATGGTGGTCTTACCACTTCCAGTAGCACCAACCAAGGCGACCGTTTCATTGGGTTGAATCGTAAAACTTACGTTCTTTAAGACCCATTCATCGGGTAAATAACTAAACCAGACGTTTTTAAATTCCACTTTACCTTTAAACGATTTTAATTCCATCGCGTTAGGTAAATCTTCAATCAATGGTTTTGTATCAAGGACGTCAAAGATTTTTTCCGCACTCGCAAAACTACTTTGTAAGGTATTTAATTGTTCGGAGATTTGTTGGATCGGTTCAAAGAATTGGCCGATATAAACATAAAAGGAGACAAACAATCCGACCGTGATCACACCATCAAGGACATTGATGACCCCAAAGTAAATCGCAAGGATCGTCGCGACCATCGATAAGAAATAAAGGATAGGGCGATAGATGGCAAATGTATACATTTCTTTAATCGAGTCTTTTTTCAATTGCCGGTTAATCCGATCAAAGTTGCCTTTGACTTTCTTTTGTTGGTTAAAGACATGAATGATTTTCATCCCAGATAAGTGTTCGGATAAATATGCATTCATCTCGGAAATTTGATTACGGACTGCGCGATACGCACCAAGCGAGGCTTTTCGGTAGATGTTACTGGCAAGCAGGATGAGTGGAATCACCGCGAAGGTGATGAGCGCCATCAAGGGTTGGATTGACATTAAGATGATGGCAATGACGACCAAGGTGAGGATACTTCGGATGACGTTCACCAAGGTATTGGTGAACATATCGGAAATGTTACCTGGATCATTGGTCGCTCTGGTAACGAGTTTACCCACTGGAAGACTATTGATTTGCCCAATGGATAATGTATTGATGTGGTTGAAGACTTGTAAACGAATGTCATGGGTAATCTTTTGACCGACGGCTTGTAACATGATGTTTTGTAAATAAGAAACATACGTTGAAAAAGCAGAAACGACTAAAAGAACACCCGTTCCAATACCAAGAATCCAAAGCTTTTCATTAAGGGTAAGCAAAGGATTTTGCATTTGGTCAATCGCTAAACCGGATGCCAAAGGAAGAATAATCCCAGTAAAGGTTCCTAAAATCATCAAGACAAAGGCAAGGATAAAGGTACGTAAATGCGGTTTTAAATAGGTATAAAACCTTGCAAAGACTTTGCGGTCTTGGTGCGCTTCGTGATGTTCTGCAAAATCACGCATGTTTGGTTTCTCCTACTAGGGTTTCTAAGGTTTGTAAACGAACCATGTCTTGGTAGAGGGTATTGGTTGCTAATAATTCATCGTGGGTACCAATGCCAACCAACTTACCTTGATCAAGTAGGACAATCTTATCAAGTTTTTTCACGGTCGAAATGCGGTGGGCGACCATGATTGTGGTTTGGCCTTTCCGAATCCTTTTCAGATTGGTGATAATCGATTCTTCGGTTTTGGTATCGACTGCAGATACAGAGTCATCCAAAATTAAAATCGCGGGTTGTTTTGCAAGTGCTCTTGCAATCGAGAGTCGTTGTTTTTGCCCACCAGAAACCGTGACACCACGTTCACCTAAGATGGTTTGATAACCTTCTTTAAATCCGATGACGTTATCATGAATATCGGCTAATTTTGCGACTTGTTCAATGTCTGCTTGTTGGGGGTTATCTAAGCCAAATCCAATATTGTTGGTGATGCTATCGGAGAACAAGAAGTTATCTTGGGGAACATAACCAATCGCTTGCCGTAAACTATCCATCGATAATTGCCGGGCATCAACTTCATCAAACCAGAGCATGCCTGGTTCCACGTCATATAAATGAAGCAGGAGTTCGACTAAACTAGATTTGCCACTACCAGTCCGACCAAGGATGCCAACCATTTCCCCTTTTTGAATCGTAAAGCTGACGCCATCGAGGACGGGTTGTTTACCATCGGGATATTGGAAGCGAAGGTTTCGTAATTCAATGTGACCTTGTAAAACTTTCTTAACCGGCTTCGTTGGGATTTGAACCAATGGCTTTTTCGATAGCAATTCATTGATCCTTTTTGCAGACGCTTGGGCTTGTGCATTAATATTCAGGAAACTTGCAATCGCAAAGACTGGCCACAATAACGTGAAGAAGTAGCCGATGTATTCGGTTAATGCTCCACTGCTTAAATCACCTAAGGCGATCAAAAGTGAACCATAAGCAAGAATGGCTAGGATGACCAATGTAATCATCGTATCGATTAAGACGTTGACTACCGTGTTGTATTTAATGTTATCCATCGATTTTTCATAAACATCATTCGATTTTTTTTGAAAGCCTAACGATTGGGCGATTTCCCGAACATACGCTTTAATCACCGTGGTTCCTGAAAAAGATTCTTGGGTGTAATCCGATAACGCTTCAAACGATTCGGATCTTAATTTTGCTTTTGCTTCAATTTTCTTTTCGATAAAGAACACCAAAATACCCATCAAGGCGATGGGAATAAAGGCAATGATAGTCATCCAAAATTGCAGATTGAGCATTCTAAATAGGACAAAACTACCCAACACCAAGCCATCAACGAGCATGAGAATCCCAGAACCATAGACTTCACGAATAACGTTTAAGTCGTTGGTAAAGTAGGCCATTAATCCACCTACTTTTTGGTTTGCATAAAACGTTTGATCTAAATCCGTTAATTGATGAAACATGGCTTCACGAACATCTGCAGCAATTTTATGGGAGGTTCCATAAAAGAAATGCCGCCATAAAAACCGACCGATTGTCATGCCTAGCACGATGATGATGATGTGTAAAAGTGGTGCAAACGCATCGTTGATGCTAAGGATTTGACCTGCTTCCACGGCATCGATGATGTTGCGGATGATGCGTGGGATATCGAGTTGAAACCAATCCACACTTATGAGAATGACCAAACCAAAAAAGAATGACCAACCATATTTGATGTAATAGTGACGAAAGTGTTTAAGGAAAATCAATGTTCGAAACCTCTCAAGCATTATATACAATTCATCGCCACTTGAGATGCTTTTGGTATTTTATGAAAACGATCAACATGCGCCATCACGCTTCCATAGACCTCATCCATCCTTTCCAAACCATGATGGCCATCAAAAAGTGTTCTTTTCGAATGAACATAAACCCAACTTTAACTTAGTTAATCAAACCAATATTAAAAAAAATTGATAGGTACAAATAAATGAAGCATTACTTAATAGATACTAACTAAATATCGTGTTTTTGGGGTTTATATCAAGGTTTTTTTATATAATATTTAAGTAAAGGACACTACTTATGAACAAACAATTGATCAAACTTGGCGTCGGCGCATTGATGGTCTTTGGGGTGATGCTTTCCGAATATATCATCCAAGATAAATTCAATGGAAATCATACACCGGTGATTCGCGTTGAGGCGGCTCCTGAAGATATGATTTTGGAATATACAACAACTGCTGCCAATCAAACGATCATATTACCATTTAGGGGAAGCACCAATGTCACGATTGATTGGAACAATGGTCTAAGCGCTGAGAGCAAAACGGTTGGTAATGATGCCTCCTATACTTATCCGACTGCCGGGACTTACCAGATTGTGATTACGGGTACCATGACCGGATATGGATTTGAAAGTTTTCAATTTTTTAATTTTCGCCAATCCAACGAACGCTTGATGAAAGTCATTCAATGGGGAACAACTGGGGTGACCTCGCTTAGTGGGATGTTGATGGGGGCAACCAACCTTAATTTTGTTCCTACCGATTTACCTGCAACGGTCACCAATCTCTCTTATTTATTTCAAGCAAAAAGCACATGGGCGGATCCATTAAACAACTTATCGAGTTGGGATGTCAGTAATGTCACCAATTTTTCCTATGCATTTTCTGGTGCTGGCACCTTTAATACCGATATCTCGGGGTGGGATACCTCATCTGCGACGAATATGGCTTTTATGTTTTATACGATATCTTCAACGTTTAACCAAGACCTTACTGGTTGGGATGTGAGTAATGTCACCAATTTCCAAAGTATGTTTGATCGTGCTAGAAATGCAAATCCAGATGTATCCACTTGGAATACAGGTAGTGCAACGAATATGTCGAGTATGTTTATCGCTGCAAATAAATTTAATCAAAATATTGGACCATGGAATACCGTAAATGTAACCAATATGTCAAATATGTTCTCGGAAGCAACCATTTTTAATCAAAATCTAAATGGTTGGAATGTGAGTAATGTGACCAACATGGAAGGGATCTTCCGTTTTGCCAATGCTTTTAATCAACCATTGGATACTTGGGATGTAAGTAACGTCACCAATTTTGGCAATATGTTTGGATCGGCGAGGGCCTTTAATCAGGATATTAGTGGATGGGATGTTTCCAGTGGGACTCAAATGTATAGCATGTTTAGTGGTGCGATCGCTTTCAATCAATCGCTCACAAATTGGGATGTCAGTAATGTGGTTAGTATGAGTGGTATGTTTGAAGGCGCAACCGCATTTAACCAACCAATCAATACTTGGAACGTGGCGAATGTTACCAACATGTCGTCGATGTTCAACAACACAAATTTTAATCAACCCCTCAACAATTGGAACGTCAGTAAAGTCGTTAACTTTTCGCAAATGTTTCGCGGGTCAAAGTTTAACCTGGATATTTCTAATTGGAATACAGTAGCCGCAACGAATATGTCTTCGATGTTTCAATACAACTCAGTTTATAACCAACCAGTGAATACGTGGAATGTGAATGCAGTGACCACCATGAGCGGTATGTTCCAAGGAGCGACCGCGTTTAACCAACCACTTGATAACTGGAATACGAGCAATGTTGTCGATATGAATAATATGTTTAGTGGTGCTTCAGCGTTCAACCAAGACATTACCGGATGGAACACGGGTAAAGTCACGAGTATGTACGCAATGTTTAATGGCGCAACGATTTTTAATTACAACATTTCCACTTGGGATGTGTCAAAGGTTCAACAATTCGGCCAAATGTTTCAAGACGCTGATGCATTCAATCAACCGATTGGGGTTTGGAATACAACTGCAGCTGTCGGTATGTCTGAAATGTTTGCCTACAATAACGTGTTTAATCAGTATATCGGTGAATGGGATACGTCTAAGGTTACGAACATGGCAGCGATGTTTCGCAACTCCGTTTTTAATCAAGACATTGGTGGTTGGGATACTGGTTTAGTTCAATACACCTATGACATGTTTGCTTTCAATGAAGTGTTCAACCAAGATCTTTCGGATTGGAATGTTGGTAATGTCACGCTCATGTTTTCGATGTTTCGAAACGCATTAGCCTTTAACCAACCGCTCAATACCTGGAACACAGCAAAAGTTACCCAAACGCATCAAATGTTTGAAGGGGCGATTGCCTTTAACCAACCCATCGGAAATTGGAACATGGCAAAGAACGAAACGACCTATAGCATGTTTAAAGGAGCAGTTTTATTTAATCAAGATTTACCTTGGACAACGTCTGCGCTGGTGAACGCTTCGGAAATGTTTAGCGGGGCAGTTGCATTTAATGGAGAAGTTGAAACCTTTGATATGTCGAAAGTTTTGTTTGCGAATAACTTCTTTCAAAACGCAACGAGTTTTAATCAACCAATCCCAGACTGGAATTTTGCCGCCATCAATGGTTCGGTTGGATTAGAACGATTCTTCAGCGGTGCCACCGCATTTAATCAAGACATCAGTGGATGGAATATTGCCAATGTCAGAAATTTCCGTTTCTTTATGACAGGGGTTAGTCTTAACACACTTTACTATGATGCCATCCTTGATACGTTAATCGATCAAAACGTCACCCTCGATGCAAGTTGGGGTGGAGAAAAGCAAATTGATTTTGGTAACACGAAATATTCAAAGGTAGCAAAAGCACTTAAAGATACCTTAGTGAGCAGCCGTTCATGGACCATTCTTGATGGTGGTGAACTTCGTTTAACGATTACTGCAAACGATGAAGAAATCTACTTTGGTGAAGATGAACCGACCTATAGCGTGTCTTACACCGGTCTTGTCACCGGCGCAGGTGAAGATACGATGACCAACAATTATGCGTTTACAAGAACCCCAGGAACGGAAGTTGGAACCTATACCATCTCGGTCACCGGTGGAGATGAATCCTATTACTATGTCAGTTATGCAACGGGCACCTTAGAAATTTTAAAGCCAGAAATTGACGTATCCGAAGTGACGTGGGATTATGTCAATCCATTCACCTATGATGGCACCGCCCAAACGGTCAGCTTGGTAGGCGTTCCAAACTTAGTGACCGTGACATACGAAAACAATAGTGCGACCAATGCTGGTACTTATACTGCTTCGGTGACCTTAACCTATGACACGGATAATTATGAATTGATTGGAACGATTGAACCATTAAGTTGGGTCATTGAAAAAGCGGAATATGACTTATCCGGAGCAACTTGGAGTTATTCAGGAACCCCATTTGTTTATGATCAAAGCACGCATACCGTTACGGTCACAGGCTTACCTACAGGAGTGACAGTGGTGAACTACACTGGAAATTCAGCGAGTGCACCGGGAACGTATAACGCGACGGTTACCTTGGTTGGTGATACCACCAATTATGAAGTCCCTGTTTTTGAAGGAATTGCGTGGGAAATTTTTGCCACAACTTTCACCGTGACCTTTGATTCTCGCGGCGGAAGTTCAGTTGCTTCGATTTCAGGTATTTTTGGCAGCAACATCGCTGCGCCAGCTGATCCAACACGCGCTGGATTTATCTTTAATGGTTGGAGTACCGAAATTCCATCAACAATGCCGAATAGCAATTTAGAACTCACTGCTTCATGGCGTACGATTTCCGCAAATGATTATTCGATTGATAATCTTGATGAGGTGATTGATTTATCCGAATTTGAAGGTCAAGATATCAACGTTGAACTCTTGGTGGATTTACTTCAAACCACCGACTTATCAGAAGCTGACTTAGCCATCCTTGATGCATACTTGCGAGAAAATATTGGTGGAAGTGTCGAATCGATTTTATATGACATCCGCATGTTACTTTCAATCGAAGACGATGAAGTTGAGATTACCGAGATTGAATCTGGATTTGATATTGTGGTTCCCGTTCCAACCGATTTCCAAGGCAAAGACCTTTATGTCGTTCAATTTATCAACGGTGTCGCTACCACGATTGAAGGCGTCTATGATGAAACTAACCAAACGATTCGCTTTCGAGTCTCGGGATTAGGCACCTATGCCCTCGCTTATGAATCCGCTACCCCACTCAACGCCATCGCGATTGGCGGTGGTGTGATTGGGTTTGGTTTACTTGGTTGGTTGTTCTTTATCCTATTCGGTAAACGCCGTCGTTCGAAGCAAGTTCCAGTGGTGGCAGCAGACATCGATGAAGATGAATCGATGGAAAATGTGACCATTTTCAAAAAAGCGATTACGATCAAACAACCGTTTTATGAAACGCTTACTCCTGAAGAACAAACCGAATTCCGTCAGTATTTTATTGATGAAACGCCTCAACATTTGGTGAAGGAATTAACGTATCAAGTTGGGCAAATGAATGAAACATTCTTTATGGATGTTTACCGTTATCTGTATCGCTACCGTAAACTCATCTCCTTGAATTTACTTAATAAATTGACGGACTACGGCACTAAACTTGCAGTCAAACAACCCCAAGCTCAATCCCTGATTTATGACGTTGCAACCAAGATTAGTTATGCGCGGAGAATGGATCCTTTATTCTTAAAAAATGCAATCCACTATGCCCGTCAAGATATTGCCTTGCAACGAAATGTGTTAAAACCAAGGAAGACATTTGTCTACTCCTTTTACCGGTTGTCGATCATCCTTGAAAAGCAAAAGGAATTAAAAGAAGCCCTTGTCTTGGTCAATGAGGCCATCGCGCGTGAATTATCCGATCGAACCAAAGGCGGATTCGAAAGGCGAAAGACGAGATTGCTAAACCTAAAAGCGTAATATCCTTACAAATAAAAAAACACTTGGTGATCCCAAGTGTTTTTAGATCGTGGATTAGGATTTGGTTTCTGTTTTATCTACGACCTTCACTGGTTGATTGAGGTCTCTTACTTTCAAGATGTAAACGACAAGATTAAAACCGATATACGCTAAGCTAATCGCGTGAGGGATAATCACGGTTAAGAAGGTGATCATGCCATTGACTTCAACTGAGAAATTCGATAATAAATTGATGAGTCCCCAAATTAGAAAGAGAAAAAGTAAGGAGAAGAATCCGAGTCCAAAGTAAGCTTTGAGGTTTTGTTTCATATCATTATCTTAAGGAATCTTAAACGTTTAAGCAACTGAATCATGCATCCATGCGGTTCTCAATCATGCGTAGACATACAATGATCAGATAACTAAACCCCAGATAAAATAATGCGGCAATAAAAAATGGGGTGACGGTAAAATCCCGAGAGACGATTTCTCGAACTTTTCGCAGTAAGTCAGGAATCGCAATGACCGTGACCAGTGCGGTATCTTTGATTAATGTTATCCATTCATTTGCAAAGACCGGCATTTGTGAACGTATCGCTTGTGGTAATAAAATTTGAACAAAGGTTTCTTGTTTACTTGCCCCAATGACAAATGCACTTTCTTCTTGGTCAGGAGGTAAGGCTTCTAACCCCGCTCGAAGAATTTCGACAAAGTAAGCGGTGTAATTCATGCCAAAACCCAGCATTGCCACCAGATAACGATCGATCGATATCCCAAACGCGGGTAATCCAAATAAGAAGAAGAACAATTGCAACATCAACGGCGTTCCACGAAATAACCATGTATACGCTTTGATGATGGGTCTTGATAACCTAACAAACCGATACAACCCAGCAAGGATGATACTGAACGGGGTTGCAATCAATAAGGTGTAGGCAAAGAGCTGAAGACTATACCACGCACCATCAAGAAGATAGCGCGTGGTTTCAAACCAATAATTAAGATCCACGTGGGAGGAAGACGTCTTCCGCAAACCAAGTTTGGGAGATGGTTAAGGCATCCCCATCTTCAATTAAATCAAATAAAGTATCGTTCACGATGTCACGGATGGTTGTGTTTCCTAAACGGAATCCGATTCCATACACTTCATCACCAAAGTCCTCGTCCATCACCCGATATTCCCCTGGGTTTTGCGCGATGAGGTAACGTCCATAGATTTCATCAACGACAATTGCATCAATCGCGTTCGCATCTAATCCTGCGATTGCCAAGTCAAAGGTATCAAATGAAACCACTTCTTCGAGGTCTTCGAAAATATCACTCGCTTTCACGATGGTTTCGGATGCACTTCCTAGTTGAACACCAACGCGATACCCATCATCCACACCGGGTTGTCCGCCGAGTTCTGTAATTGTATTAATCGTTACATTCGATTTGGTCAACACAATTTGCCGGTTGGCAATGTAAGCATCCGAGAAAAGCATTTCAAGTCTTCTTGGTTCGGTGATCGTTAAACCGTTCCAAATCATATCGATGTTACCCGCATCTAATTCTAAAA
>CAZOHK010000013.1:0-16338 GCA_964579925.1 uncultured Staphylococcus sp. | reverse complement strand
ATCGCCACATGCGTTTAAGAAAGATGATGCAAAAGTGGAAGAAAAAAGGTCCGACCATGATTACGGAACATGGGGCAAACCCTGGCTTAATTTCCTCATTGGTCAAACAAGGGCTCATTGATATTAGTCAAAAAATGATGAAAGATAAACTCATTGTTAACGAAGATAAATTGATGCTCGAATCGCTCATCACCCAAAAAAAGTTTAATGAAATTGCCCAACGCATTGGCGTCAAAGTCATTCATATTTCTGAACGCGACACCCAAATTTCAAAACAACCAAAACAAGTTGATGAATTTGTGAACACTTGGTCAGTAGAAGGTTTTCGTGAAGAAGGTACTACCACCGCCGAAATGGGTTGGGGTACGCATGAAAAGAAATTACCTGACTTAGCGTTTCAACACCGCAGCGGTCCTAAAAATCAAATTTGTCTTGCCCGCATGGGAATGAATACATGGGTTTCAACTTTTGTTCCTCATTATGAAATTCGAGGGATGGTTGTACGCCATGGTGAAGCTTTTACATTATCGGATTATTTGACGGTCTGGCAAGGTGAAGAAGCCATTTATCGTCCAACCGTTCATTATGCTTATTGCCCAAGCGATGCTGCGATCGCCTCATTAAATGAATTACGTGGTAATAACTACAAACTACAAAAGAAGATTCGCATCATGAATGATGACATTACCCAAGGAGAAGATATTCTTGGTGCATTAATCATGGGTCATCCTTATCAATCCTGGTGGATTGGTTCGATTCTGTCAATTCACGAAGCGAGAGCCTTGGTTCCTCATCAAAACGCTACCACCGTTCAAGTTGCAATCAGTGTAGTAGCCGCGATGTTATGGATCATCGATCACCCAAACGAAGGTTATATGAACCCCGAACATTTACCTCATGACTTCATCATTAAAGTAGCAAAACCATATTTAGGAACGTTTATTTCTCAACCATTTGATTGGCATCCACTGAAAAATTACTACAATGAATTTGCAGGTTTTAATCGTCCTCGCATTGACACCGAAGACCTATGGCAATTTACCAATTTCTTAATCACCGATTTTGATTAATCATATAAAAAAGGAAATGAAAAACCCAAGCAGATGCTTGGGTTTTTTAATGGATGGATTTATTTTGCAACTGATTTTCTTGGGCAAGTACTGATGCCGAATAAAGCATAAATGCCACATACACCGGTAAAGGCGGTGACGATTAACGCGGCACCTAAAATATAAAATGCCGGATGGACCACAATCCCTAATACGATCGAGGCAAGCCCGGCGATGATGCGAATCCCTTTGTCGACATTTCCTACGTTTACTTTCATGATGGATTTCCTTTTATTTAATTTTAGCCTTTTTTAATTCTTCTAGGGTAGGAAATGCTTCAATTGCACCTGGTTTGGTACAAGATAATGCGGCGACCTCATTGGCGAAGGTTAGGTAATCTTTGATTTTATTGGCACTGCTTGGGAGTTTTTCTTTGGTTAAACCACTTGCAAGGATTTTACTTAAAAAAGCGCCCATTAATGCGTCACCTGCACCAGTGGTATCGACAGCTTTAACTTTGATACCTTTGATGACAATCGGTTTTTGTTTTGCTTGATAGGCGACCAAACCTTGATCACCTTTAGAAAGGATGAGCCATTGAACTCTAGTTTGGAATACTTTTTCAATCGCGGCTTCTAAACTCATATCTGGAAAGATAAAGTTTAATTCTTCTTCGGTGACCTTAAAGAAATCAACCCCGAGCATAAATTCTTTGACTGCTTCTCGCAAGGCAATAGGACTCGGCCATAAGTTAAAACGTAAGTTAGGATCAAACGACAAGATCATGCTTTGTTTCTTTGCTAAATCAATCGCGAATTCATGAGCTTTTCTTGATAAAGATGGAACAAGATTGACACTGCCATAATGGAGAATATCACCTGTTTCAAATAACGTTGAATCGATATCTTCTTTGGTGAAAAATAAATCCGCTGCATTGCGACGATCAAAGGTAAAGGTGCGTTGTCCTTTTTTATCGACTTGAACTTTTGCAATCGTCGTATCGTGGGCGTCGGTTACTTTGATGAATCGCGTATCCACTTTTTTATTGGTGAGGGTTTCGATGATAAACTTTCCTTCTTCATCGTCGCCTACCTTGGTTAATAAAACACTGGATTGACCAAGATTTGCCACCATCGCGGCAACATTCGTCGGTGCACCACCGACAAACTTACCTAAAACTTTGACACCTTGTTTGACATGATCGATTAACGCTTCGCCGATACTAATGAGTTTTGCCATGTTGGGTTACAACCTCCTGATAAAAATCTTCCCATTGTTTTAAAATTGCATCTTTTTGATAATGCGCTTTTAACCATGTTGCGTGGGCGAGTGAGGCTTCATAAAACGATTTGTCTTCTGAAAGTTTTTTAATAATTTTGACAAATCCATTCACGTCTTTAGCCGAAAGATATTGATTAAAGAAAACCGGTTCATACAAGGTTAAATCACGTAAGAGTATTGGGTTTTTACAAACCGCTGCTTCTAAGACACTCATTGGCATTAATTCATCAAAGGATGGTAAGAAGAACAAGTCTGCAGCTTTGTAAAGTTCTTTCATGTTTTCTCGAGGAATAATCCCTAAGAACCGCACATTCGCAGGAGGATGTTCCATCAGTTCTTTTAACTCTTCGTAACCCGATGTGAGGGTTTTAAAAGAAAAACCGCCTGCCCAAACAAAATCGATGTGAGGAAGTTTTTTTGCGACCTCGACAAAGTCAAGGATACCTTTACGAAGTTGAACTTGACCAACACCAAGGACGGTAAAGCGTTTAAATTTGTATTGTTTCTTTAAAGAGGCAACGGTCGATTTCGTCGTGAAATTCTTTTCATCCACATAGTTTGGAATAAATTTAATTTTTTCTTTGGCAATGCCCATTTTCACTAAAGGATCAATGAATGTTGGATTCACCACCACCAGATAACTCGCAGTTCGATAGAATTGTTTTAAGTACCATTTTAGGATTCCAAAGAAGATTTTTGGTAATTTAATTGAGGTTGATAAGGTGCTTGGAATAAAGTGAACATAGACAACCTTTGGTCTTGCAATCGAAAGCATCGCTAACCAATAACGAAAATTAATGGTATGGACGTGATAGAGGTCGGGAGAGCCTTGGCCTTTTTTAAGGACTTGAATCTTTTTAGATTGTTGAATCAAACCCACTTGTTCTAAATAAGCAGCACCCACTCCTTGACCAGGAACGGAGGTTGCTTTCGAGAGAACCCGAAGTTTTAATGGGGCAATTTTCATATTTCTCTATTATAAGGGATAAGGCGGATAATGTAAAAAAAATACGAATTTATTGTAACTTTATAGATATTCCAACAAAATTTTGTATAATAAAGTCGTTAAAAGGAGTAGGACTATGAAAAACTTACTATATTTTCAATCCGGTGGACCAACGTCTGTAATCAATACCTCGCTTTATGGGGTGATCAAGGAAGCCAAAAAACATCCTGAAATTGGTGGCATTTATGCATCCTTATATGGCATCGAAGGTGTTCTCAATGATAATTTGATTGATTTAAGGGCAGAAGCGGATGACACCGTTGAACTCTTACAACAAACCCCAGGAGCAATCTTAGGAACTGCCCGTTATAAGTTAAGCAGTGATGTGAATCATCCGGATTATCAAAAGATTCTCGGAACGTTAAAGAAATATAACATTGGTTATTTGTTAGTCAATGGCGGCAATGATTCCATGGATACTTGCCATAAGCTTTCTAAGTTAATGAAGGAAGTTGGTTTTGATTGCAACGTCATCGGCGTTCCCAAAACGATTGATAACGATTTAGCAAATACCGACCACTGTTTAGGTTTTCCTTCCGCGGCAAAGTTTGTTCTCCAAACGCTCCAAGACGTTTCCATTGATAACATGGTTTACAACAAAGGTAAAGTTGCCATTGTTGAAGTCATGGGACGTAACGCAGGTTGGTTAACCGCAGTTGCTGCGCTGTTAGAAGGTGATGTGAAAGCCGATCGGATTTACTTACCAGAAGATACATTCAATTTAGAAACCTTCTTACAAGAAGTCAAAGATGTTTATGACCGTAAGAAAAAAGGTTTGTTTGTTATCTCAGAAGGAATCCTATCGCAACTTCCAACCCAAGGCAAAGAAGTGGATGGTTTTGGCCACGTGCAAATGGGTGGGGTCGCTTATCAACTTGCACAACTCGTGAAAGAACGTCATGGTTATAGCACCCGTCCAATTGAATTTTCATTAATGCAACGGGCCGCTGCACAATACATATCTTTGGTTGATTCTAAAGAAGCAATTAAAGTTTCATCAATTGCAGTCAAGAAAGCAGTCAAAGGAAAAACCGATTCGATGGTAGTGATCGTCAGAAAGAGTGATGAACCATATAAAGTAAGTTTTAAATTACAAAAACTAAATGAAATTGCAAACGTGGAAAAGAAATTATCCCCAGAATTAGTCATGGATGTTCATGGTTCGGGAACGTTGATGAAACGTTATGTTCGCCCATTGTTAAAGGGTAGTCCAAAGTTTGTATATGAACATGGTGTGATTAAGCGTGCCATGTTGAAGAAAGTAAAAGTTCGCTAAGGATTGAATGAAAACCGAGTTCACCACTCGGTTTTTTTCTTTGTATAATGAAGACATGATGACTACCATAATCTCACCTTTACAAATTAAGAAATTTAAACAAGCAAGATTTCATGCAAAAATTGATTCGTTCTTGCATCGTTTTTTTAAAAAGAAAACCAACAAGATTGATGTGCTTGAAGGTCTCAAACAAGGAAACCTTGCCATCAAGGAAGCCATTCTTTCCAATGCTCCTTTTGCGGCAGTTCGCTTAAGTGAAATTGAAACACTGGCGCTTCAACACTATGAAGAAATTCAATTTGGTTTACTAAAAAGTTTTCCAACCACGTTTTATCAAGGATTTCAATTTCATGGTGGCTTTTATCCGGTCAATGAGAAGCAATTACAATTTTATGCAAAACACGTGGTGAAGGAAGCAAAGAAATCTGATCTATTTGGTGTTCAAGGTCATCCGATGGAGTCCTATTTTGCGAATACGTATTATGCACATGCAAAAAAGATTCCTTATGCATCATTTAATCCATTGCAAGGGGATTGGCTCAAACTTCTAGAAGGAAAACGCGTCTTGGTGGTTTCTCCGTTTGCAGCCGATATCGCTGAGCAATATCGCCGAAAGAAAACGTTATTTCCTGATGGGGTGATACCAACCTTTACATTGATCACCGTCAACGCTCTACAAACCCAAGGTGAAGCAAAAGCACATCGACATGCAACTTGGTTCGATGGATTGGATGCAATGAAAGTGGATATCATGCAACACGACTTTGATATTGGCTTAGTTGGGGCGGGAGCATACGGATCACACTTATGTTGGTTTATCAAAACGATGGGTCGGCAAGCGATTCAAACCGGAGGAACCACGCAACTTTTATTTGGATTGATGGGACAACGTTGGCAACATGATCCGGTGGTCAAACAATATCAAAATCCAAACTGGATTCGTCCCAGTGAAAAACCGCTGGGTGCAGAAAACATTAAACCAGGTGGTTATTGGTAACGTTTGTTCGCCACATCTAATTCATCGTTTTCATCGTGTATACGTAACCAAGTTCCCATTAACCGATCGGCGTTAGGATCGGTGAAGACAAAATCGCCATGATAAGGCAAAAAGGTCAATGCTAGAAGATAAATTTTTCCTTCTAAATTAAATAAATCAATCCGCACATAAGGAAATGGTGATGCAAGTTTTTCCGCCAATTGCATCATGCCTTGAAAGTTAGGCGGTTCGACAATTGGATAATCCGAGGTTTGAAAACCTTCCATTTGTCCAGCGGGAAATGGCGTCCAATTTGGTAAGAAATAGGAATAACGCTTTTGTTGACCTTGGCCACTTTGAACCGAGACATATTTGACTTGTCCATGAAAGACATGAAGTTGATATTCAAGTGGTGGGCTTGAATCAACTCCTAAATATTTTTCAATCATGAATTGTTTCTTGAGGGGAGAAAATTGTTTTTCTAGATGCTTTCTACCATAGTTGGTGGATAACCACTTTTCAATGGTTCCTCGGATGGATGACAAATTGACGTTGTGTTTATCTAAGATAATGCTTTGCATGCCTGGACCATGGCTCGCCTTGATGACGATTTGTTTTGGTAATTTTTTCCAGGGAATATCCCCAATGCTTGTGAATGGACCAAAACTAGGAATCAGGTACGTCGACAATTTTTTGTCTTTCAACATCTCACGCATGTTGACCCGGTCACTTGCGCGTATCACTAACGGGTCTCTTGGAAAGACATGAAGTTTCAAAAACTGGAGTTTTTCGGTGAAATAAGTCGGTGTTTTTAGATTCAACGCGCGGCGATGTAACAACCAATACATGAGCGAAACATACCAAATTGGGGCAAATCGACCCAAAATTGGTTGAAAAGGTTTGAAAAAGGCAATGCGTTTTGCGTGGGGTTTCGGTTTGTTCGCCATGACCTACATTATACCTAATAGGATATAATGGCGTTAGAATGAGAATATTAGTTATCACCCAATTCTTCCACCCCGAAAGTGCATCGATTTCTATCATATGCGAGGCATGGGTACGCCTTGGGCATCATGTTCAGGTTTTAACAAGCAAGCCTGAAGATGGTTTTGGTCAAATTCCTAAAGATTACATCAAAATCAAAGACGAAGTGGTCAGTGGTGTCAATATTCATCGGGTTCAAACCTTTGCCAAACAAAAATCGTTATGGAGTCGATTACGAAATTTCTTTACCTTTTACCAAGCTTCCATCAAAGCGGTTGACCAATTACCTGGCCGTTATGATGTGGTGATATCAGTTGGATATGCTGCGTTAACCAGTGTTTCAGCCGGCATCAAATATGCCAAAAAGCATCATTTACCGCATGTTCTCTATGTGGTTGATCCTTGGCCAGAATCGATGGTTGCAGAAGGCTGGATTCAAGCCCAAGGTTTACTTTTCAAATGGTTTAACCGATGGCGAATGGCGATTTATCGTTCTCAACAACATGTGGTGGTTTCCTCAGAAAGTTTAAAGCATGAACTGAGCCGTTATGTTGAAGCAACGTCAATCCACCCCGACGTCATCACCTTACCTGCACAAGTTGAACAATTAACCCAGGATGGCATGGACTATGGGGAAGGTTTCCACCTCGTTTATGTTGGTCGATTTGAAAAGACCAAACGGTTAGATTTGCTCATCAAAGCCTGGGAAAAAGTTCCAAAACTCACGCATCTCCATCTCGTAGGTGAAGGTAGTCAGTTACCCAATCTCAAAACAATCGTTAAACAAAAGCAACTTGGTGCGGTGATTCATTTCTACGCCCATCAAACCCCGGAAAACGTAGGTAAATTTTTACAAGCGTCGGATGCGATTTTTGTTGGCCAAATGTCACCAACGATTGTTGGCAAAGTGATGCCGAGTTCGTTAGCCCAAGCGCTTGCTTTTGGCAAACCCATCATCAGTGCATTCCAAGGAGACGGGTTAAAAGTCTTAAAAGCATTACCAAGAACTTTTCAAGTCGATGCCACGATGAAAAACCTTCCTTTGGTTCTCCAACGTATTAAGAAATTAACGACCATTCAATTGGAAACGTTGAAAACTCGCCATCTTGCGTTTTATCGAGAAAACTTCAGTGCGTATGAAGCTGCAAAAGCCTTTGAAAGTTATTTTAAATCGCTCATCCAAGTCAAGAGATCTTGACCAATTCGATTGGCATTCAATAGTTCAACGGCAACTTGTTTTGCTTTGATTGCTTTAGATTGAGCAAGCGCATAATCCGTTTTTAAAAAACGATCCAGTGCCACACGCACGCCATCAACACTTGCATTTTCAATCCAGAATATTTGATCGTTGACATGTTTTTCTAACCAAGGATGACGCGTTGATAAGGTGGGTGCTCCGGAACTTAAATAGTCGATGATTTTGCTAGGCATGTTATGAGCGTAACTTTCAGGGATGGGAGGTACCGGATTGATATTTGCATATGCCCCTGCTTGATATTTTTGGGCAATCATCGGGTGGAGCACACCAAGATATTTAACATGCCGATGTTGTTTACCCATCTGCTCAAGTAATCCCACGTCGGGTCCAGTACCTGCGATCAATAAATCCATATTGGTGAGATGAAGATCTAAAAACCCACGGATGAGTAAATCAATCCCGTGACGATTGTCTAAGGTACCAGAATAAAAAAAGTAAGCTTTTGGATGTTTCTTCGCACCTTTGGGAATATCAACAATGCCAGGCAAATAGAATCTATTTTTCAAGGACGGATCGAGACTTTGCAACATGTATTCGTCTTGGCCTATCCAACCAGTAAACGCCTTGATTTTTTTTATCCAACGTTTCGCAATCCTATTTGGTTTAGTTGCTTTACTAGAGTGGTCGTTATGAATGACACCAATCGTCTTCACACGAGCATGGCGATGAAATGGTTTGATGATGTGACGAGAAAGCGGATGATGAAGGTCGACCAAAATCGTGACCTTATCAGAAGATTTTTTGAGTAATTTTCTAAGATAACCTCGGATTTGAAACTGGTAAAAGATGGTCCGAAATAAAGGTAGATTTGGATGAAAAAAATCGACAAAAACAACATTATCTTGGCGATGAATCTGTTCTGGGATCCATCGTTCTTTTTTCGTTTTGCGTTGAGGAGGTATGGATAGTACTTGGATGGGATGGTGAAGACCAATCGCTTCAATCAGTCGGGAAAAATAAATTTGATGACCAAGATGAATGCTTTCCCCAGCATTCAAGTATTGTTGAAAGGTAATCGGAGATAGGACGGGGCCAATGACAAGCACTTTATCCATGTTTTTAATACTCATATCATAACATTTTTTCGAGGAATCCTAAGGTTGGATTTTCAAATTTAAGTCGATAGATAGACCAATCCAAGGGTAAATTTAGTAAAATCTTTTTATGATGAAACCAAACTGGTCCGATTTTTTCCTTCAAGAACACCAACAACCTTATGCAAAGGTTTTAAACGCGCTGCTCGATCAAGCATATGCGACCAAAAGCATTTATCCCCCGAGATTACGGATGTACCATGCCTTCAACTTATGTCCCATTGAGGGAGTAAAAATTGTCATGATCGGTCAAGATCCTTACCATCAACCCGGGCAAGCAAATGGTTTAGCATTTTCGGTTCATCCTGGTATCCCATTACCTCCAAGTCTTAAAAATATTTATAAAGAAATTGAAACGGATTTAAACGTGAAGATGAATCACAATGATGGAGATTTAACGTATCTTGCTACACAAGGGGTTTTATTGTTGAACAGCTTATTAACGGTAGAAGAGGGAAAACCTTTGTCCCATCAGCATGTCGGTTATCACATCTTCTTTAAGCATGTGCTGACTTATCTCAATCAAACCACCCAACCGATAGTTTTCTTGCTTTGGGGAAATCAAGCAAAAACTTATCGTAAATGGTTAACCAATCCCCATCATCTTGTCCTCGAAGCACATCACCCATCTCCATTATCAGCGAATCGTGGCGGTTGGTTTGGTTGTAAACATTTTTCTTCGGCGAATACATGGTTGTCAAAGCAAGGTATCACACCGATTCATTGGTCTAACCTTCTTTAAATAAATTTGATATATTATCCTTAACGGGAGCTGAGAGAACTCGGCTGAGAGGGTATGTGGACATACCGACCGGACCTGATCTAGGTAATGCTAGCGTAGGAAAGTAACACCTGTTGTTATCCTTGCTAGCCAAGGATTTTTTATTTAAGGAGGTAAAAAATGAAAAATCTACGGCTAAATGTTCGTCAAATCGCGTTGATGGGGATGCTTGTTTCGATTAGTATTGTTTTAGATGCTGTTTTTAAATTTTACCAACTTGCCAATGGTGGTTCCATTAATTTGGCGATGGTTGGTTTGGTCTTGATTGCCTTATCGTTTTCGTGGTGGCAAAGTTGGTTAGCCATCACGATCATATTTGGTTTACTCACCGCATTTTTAGATGGCTATTTTGCCTATTATCTTTTTGATTATCTCTTAGCCTTGAGCGGTTTTGTCGGCATATCATGGATGCGACGAAAGATTTTATTAAGTCACGAACTAACTGGTTTTATCACGCTTACTTGGACGTTCTTGATTGCTTTCTCATGGCGATTGCTGATGCATGTGATTTCCGGGGTTATATATTTCGATGTCGATTGGGCAGGTTCTTTGATTTATAACCTCTCGTATTTATTGCCATCCTTCTTTTTAAGTTACGCGGTGATTTTAACGTTATATTTTTCAAGTTTGCCACAAATTATTCGCCAATTTACCTTAAAAAGGATGCTATAATTAGTCGAGAAAAAGAGGTTCTTGTGTCGTTAAAAAGTTCGTGGTTAAAAGTCCAAAGTTATAAACATGATGGATCTTTACATCGTTGTTGGGAACGTAATTATGTTCTCCTTGATGACGATGACTTTTTCGTCACTGCCAACCACAAAACAAAAGTGACCGAAGCAAACGGCCGACGCTGGTATTCAAAAGAACCAGCGATTTCTTTTTTTAGTAAACACGATTGGTTTAATGTCATCGGGATGATAAAAGACCGCGGTGTGATTTTTTATATTAACGTGGCATCACCCACGCTCATGGATAATGGCATTTTAAAATATATTGATTACGATCTCGATTACAAATTATTTCCAGATGGTTATATCATGAGTTTAGATGAACGTGAGTTCGAAAAACATAGCAAGTTATATCAATATCCTGACGATTTAAAAAAAGTCTTAATCCAATCTGCAGGAAAGTTATTTAAGAAACTTCAAGACCGAGAATACCCATTTCAAATGCATCGCATCCAAGAGTTATATCAACAATTTATTAAAGAAAAGAAATTTTTATTCTAATGAAACAATCGTTCACGGTGACATCGTTAGCGAGTCTACAATCGTTTGCAAAACAACTCGCAGGGCATCTTCGCTTAGGGATGGTGGTGACATTATCCGGACCCCTTGGGGTTGGTAAAACCACGTTAATTCAAGCTTTTGGTGTTTACTTAGGTGTCAAGCAACGCATCATTTCTCCCACTTTTACGATTATGAAAACCTATCCTCTTCCCAAAGGAAGATTACTTCACGTGGATGCTTATCGTTTAGAGGGGGCAGGAAGTTTTGGTTTAGAAGATGAAGTTGGTGCAGATACACTAACCCTCATTGAATGGCCAGAAAAACTATCCACGATCCCTTATGGAAAACGGATGCATTTGACCTTATCCTTTTTGGATGAAACCAAACGCTTGGTCATCATTGATAGCGAGGAAAAGGTTGCCATAACCCTATGACCTATCGATTAACCCTTGTAATCGATTCAAGTACCCCGACCTTATTTTTAGGTTTGTTAAAAGATGGTCGATATCTTGACGCGCATGTGGAAAATTTAGACCGATTACAATCGGAATGGATGATGCCTCGTCTTATAGAATTGTTAAAGCGCCACCAATGTAGTCTAAAGGATATTGATGCAGTCATTGTTGGTGATGGTCCAGGATCATTTACCGGTGTGCGTTTAGCGTTAACCTTTGTCAAAACCCTCGCATTGTTAAAACCAACCAAAGTCTATGCGATTTCATCTTTGCAATTGATGGGGATTTATCAGACATCCGCAGTTTGGTTAGATGCACGTGGAGGAAGAATGTATCTTGGTGTTTATCAAGGTTCCATCGTGCTTCTTGATGCAAGCATTCACGCTCAAGCAGACAAATCGGTTTTGGAAAAACGGTTTCCCAAAGCAATCTGGATTGAGGGCGCGCAAGCATTTCAATCACCACGATTGATTGTATCGCAAGCCCAATTTTGCTTAGAATCCACCAAACCCTTGGAAGATATTCACAAACTAAACCCAAGGTATTTAAAAACATTATGATGATTCGCCCAGGAACTATTCACGATATGACATCCATCTTGCAAATTGAGCAAGCCGTTTTTCCCTCACCATGGACCGACAAGCATTTTCTATATGAATTAAAAGAAAATCCTTATGCATATGTTATGGTCGCAGAAATGAACAACATCGTCATCGGGTTTATCGATTTTTGGATTACGTTTCAACAAGCCCAAATTAATAACCTCGCGGTTCATCCTCAACTTCAACGTAAAAAAATTGGTTCAACGTTACTGCAAGATGCTTTACAACGCATCAAAATTGCAGGTTGCAAAACGGTTACGTTAGAAGTTCGGGTCAGTAACCGTGCTGCCCAAACGTTATATCTCCGTGATGGTTTTAAGATTATCCTAACGAAAAAAGGGTATTACGATAATGGTGAAGACGCATTCTTGATGGAGAAGGTTTTATGAAGTTACCTTACATCCTAGGGATTGAAACGAGTTGTGATGAAACCTCGGTGGCCATTCTTCAAGGAACCAAAGTCCTGAGTCATGTGACGGCATCACAAATTCAACAACATCAATCGTTTGGCGGTGTTTTTCCTGAGCTTGCCTCTCGGTTACATACAGAAAATATTGGCTATGTGTTAACCACAGCCATCAAAGAATCAAAACTAAATCCAACCGATATTCAGGCCGTTGCAGTCACGCGCGGTCCGGGTTTAATTGGTGCATTGCACATTGGATTACAAACCGCAAAAGTGTTTGCAGCATTACACAACATTCCCTTACTCGGTGTTCATCACCATGCTGCGCATCTCGAAGCGGCAAGGTTTACTCAGCCGGTGATTTATCCTTCACTTGGATTGATCGTCAGCGGTGGTCATACCGAACTCGTGTTGATGAAAGGACCTTATCAATATCAATTAATTGGCCAAACCCAAGATGACGCTGTCGGTGAATCCTATGACAAAGTCGCACGCATGATGGGATTAGGATATCCTGGTGGACCTTTACTTGATCAGTTAGCCCAACAAGGTAAATCACAATATGTCTTACCGGTTCCAAAGACCTTGGGCAAATATGATTTTTCATTTTCGGGTTTAAAAACCGCTGTGGCAACGTTGATCCAAAAAGAACAACGTGAAGGTCGAACGTTAAATCAAGCGAACTTAGCTTATGCTTTTCAAACGATTGTGATGGACACGATTGTCGATAAATTCAAATTAGCATCTCTTGACTATGCGGTGAAATCAATGGTCGTCGGTGGCGGCGTCTCGCTCAACACCCGCTTAAGAGAACTTGGTAAACGTTTAAGTTCGAGCATGGGTATACCGATCATTTTCCCTCCCGCATGGGCGTGCACCGATAATGCAGCGATGATTGCCTTACTTGGTGGTGAGATGTTTCGATTAGGTCAATTCTCACCATTATCGATTGGTGTCGATCCTTCTTGGGAAATTGACGCCATCAATCCATCATAAATACGCTATAATTAAATTACATTTAATGGGAAACAAGATATGAAACAAACACACAAAATTCGTCATCTTTATCAAGCATTTCAAGGGCAAGCGCAAACCGGTCTTAAATCCAATATGGACGTGGTTTTATCAGGTTGGATTCGCACGAATCGCTTGAGCGGTGCGATTGGATTTATTGAATTAAACGACGGCAGCTTCTTTAAGAATGCTCAATTGGTCTATCACCAAACCTTAGGAAACAATTTTGAAACCTTGGGTAAATTAGGAACGGGTGCTGCCATTACCGTTAAGGGTCAATTACAAATCACTCCACAAAATAAACAACCATTTGAGATTGTCATTCAAGATATGGTCTTGGTAGGCCCAGCACCTGAAGATTATCCACTACAAAAGAAACGTCATGGTTTTGATTTCTTAAGAGAAATCGCCCATTTACGACCACGTACCAACACCTTCACCGCGCTGTTTCGTTTGCGTTCAGTGATGTCCATGGCGATTCATTCCTTCTTTCAAGAAAGAGACTTTGTCTATGTTCACGCTCCGATCATTACGGGTAATGATGCAGAAGGCGCTGGCCAAGTATTTCAAGCAATCGTCGATCAAAAGAAACCAAATGAATTCTTTAATAAGCCTGCGTCATTGACGGTTTCGGGTCAATTACATGTGGAAGCTTTTGCCTTGGCCTTCAAAGATGTTTATACCTTTGGCCCAACCTTCCGAGCTGAACCAAGCAATACCTCTCGCCATGCTTCTGAGTTTTGGATGATTGAACCAGAAATTAGTTTTGCAGATTTAAATGATGATATGAACTTAATCGAAGATTGCGTGAAATATTGCTTAGATTATGCTTTCAAACACGCCCCTGAAGAAATGGCGTTCTTTAATCAATTCATCGATACAACCTTGGTCCAACGTTTACAAGCGGTTCGCCAAGTACCGTTTAAACGGATGAGCTATACAGAAGCGATTGGTGCGTTACAAAAAGCAGTTAAATCAGGCGTTACCTTTGCCTTCACTGACATTCAATGGGGGATGGATTTACAAACTGAACACGAACGCTATTTGTCAGAAGTGATTGCAAAAGGACCGGTATTCATTACGAATTATCCAAAAGAAATCAAAGCCTTTTATATGCGTTTAAATGATGATGGGAAGACCGTTGCCGCCTGTGATCTCTTGGTGCCACAGGTTGGAGAATTGGTGGGTGGTTCTCAACGTGAGGAACGCTATGACATGCTTGAAAAGAAGATGATTGAGCATGGCAATAAACAAGGGTTAGAATGGTATTTAGATTTAAGAAAATATGGTGGCGTTCCCCATGCCGGATTTGGGATTGGTTTTGATCGGTTGTTAATGTACATCACTGGTATGAGCAATATTCGAGATGTCCAACCGTATCCTCGAACCCCAGGTTCATTGTTATACTAAATTGAATATATGTTTGAAGAACCATTAGAAGAAAACATTCAGCAAGATTTAGAAGTTGAGGCGTATGAACGAAAGAAAACCTCGTTAAAGCGCTTAACCCTTTTTGTATGGATTGTCGATATCGCCTTGGCGATTTATGTCGTCATTCAGTTGGTTGCCTATATCAACGGCTTATTAATCGGTTAAAGTTTTTTTGCAACCTCGTCTAAATTCTTCATGAAGATTTGATTCTTTTTGGTTTGGATGCGAATGGTTCGACCGATTAATGCCAAGGTGGAACGGATTAACAATAAACCACCAAGGATCGAAAGCAAAAATAAAATGTATGAAATCGTTGCTTCAGGAACAAATCGAGGGGTATTCAAAAGCGTTGGCCAATCGGAAATAATTTGCATGCCAAAGAATTCATTGGTCGGTAAATTTTCCCAATCAAAGATCGGGAAAATGGTATTAAAACCACGCGTTTGATAATTAAATAAATCTTGAAGCAAGGTCGCATCATTCATTGCCGCCATATAACCAAAAAGTAAACTGACCATGAGACCGATTGTAAATAACGCCCAGAAATAATCCTTAAACGCTTGCCGATGGCTCTTTTTAAAGGCAATACGGGCAAATTCTTTGGGTGTATTGACGGTTCGCGTTTCATAGATTTTCCACGTTTCGGAGTCTACTTGATCGCCATAACGCTTAATTAAATTTTCAAACAACCAACCAATACCGCCGACCAATGCAAAGAATAAAAAGATTAATGCGAGCAACAAATAAAAAAGTTCCAGGCGTTGGTTGATGGTGGGAGATGGGGTGGTGAATAAATACATTATTTCACTCCATTTACGTTCGTTGCCGTTGTAGGAATCGGGGTTTCTGCTTTATGTGTATTTGGGGTTTGTTTCATCATAAATTGATATCGTTTGTGAGCGACCATGTCTTCAGGAAATGGCGTAAAGACGCCGCGGCCAGAGAAAAACAAGTACACCGATTTTAGGGATACCGCGACAAAAACCAAGATGCCATAGACTAAAAATGCGAAAAATCCAAATGCAATGATAGGGGAGGTGATGAGATAAATCACACCCAAGAGTGTTCGTTTCAAAAGTTTAATCAGCATATCCATGCTTTTATATTAAAGCATTTTTATTCTTTTTGTTGAATGACTTATTAATCATCAAGACAAGTGGGACAAAAGCTAAAAATAACGTCGATAAAATGCGATATGGTCCAGGGAACAAATCATAAAAGATGGCATTGAGAAATGGATAAATGATGAATCCGAGGATCATGATTAACGGTGTATAACGCACAGGACGTAAGAATAAGAAGAGATAACTATAAATACTCATCAGGGTTAAGGGTCCAAACAAGAAGAAACTCCACGCCGGATAAACCAAGGCAAGCATCACTTGAATCAAAAACAAACCTATATAAGCATAAATTTCAATCGGTGTTAGATTCAATTGATAGTTAATCCGTAGGGAAAAACGCTCCATTAATGGCAACATTAAAATGACGCTTAA
>CAZOHK010000012.1:0-16471 GCA_964579925.1 uncultured Staphylococcus sp. | reverse complement strand
AACATTAAATCGGAAAAAGATGATATCTCCATCTTTTACGACATATTCCTTTCCTTCCATTCTTAATTTGCCTGCTTCCTTAACAGCTAATTCGGAATGATGTTGCACGATATCATCATAATGATAAATATCTGCTTTGATAAATCCTTTTTGGAAATCGGTGTGAATGACACCAGCAGCTTGAGGTGCGGTCATACCTTGATGAAACGTCCAAGCCCTACATTCATCCTGACCGACTGTGAAATACGTTGCTAACTTTAATAATTTATAAGTTGCTCTGACCAATGGATTTAATCCCGGTTCTGAAATACCGAGCGTTGAAAGAAATTCTTTTTTTTCAGTAATCGGTAGTTTGGAAATTTGGGATTCAATTTCACAAGAAATGGCAACGACTTCTGCCCCTTCTTTTTTTGCCCGTTTCAAGACTTGTTGATAATATACATTTTGAGCGAGTGCACCATAACCATCTTCCGGAATATTGGCCACGTACAACAATGGTTTGTTTGTGAGAAGGTGATACTCTTGTTCAATTAAAAGCCGATGTTCGGTTGTTAGATTTGCCAAGCGAGCAGGAATGCCATCTAATAACTGTGGCTTTAAAACCTGAAGCATCGCAAGTTCTGAAATCGCTTGCTTATCATTGCCTCTTGCTTTTGAATTCACTTTATCAATTCGCCGTTGGATGGTATCAAGGTCAGCAAGGATTAGTTCTAGATTGATAATGTCCATATCACGTTCTGGATTGACCGAGTTTTCAACATGAATAATTTCAGAGGAATCAAAACATCGCACGACTTGAACTATCGCATCTGCTTCACGAATGGCAGCTAAAAATTGGTTACCTAAACCTTCACCTTTTGCTGCACCCTTAACCAAACCAGCAATGTCAACAAACTCTACCGTGGTTGCGATAGTCTTTTTTGGTTTGAATAAAGAAGAGAGAAAATCAAGGCGATCATCTTGCACTGCAACTACACCTGTATTTGGATTGATGGTTGCAAAAGGATAATTCGCTGCTTCAACCGAAGCATTCGTAATTGCATTGAATAAGGTTGACTTGCCAACATTTGGTAGTCCAACGATGCCTGCTTTTAATCCCATATTTACCTCGTCTATTATATGTTATCTAGATGAAATAAAAAAGTCGCCCGAGGGCGACTTTTGTCTTAGCACTAATTTATCAAAAATTACCGAGGTAACTTTTTAATATTTTTGGCGCGTGGACCACGATCGGAATCTTCAACTTCGAATTCAACTGGTTCCCCAGTTTCGGCGGTTTTGTAACCGTCCATGAGTATCGAAGAATGATGGAAAAAGACATCTTTTCCGTCTTCAGTGCGAATGAAGCCGTAGCCTTTTTCTTTGTTGAACATCTTGACTGAGCCTTTCATCGAAAACCTAAACCTTTCAATTAGTATTAGTAGGAGCTAACATTTTGCTGCTACGAAAAGATAATACCATATGAAAATAAAAAAGATAGTATTTCTTTTAAATTATTTTTTGTAAGGTGTTGACCTCTTGATTTTGTAACCACATCATCATCCCATAAAAACCAAGGAAACTCGTCAGAAGTAGGCCAATGGTGAAGTAAGGTAATTGAAAGGGTACAGGGGTGTAGAAGGCTTTTGCAAACCATTGCTTTAATACATTATCAAACCAAATCATTAGGGCGATACTTGGAATCGCTAATTCAACGATGAGCAATTGCAAGCGAACATCATACCAATGACGAATCAAGTTTACTGGGCTACCGAATCCAATCAATGTCCGGATGGTTTTTCGATCATGGATGATCGATTGGCGTAAATAATAATAAAACAAAATCCAGGATGGCAAGCCAAAAACGATAGTCATGATGATTAATCCAATCGAGAGCAATGTTTGGATGTCATGGACAGATGCTTGGACCTCCTGAAAGGGCATTAGCATTCTGTATTGTTCCGGAACAATCATCGGTTCGTAAACGATGTAGGCCGTTGCTATCAGTTCAATACTAGGTACAAGAGCATGGATCATTAACCATTTTTCCCACCAACCAACATGTTGGTATATCCAATATCCATCCTGATTGTCTTGGATGCCGGAAACGGTTAAGGTAGCGTGTCCATATTGCCCCAAGATACCGACTTGATGGTATTGATTGTATGTGGGGAATGCCAAATGGACAACTTCACCAACATCGACCTGCCAATGTTTTGCCAACGATTCAGAGATGTAAATTTCATCAATGCCTAGATTCGAAAGGTTTTGGACTTGGTATTTGATGGCCTTACTAGGATTGGTTAAAACATAACCTTGATCGACAGTTAAAGGGATTTCTACCGACATCCAAGCATACGGGTCAGGTAACTTTTGTAAGGTCTCTAAGTAAATCAAATTCACATTTTTTTTAGAAGAAAAAAAGATAGGTTGGGCAAATCCACTCAATCGCTGTTCCGGATAATAGTGATATCCCCACTTACTATGAAAATGGAACCGGTCATGATCAAGCAATAATTCCTGAATATTCGTATTAACTTCTTCTTGGCGATAAAGCCGCCAACCAAATTGATCACGATGATGAAGGTGATATCGTTTCCATTCGGGGTGGTTACTCCATAAGTCAATCAATAAGGTATGCTCTTTGGTTTCAATTAAGGTTGTTTTAGGAATCAACCACGGTTCTTCACTTGTTGTGTCCTCGATACCCTTTGTTGGCAAACGCATCCTTGTTTCATAAAACCATTGTGGATAATTCTTCATCTGATGAAACCATGTTGGTGTTTCGGTGACTTGAATGGCCAACAAATCAAAAACCATTTCATCATAGTAACCCCATTGTGATTGATAAATATCGATGTAGATTCGAATGGACTGAACTTTTAGATGTTGATTAATATCATCTTGAATAGGGAAGCATTGCAACATCTTTGACAAAACTAAGAGATGAATCGGTTGAACACCCAACATCACACCTTGTGTTGATAATAATTGATCATTCGTCACATGTGAGCTTGCTTCAGGTATTGGTTTGACATGATTGATTAACCCGAGATGAAAGTCTTTGATGGTCGTTTGATAAACTTGATTATCGAAAGAAAAGCGATGATAAGGTTTTAATTTTTCAAAAAAATCATCATCATAATCAGAGCGAATGGCGTAGGGAAAGGGGATGGTGTGGAAGATGGGATCATCTCCACTTGTAGAAGTTAATTCAGCTATAAACGGTTTGTTAGGTTCAATAAACTGATAACTTCCACCGAGCATTTTTTTGGTCATCGTTAAAATTTCTTGGTTTAAAACAAGCATCATCGACAGAACAATCCCAAGCATAGCAAAAGTTAATGATTGAAAAAATTGAAAACGCCACCGAAACTTTTCATTTTTTCTTTGCCGAACATGAAACCTCCATAACCACCATGTGGGAAGTTTGACATCAACCATTTTTTGGGGGAATTGATTCCTTAGCTTTGACATGAGCAAATGAGGTTGATGAGAAATGGGAAATTGTAAGTGTTGGCAATGAGCAATCGGTTCATTTAAGTCAATATGCGTGCTCATGACAATGCAACGATCATGCTGAAGTTGTGAAAGTAAGGAATAAATCTTTAGTCGATTCACTTTATCTAAACCCGTTGTAGGTTCATCTAAAATCAATATTTCACTGTGACCAAAACATGCAAGCAAAATGGCGAGCCGTTGTTGTTGCCCCCGTGATAAGTTGCCAACAATCTGGTGAAGTGGTACCTCCAATAAAAAAGCTTCCCAAGCTTTTTTAAGATGAGCAGATTGATAATTTCCCTTGATTGTTTGAATTAAGAATCGATGATCTTGAACCGATAGATTGAACAAAAGTCCATGTTCTTGGTAAACACAACCGATTTTTTCTTGACGAAATTGCAACCGTTTATCATCCTCTAGTTGGTTCAAAGATATCCCATCAAACCGTAGTTGACCTTGAAAAGGAATCCATAAATTTAACATCTGTAGAAATGTCGTTTTACCAGAACCACTTGGTCCAGAGATTAAGATCAAACCGTGTTTTGGAAATTGAAATGAAAAAGAAGGAATGATGATTTTCTTTCCGTACGAAACTTGAATGTGACTACCTTCAAGCATGGGTATAACCATTCAATAAAACAGAACGCATAATGATCATGCCAATGCATAAGAACATCGTGATGATAACAAGTGGAACCATCGTTAAGTAGATAAACGTCTGAAGATGCAATAACCATATCGAAACAAGGATTGCTAAAAATAAGTGCCATCCCTCCCATAATAAATGCATGGGTGATGTGATTAAATGCCAAATCGGTTTAAGCAAAAACCCTAATCGTTTAATCCAATGCCATTGTTGGTGATGACGTTGATAAACCCAATGTAACCTTGTCCACCAAACAAAGAAACATAATGAAACCAACGTGATCATGGTACCAATCATTAATTCTAGTAAAGAGGTTAAGATCAGAGTCATCGATTGATAAGTTGTCATCACACTTAATGAAATGGTCCAAGGATGTTGGTCTGTTTGACGGTTGAGGATTGTTGGAAGAAGTTTTTGAGGATCATAGGCGATGACTGCTTCAGGGATGAAATGCATCTGATAAAGGTTTAAATAATTTATCGCATCAGGTGAAGCGTCAATCTTGTTGGTTTGCAATAAATACAAACATTGCCAATAAGAAAGCAAAATCTGAGGGGGTTCAAAAAAACTTTGAACGACCCTTTTACTTACCATATGTAAGGGACCCTTTATAGAAAGAGGGACCATGTTTTCATCGATCATGAAGGTTTCGATACGAAATTCATAAAGATCATGCTGAGGTAAATGGATCAAACCAAGACTTGTTTTTCCTAATTCAAAAGGCATATCGACAAATCGGACTTGATAGGAAACCCCTTGAACGACATAAGTTTTGGGAAACCAAGATTGAATGGATGGGTAAAATTGAATCCCATTCAGACTTGAGAATGCCATCATGATTTGTTCAACATTTGGCGAGATGGTTTTGACAAGTTGATATGGGGATTGATCAATCGACGTCCGTTGTATTTCTTGGATCATAAATAATCTTTCATCATGGATCATGTTTTGATAGATCCGTTGCTGTTCGTTTAGGCCATGATGTACCACCAGTAAAACTTGGATTGATGTTTGCAAGATTAAAGATGCAAGCATGAGAAACATGCCGATGCCTTTACCATGGTGAAGCCGCTTCAATAATCTTCTCCAGGTAAGGATTGGCGGACCGATCTTTGTTTGAGTGGTTACCCCTTGCGTTTGAACCTTATGCTTTGGTATAACCGTGATTTGATAAGGATGATGGATATGTATGACTTCATTTGCTTGTTCGATCAAATATGGATCATGGGTGGCGATGACAATTAGATGTGATTGGGATTGATTCATCATGTAGCGGATCACCGCATCTCGACTTTTTTCATCCAGCGCATGGGTTGGTTCATCAAATAAGTAGCAATCACTTGCTTGCGAAAAAAATAAACCAATCATGACCCGAATCCGTTGCCCTACCGATAGGTGTTGAAATGGTTCATTTGCAAGACCAGGATCTAAACCAAGATCCAAAAGCAACGCAGAAACGACCATGGATTGAAAATAATCCTTAACATGCCAATGTGGGATTAACGTCATTTGATCTTCGAAGAAGATTGGTTTTTTAAATTTCCATTCTTTAGGATATAGAATCTGACCTGCGGCAGGTTGAATCAAACCAGCAAGCACCCTCAATAATGATGACTTTCCAATACCAGAATCGCCAACGATGACCACAAGCCCTCGTTTTGGAAAGGTATAGGAAAAACGATGAATGATTGGATGTTTGTCTATGGTATTGGCTTGATAACGAATCGTGACGTGTTTGAGTTCCATCTCCTTTTAATAGATGGAATTTCTAGGATTCGGAGACAACCACCCGCTTCAATCTTGAGTTAAAGTGGTCACGCGTCATCATCAACAACGTTCCACAACCGAGGCACTTAATTTTAATGTCGGCTCCAATTTTAACGACTAAAAACATCGTTGAACGTTTGAAGCAAGGATGCGGTTTTTTCATTTCAACTTGATTGCCAATTTGATAGTTTGCTACATTCATGACGTTAAATCCTTTAATGCAGTTTGCCAATCAGGGAACCATTGCGTAGGTAATTGGTGGCGAAAATACGTAATCTGTCTTTTTGCATAACGCCGAGTAGCGGTTTGAATCGTTTGTATGGTTTTTTCTAACGTTTCTCCTCCATTTAAATAACGGAGTGTTTCTTTATAACCAATCGCCTGAAACGCATGAATTTTATCACCATATTTGTCTTTTAATACTTGAACTTCTTTGACCAATCCCTTTGCAAACATGTCAAGCACTCTTTGATCTAAATCCTGGTTTAATATTTTCTTTTCTGCTTGCATAGCTACAATCCGACAAGGGAATAAAGGTTCTTTCAACTGAACACCTTCTTGCTCGGTTTTAGTCCGACCCGTTGCAAGATGAATGGCGATAGCACGAAGGACGCGCCTGCGATTTTCTGGATGAATCTTAGCAGCAGCTTGATGATCGTGGTCGCTTAAATATTGATGAAGCTTGAGATTATCCATCTTTTCAAATGCAGTTAAATCAGGTTCTGTTTCGTGATCTGCAAAATGAAAGTTAAATAAAGTTGCTTTGATATATAAACCAGTTCCTCCGACGATAATAATTTTAGGATGTTTTGGCAAAAGCTCTAAAAGTAACGCTCTCACTTCTTTTTGGTATCTCGCCACCGTCATTCCTTCTTTTGGAGAAACGTGATCAAAAAAATAGGTTTGGAAATTTTTAAGTCTTTCTTTATCTTTGTTGGTTCCAATATCCATGCCTTGATACATCTGAAAAGCATCGGCATTCACGATGGGGGCCTTCCATACCTTCGCAAGTTCTAATGCTAAGGTTGTTTTACCTGTTCCGGTCGGTCCACCAATCACATAAATCATCTTTAAAATCCTGACCGATTGAACATTGCTTCTAATTGTCTTTTTCCAAACTGAACCATCGTCGGACGACCATGTGGACATGTATAAGGATACTGACATAAAAGTAGTCGATTCACAAGGCTTTGCATTGCTTCAAGCGTCAAGATATCTTGCGCTTTGATGCTGGTTTTACATGCTTTTGAAGCCAAGGCATATAATCTGAGTTTGTCCGGATTCAAGTTAGGTTCTTCAAACAGTTGCATCAAGAGATCTTCCACAAAGGTTTGAGCAGAGGCAATCGCCCATGAAGGTACAGTGTTCACTTTGAAAACTCTTCCTCCAAATGGAACCATTTCAATGCCGACACTCAAAAGCATCTTGAGTCTTTCATCGGTCAAAAGTTTGAGTTCATTTGGTTTCAGTTCAATGGTTACTGGTATCAATGGAGATACCATGAACTTTTTATCATTAAGAAGTTTTAATTGTTGTTCATATCGGATGCGTTCATCAGCAGCATGTTGATCAATTAAATAAATGCTTCCTTGGTTATCTTGGCAAACTAAGTAAGTCAGATGCATTTGTGCGACAACCGTCAATTGAGTTTGTTGCTGCTGACCCTCAAATGTGATGGGGATAAAATCAGATGATGCATACTGGACTTCGGTTGATTCACGAAGTGAAGATTGACCATTCACTTGAGGCATAAAAGTTGGCGATTGGTCTAAAACGATTGGCGCTAAATTCGTTTTTTGTAATGATTCTTTGATCGCTAACATTAAAGAAGCTTTTAATCCTTCTTCTTTTGACAACCGTACTTCTCTTTTGGTCGGATGGACATTGACATCTACCAAACTTGGATCCAGATGAAGATGAAGATAAATCCAAGGGTATCTTACTGGAGGTAAATAAGGCCGATATGCTTCAAAAATCGCTTGATTAATTTTAGGAAGAACCACCGATCGGCCATTGACCAAGGTATAAATCCCATAGCGATGACTCTTGGCAATGCCAGGTAAACCAAGATAACCGCGAACTTCCACATCATGAGTGATCAATTGAAAAGGCTTGGTTTGCTTGGTTGTTTCTGAACCAAAAATTTGAGTCATGACCACGAAAACATCGCCACGACCATCCGTGACAAACGTTTTAGTTTCATCAATCGTTAATTGGAAGGCAATTTGAGGATGTCCTAACGCAATGCGGGTGACAACATCGATGATATGACTGGTTTCAAGATAGTCATTTCGCAAAAATTTCAAACGGGCTGGCGTATTATAAAATAAATTTTCAACGGTGACAATTGTGCCCTTACGCCCAATCGTTGGTGTGATGGTGGGAATACCTTCATGCATGGTTAATTGGTAACCTGGCCCTTGCCCGTCTGATGTGGCAATCTTTAATTGAGATACACTGGCAATCGATGGCAATGCTTCACCACGGAAACCAAGTGTCTTGATTCTAAACAAATCATACTCATCTCGGATTTTACTTGTGGCATGTCGAAGAATGGATTTTGCTAAATCATCGTGACTCATCCCATCACCATTATCACGAACTTCCATAAAGGTCCGACCAGCATGTTCAATTGTGATTTCAATTCTTGTGGCATTTGCATCAATGGCGTTCTCAACCAATTCTTTAATTACACTTCCAGGTCGTTCAACAACTTCACCTGCGGCAATCATGTTACTTAATTGAGAAGTCAGAATATGAATTTTGTTCATCATGATCCAATCTTCTTTTTAAGATCAATTAACATTTGTAAAGCCTCTAATGGGGTAATCTTCAATGGATTGATGCTTTGAATTGATTGTTCAATTGATGATAACTTAGGTTTTTCTTTGATGGTTTGCACAACTTGAGGTTGTTTTTCTAACTGATCAAGAATAATTTTAGCCCGTTCAATAATTCGGTTTGGTAATGACGCTAATTGAGCAACATGAATGCCAAAAGATCGACTCATCGCCCCATGCCTTAATTGGTATAAAAAGGTTACTTTTTCATTTTCTTCGTGAACCGCCACATGCATATTTTTAAGGGTTGGTAAAGTCGCTTCTAATTGGGTTAACTCATGGTAATGCGTTGAAAATAATGTTTTTGCTTTAATCGAAAGGGTAGTAAATTCGATGATTGCTTGGGCGAGCGCCATGCCATCAAATGTTGCAGTTCCCCGGCCAATTTCATCAAAGATCAAGAGCGAATTTTTTGTGGCGTTCGCAAGAGCAAATTGGGTTTGGGTCATTTCCATCATAAAGGTAGATTGACCCCCAACGAGATCATCACTTGCGCCAATCCGAGTATAGATAGCATCAACAAGCATAAGTGAAGCTTTTTTAGCAGGAACAAAACAACCAATTTGACTCAAGATCATCACCAAGGCAATTTGTCTCATGATCGTCGATTTTCCACCCATGTTAGGACCGGTGATCAAAATGGTGTTGGTCGTCTCATTCATTTGAAAGTCATTGGCAACAAAGACTGATTTTTTCATCACTTTTTCAATGACAGGATGACGACATTGTTCAATGTCGATGATTGATTTTTCATTAATACTAGGCGCAACGAATTGGTATTGACTGCTGACGATCGCAAACGATGATAAAACATCTAGTTGGGCAATCACATCTGCAAGGTTTTGAAATGCCTTTGTAAAAGTTTGAAGTTTTGTTACTATCTCAAAAAATAATGATTCCTCTATTTTCTTTTGTATCTCTTCTGCTTGGAGTAAATCACTTTCAAGCGCCTTTAATTCCTTGGTGATAAAGCGTTCTCCGTTAGCTAAGGTTTGTCTTCTTTCATAACCAAATTCAGGTTTTAAACTTCCAAGTTGACCATTCGAAACTTCAAGATAGTATCCGAAGACTTGGTTGTAACCTACTTTTAAATTCTTAATGCTCGTTCTTTGTCTTTCACTTTTTTCCAATTCAATGAGCGCAAACTTTCCGTTTTTAGCCAAGTTTAACCAATGATCTAAATTTTCATTAAAACCTTGCTTAATCAGTTGGCCTTCTTTGACGCTAATGGGTGGATCCTCATGAATCGCGCGGTCAAGTAAATCAACGACTTCAGGTAAGGGTTTAAAGTTGGTAAGCAATTGTTTTAATAGAGGCGAAGTGAATGTTGACAATATCGTTAAAATTGAAGGTAACTGATGTAAAGAAAGTTTCAACGCCAATAACTCTTTTGCATTCACTTGTAAGAGATTGATTTTTCCAACTAATCTAGGTAAATCTGAAATGGATTTAAATAAATTTCTTAATGTATCCAGTTCGAGAAATTTACTGATGAATTCACCAACCACTTGATGGCGCATGCGAATGGTGAGTAAATGAGAACTTGGTTGAATCAACCATTGTCTTAATAGTCTTGAACCCATGGATGTGGTTGTTTCATTGAGTAGTCCAAATAATGAACCGTGTGATGCTTGATGTTTTAATGATTGCAAGACTTCAAGGTTTGCCAATGATATGCCATCGATTTTCATCATCGATTGTTGATCGAATCGAACGATAGATTTTAGAAATGGTAAAGTTTTTCGTTGTGTAAATTGTAAATAATCAAGCCATCGTTGATAGGTCAGTTGTTCACTCAAGTCAAAACCATGTTGAGGTTGATTAATCACAGGGTCGGGTTGAATGGAAATGGTAATACGCATCGGTGTCAAAAAAGGTTCTAATTGGTTCGCTAATTCTTGATTAAGGACCACTTCGTGGCAACTCAATTTTTGCAAATAGTTTTGTAAAACTTCTGGGTCTTTTTCAAGGTGGTCTAAATAGACATCACCCGTAGAAGCATCGCCATATATCAAAACAAATCTAGCTCCATCGCTGCTAATTGCAAGTAAAAAATTATGATTGGCATCCTCATCTTCTACAAATGAACCGGGCGTATAAATGTGAGTGACATCTCGTTGAACTAGACCTTTGGCTACGCTTGCATCTTCAAGTTGTTCCACTAAACCGACTTTATAACCACGTTCGATTAGTTTCTTAATATAACTTTTAGCTGCATGATAAGGAACCCCACACATCGGTACGCGTTCAGGTTGGCCCGCACTCTTGCCGGTTAACACAAGCGAAAGTTCTTTCGAAGCAATTTTTGCGTCATCAAAGAATAACTCATAAAAATCCCCAAGCCTAAAAAAGATTAACGTATCTGGATATTGATCCTTAATCTTTAAATACTGCATCATCATCGGGGTGTATGGTGCGGTGGTTTTGTTCATAAATTCACTGCCTTCATCATACCAAATGCATTGTATTTATGCCTATTCAATAATCGTTTGCAATTGTTCAATCAATGGCGACAACTGTTCTTTTAAACTCACATAATTCTGAACCAATGGATGCTCGTCAAAAGCGCGCTGATGTTGCTGATACGCTTTTTGATGGGTTTGATAAATCTCTGATTCTGAAAGATGTTTCATCATTAACTTTTGGTGGTGCTTCATTTGCGCTTGTTGTTCGTTTAAAAAAGGATCAAGTAAGATTTGTTGGCGCAAATCAAAAAAAGTTTTTACTTCTGGTAAGTTTTGTAAGGCTTTGGCGAGCTCATCCACTAAATCATCAAGCTTGGTCATCCACTAAAGTTCCAAACAAGGTATACGTGTTTGCTTCATCAATACGAACCCGAACAATCTTACCAACTAAACCAAGGTCACCTTTAAAATGAACCAATTTACTACTTTCTGTGTAGGCGGATAACTTATCTGGATTATTTTTACTGACCCCGTCAACAAGGACAGAATAAGTTTTTCCAACCATCAAGTCGGATTTTTCTTTGGCGACCCGATCGACAAGTTCCTTTAATCGATAAAATCTTTTTTGTTTTTCTTCATAAGGAACGTTATCAATCATTTTATGGGCAGGTGTGCCTTTTCTTGGTGAATAAATAAAGGTAAAGGTAGCGTCAAAACCAACTTTTTCTACCAAATCTAATGTCCCTTGAAATTGGGCTTCCGTTTCATTAGGAAAACCAACAATAATGTCTGTAGTCAGGGTCACGTTTGGAATCCATTGTTTCATTTTTGAAACAAGATCGAGGTAAGACGCGACGGTATAACGTCTCGCCATCAATCGCAAAATCATATCATCACCTGCTTGAAAGGGAAGATGGATATGGTTCATAATGTTGTCATATTTTGCGATGATTTTTAGCATTTCATCGGTGAAATCCCATGGATGACTGGTCATAAAACGAAGTCTTGCAATACCCGTTAATGCAACTGCCTCAAGTAATTGACCAAAGGTAGTTCCATTTCTAAAGTCTTTTCCATAAGAGTTTACATTTTGGCCAACCAAGGTGATTTCTTGATAACCATCCTCAACCAACGACCGACATTCCTTTAAAACATCATCCATTAAGCGAGAGCGTTCTTTTCCTCTTGTATAAGGAACAATACAGTACGTGCAAAATTTGTCACAGCCATACATGATATTCACAAAAGCTTTAAAACGATGATTGCGTTTTGAAGGCATATTCTCAACAATTTCACCATACTTGGACGGAACATTCACCACGCGAACACGTTTGGTAATCGATTCATCAATCAATTCAAGCAAATGATGAATATTATGGGTGCCAAACATTAAATCGACATGACGATACTTTTGGGTAATCGTATCGACAATATGGGTTTGTTGGACCATACAACCACTGACGGCAATTAACATCTCCGGCTTGATTGCTTTTAGACCTTTTAAAATGCCAAGTTCACCAAAGACTTTATCTTCTGCATTTTCCCGAATTGCGCATGTATTAATGATCACTAAGTCTGCAAGTTTTTCATCATCGACTGACTTAAAACCGCTCAGTTCGAGTAGTCCTCGCATGTTTTCTTCATCTCGAACGTTTGCCTGGCAACCATAAGTGCGAATAAAATAAAGTTTTCCTTGTGCATATTGCAACAATCTTTCCGGGACAACGATTTCATCTCGAACCACAGGAATTTCCTGACGAACCCGAGATCTCGCTTTATCTAAATCTGGTTTTTCGGTGATGTTTAGTTTTGAATCTGACATATCGTTATTTTACCTTATCTATAAGTTGGATGGTTCGAAATTGAATCGCCCGATTGGTTTGATCATCGGTTTCAACAAAAACTGCGGATAAAACCGTTTCTCCGTCATCTGCAAGTTCATAAACCGTTTTTTCTTGCTTCCATAATCGATTGATTATATTTTCTTTTTTGACCCCGAGAATTCCATTATAAGGCCCAGTCATCCCAACATCTGAAATAAATAAGGTTTGCTGGTCGAGCATTCTCAAATCGTTTGTTTGCACATGCGTGTGTGTACAAAATACACTGGTGACTTTTCCTGAAAATGCATAACCCATTGCATATTTTTCTCCAGTGGCTTCTGCGTGAAAATCTACAATATGAAGATCGGTTTTTTCCTGTGTCTCAATGATGGCTTCAAGACTATCAAAAGGATTGTTTACCTCTTCATTCATAAATGCTTGTCCTAATAGATTGGTAACCCTAACCTTTTTCCCATGAATTGGAAAAACCAAGGTGCCGACTCCAGGATAGGAATGCTTTAAATTGTTTGGTCGAACTAAACTGACGGTTTGATCTAAATAATCGCGAATTTCCCCTTTGGCATTGTAATGATTGCCAAGGGTCATCACATCAACACCCATCGCTAGGATTTCTTCATAATGCTTACGCATTAATCCTTTACCGTGACTTGCATTTTCTGCATTGGCGATGACGAAATCTAAACCTAACGTTTGCTTAAGTTGAGGTAAATGTTTTGCCACCATCATGCGGCCATAACTGCCAACAATATCACCGATAAACAACAACTTCATGACGATTATTTTGCAGTTTCGACTGCGCGATATTCACGAATGACTGAAACTTTGATTTGTCCAGGATAGGTCATTTCTGCTTCGATACGTTCCTTGATATCACGGCAAAGTTTTAAGGCACTTGCATCATCAATCTTATCGGGAACAACCATGATGCGAACTTCACGACCAGATTGCATCGCATAACTTTGAGCAACCCCCTCGTAAGACTTGCAAATGGTTTCTAATTGTTCTAAACGTTTTACATAGGTTTCTAGTGTTTCACTTCTTGCGCCTGGTCGAGCTGCAGATAATGTGTCGGCAGCAATCACTAAGTGCGAGGTAACATATTTAATTTCCGTATCACCATGGTGAGATTCAATCGCATTTAACACCACATCTGGTTCGTTAAACTTACGAGCATATTTTGCGCCTAATTCAACGTGACTTCCTTCCATTTCAAAGTCAATTGCTTTACCAACGTCATGGAGTAAACCAGCCCGTTTGGCCATGTTTTGATCAATACCCATTTCAGCGGCCATGATGCCACAAAGTTTAGCCACTTCGATAGAATGGTCATAAGCGTTTTGGCCATATGAGGTTCGGTATTTTAATCTGCCGACTAAATCTAATAGTTCTGGATGGATGTTACCTAAACCTAAGCGAAAGGCTGCTTCTTGGCCAGCTTTATGCATGACTTCACCAAGTTCACTTTTTACTTTTGTCGCCACTTCTTCGATACGAGCAGGTTGAATTCTACCGTCTTTTAATAGAATTTCTAACGTTCTTTTTGCCGTTTCTCGACGAATCGGATCAAAACAACTGACGGTGATAACTTCTGGGGTGTCATCAATAATTAAATCAACACCTAATGCTTGTTCTAAGGAACGAATATTGCGACCTTCACGGCCGATAATTCTTCCCTTCATTTCATCGCTTGGTAAGTGGACAACGGAGACGGTTCTTTCTGTAACAAAATCTTGCGCATAACGATTCAAGGTCATGCCAAGGATTTCATTCGCCATCATTTGCGCTTGGTCTTTTGCTTCTTGTTCGCGGTGCTTAATGATGTTGGCGATTTCTTTGCTCAATTTAGCCTCCACGCGATTGAGGATTTCCGTTTTCGCTTCTTGGCTAGACATGCCAGAAACTTTTTCAAGTTCGTGAATGATTGAATCCAGTTTTAATTGAAGGACCTCTTCTTTACGTTCAATTTCCTTCATTCTTTTTGCTTGAAGCTCGATTTTTTCTTCTAACGTCTTTTCCTTTTGCAACAAAGCTTGATCGCGACGGTCAATACTTTGTTCGCGTTGGAATAGTTTGTTTTCAAAACCATTCACTTCTTGTTTGCGTTCTTTAATTTCCTTGTCTGCTTCTTGTTTGAGTTCATAAACCGTTTGTTTAGCATCAAGTTGAGCATTTTTTACAATATGATCCGCTTTGATTTCGGCATCCTTTATTAACTTTGCAGCTCGTTTTGTTGCTTCTTTTGCCCGAAAAATCGGTAAACTATAGTATAAAAAAATGCCTCCAACTACCCCAAGAATAAAGGCTAATACTCCAATTAAAATCACAATAAATGCATCCATAAAACGTCTCCTTTCAGTAAAGGTAAACCTTCATGACGAGTGAGGTCCCTAATCATTATGTTGGTATAAAAAAATCACAAAACTTCGTTTAAATGAATTGAATCGTATGTTGCTTTTATCAGGTTTAATCCTGGTTAAGTTTCTAAACGACGAATGCGAATCTATATCCAGTATCAAAAGATACACCCATATCATAGCAAACGCTCCATGATTTGGATATGAAAAAAAATCCCAAGTTAGGACTTGGGATTGATATTTAGTTAAACTTCACCTGTTTTAATTCTTTTTTCTAGTTTTTCAAGGATTTCAGGGTGGGCTTTCAAATAATCTTTGGCGGTTTCTCTTCCTTGACCAAGTCGAGTCCCCTCTAATTCATACCAAGAACCCATCTTTTTGATAAGACCTAATTCGGTAGCTTTATCAAGAATTTCTCCAGTTTTTGAGAATCCTTGACCAAAAAGCAGTTCGATTTCCGCAAACATGAATGGCGGAGCGACTTTATTTTTAACCACTTTGATTTTAACCAAGTTTCCAATCACGGTTTCGCCCACTTTAATTGCCTCAGAACGACGTATATCAAGACGAACGGAGGAATAGAACTTTAAAGCTCGACCCCCAGAGGTGACTTCAGGATTACCATAAGCAATGCCCACTTTTTCCCGTAATTGGTTAATGAAGATGACCGTACAATTTGATTTATTGAGAACGGCGGCAAGCTTTCGCATGGCTTTTGACATTAATCGAGCTTGTAAACCAACTTGATTGTCTGCCATCATCCCATCCAATTCAGCTTGTGGAACTAACGCAGCAACGGAGTCTACAATAATTAAATCAATCGCATTGGAATGGGCAAGCATTTCAACGATTTCAAGTGCTTGTTCACCATTATCAGGTTGGGATAAGATCAATTCATCCACATTAACACCAAGTTTTCTTGCATAAACGGGATCAATTGCATGTTCAGCATCAATAAAGGCAGCCTTGCCGCCACGACGTTGAGCTTCTGCGATTGCAGACAGCGCTAGTGTCGTTTTACCACTTGATTCTGGACCAAAAATTTCAATGATACGACCTTTGGGATATCCACCAACACCGAGGGCGATGTCTAATGAAATTGAACCGGTTGGGATGGTATCAATACCAATATCCG
>CAZOHK010000011.1:0-16914 GCA_964579925.1 uncultured Staphylococcus sp. | reverse complement strand
AACACACTTGCAGAAATGTAAGGTCGTTGGAACTATTAGGGTCTAAAGGAAATTTCCTATGACAGCCAGAGCAATGGTTTGTCATATTTACACTGATTACAAACCATAAAATGAATTTTCATGAGTTACATGGGAGGAAGTTTTATGTCAACTGTTCTTATTATCGGTAGTGGTGGCGTAGCTTCGGTGGGTGCGCAAAAATGTGCACAAAACCACCAAGTTTTTAAAACCATTATTATTGCAAGTCGAACCAAATCCAAGTGTGAAGCAATTGTTGAACGGATGAAAAAATATCCAGTCAAAGCAATTGCGGAGCAAGTGGATGCAGAAATCAAAGATAACGTCGTCGCATTAATCAAAAAATACAAACCAGCACTGGTGATGAATTTAGCATTGCCTTATCAGAACATTCCCATCATGGAAGCTTGCATTGAAACGAAAACCCATTACCTTGATACCGCTGCTGCGGAAATTCGAGAAAAAGCAGGTTTTGAATATAGCACCCAATGGGTCTATCACGAGCGTTTTAAAAAAGCAGGTGTGATGGCGTTACTTGGAACGGGATTTGATCCTGGCGTCACCAGTGTTTTTTGCATGTATGGTAAAAAACATTACTTTGACACGGTTGACTATATTGATATTTTGGATGCAAATGGTGGTGATCATGGTTATCCCTTTGCAACGAACTTTAATCCTGAAATCAATATTCGCGAAATCACGATGCCTGGCCGTTATTACGACCAAGGTAAATGGGTTGAAATCCCAGCACTCACGGTGAAAGAATCGTATCTCTTGGATGAAATTGGTCCTAAGGATATGTACTTGATGTATCACGAAGAATTAGAATCCATTGTTAAGTTTATTCCCGAAGTCAAACGCGCAAGATTTTATATGAGCTTTTCAGAAAAATATTTAACCCACTTAAGGGTGCTCGTTAACATAGGCATGACCTCAGTGAAACCGATCATGTATGAAGGTAGACCCATTGTCCCATTACAATTTTTAAAAGCAATCTTACCAGATCCTTCTTCGTTAGGACCGCGAACAAAAGGAAAAACTAACATTGGTGTCACCTTACAAGGACATAAAAACGGCAAACCGGTTGCCTACCGTGTCTTTAATATTTGTGATCATGAAAAAGCTTTTGCAGAAGTTGGCTCACAAGCGATTAGTTATACAACCGGTGTTCCCGCGATGATTGGTGCTGCCTTGATCCTCACCAAGCAATGGAAAGGTGAAGGCGTTTTTAACGTTGAACAATTTAACCCAGATCCATATATGGCGATGCTAAACGAATGGGGATTGCCTTGGAAAGAAAACTTTAAACCTGTTTTAGTTAAATAAGGAGGTTGTGTATGAAACTCACCCCAGGATTACCGACGCCTTATTATTTAATTGATGAACAAAAAATCTTAAATAATCTATTGATCATCAAAAAAATTAAAGATTTGAGTGGCTGCAAGGTCCTACTCGCTCAAAAAGCTTTTTCCAGTTTTTATTTTTATCCATTGCTTAAACAATACCTCGACGGCACTGCTTCTAGTGGTCTTTTTGAAGCACGATTAGCCTTTGAACACTTTGGCAAAGAGGTCCACGTTTTTACCCCTGGATTTAAAGATGAAGAATTTCAAGATATCCTCAAATATAGTGATCACATCGTTTTTAATTCAAATAGTCAATTAAAGAAATTTAAAGACAAAGCCCTCAAAGCAAAAAAACAAATCGGGATTCGGATCAATCCAGAAGTTTCTACTCAAACAGGTAATACAATGTATGATCCTTGCTCACCAACCTCACGGATGGGTATCAAGATTCAAGACATTGAGCCCACTTTGCTTGAAGGTGTTTCCGGTTTCCATTTTCATACGTTATGCCAACAAAATGCCGACGCGCTTGAAGCAACGCTGAAAGAAGTTGAAAAGAAGTTTTCTCAATACTTTTCAAAGTTAACGTGGATTAATTTTGGTGGTGGTCATCATTTAACACGTAGCAATTATGATATTCAAAAGTTGGTCAAGATTATACGCTATTACAAAGAAAAATATCATTTCGAAGTGTATTTAGAACCTGGTGAAGCCGTGGTTTTAAACGCAGGGTATTTGGTGAGCCGTGTCTTGGATGTCACGCGCAATGATGTTGATATTGCAATCCTAGATGCTTCAGCAACGTGCCATATGCCAGATGTCTTAGAAGCAAAATTTATTCCACCAGTCACCACTGCCAATCCAAACGGTAAACACATCATGCGTTTATCTGGAGCGACTTGTCTCACGGGAGATGATATTGGCATTTATCGTTTTCTTGAACCACTCAAGGTTGGAGAATTTGTCGTCTTTGAAGACATGGCGTTATACACGATTGTGAAAAACAACACGTTTAATGGCATCCCATTACCAAGTATATATGCAAGAAAACTTGACGGAAAAGATGTCTTGGTTAAGTCCTTCAACTATCAACACTTTAAAGAAAAATTATCATAGTTATGAAAGCAATTGTCGCGAAGTTCGGCGGAACTTCCATGGCCTCTGTCGCTACAATTAAACAAGTTGCAAAGATTATCAAAAGTGATCCTTTGCGCAAGTTTATCGTGGTTTCAGCACCCGGGAAAAGAGATAGTAAGGACACCAAAGTCACCGATTTGCTTTATCAAGTTGCCAAAGAAATCCAACTCGGTAAAGACCCGGTTACCTTTGCAAGCATTCGTCAACGTTTTGTAGAGATTACTGAGGAATTAAAGTTAGATTTGCCAATCAAATCGATTCTCCAAGATATCCTACAAAAAATGAAAACATCAAAATCCTTACCTTTTATTGTCTCTCGAGGTGAGTATTTATCGGCGTTAATTTTATCATCCTATTTAGATTTTGCATTTTTAGATGCTGGCGATATTATCCGTTTTAAAGGTGATCAATTAAATCGAACCAAAACTAGAAATGATGCTGGGCTCTTATTAAAGAAACATCCTTATGTCGTGGTAGGTGGTTTTTATGGTCGCAATGAATACGATCAGATTCAAATCTTGCCACGTGGTGGATCTGATATTACCGGTGCCCTCATTGCCGATGCAGTGAATGCCAAACTTTATGAAAACTGGACAGATGTAGATGGATTCTTAACCTGTGATCCAAGAGTGGTGGACAACCCTCAACGGATTGATGCATTGACGTATCGTGAATTGCGAGTGTTGTCTTTTATGGGTGCAAGTGTCATCCAAGCAGAAACGATGTTTCCCTTGATTAAAAAAGGTATTCCTACCCATATTAGAAACACCTTTCATCCAAGTGGTGAAGGAACGATGATTTATAGCAAACTCCCGCCAGACCGATACCATGGCGCCATCACTGGCATTACCGGCGTCAAAGGCTTTAATCTAGTCGTGATAGAAAAAGAAATGATGTCAGAGTTACTTGGTTTTGATCGTAAGATTCTACGTATTTGTGAAAAACTCGGGATTAATGTGGAGCACTTTCCCTCCGGTACCGATACCTTTTCCATGATGATTGAAGCGAAGTATTTAGCGGATGGAAAAAAAGAAGCGTTGATTCAAAAGATTAAGAAAGACCTTCATCCAGATGTGGTTGAAATCACCGAAGGAATTTCTTTGATTTATGTGGTTGGAAGAAACTTATTACAAAACAAAATGAATGTGCTTAAAGTTTTCTCTGCCTTGGTGAACGCGAATGTGAATCTGAAAATGATTGATTATGGTAGTAACGGGATGCACTTGGTCATCGGGGTTGAAGACATTGATTATAAGTTCGCGATTAACGCTTTATACAACGAATTCGTATTGGGAGGTAGCAAATCATGAAGGGTATCAAAATCGCCATCGTCGGTGCAACGGGTGTCGTGGGAAGAAAATTTCTTGAGGTTTTAGAAGAAAGAAAAATTCCAATTGAAACCTTGGTCTTGTTTGCGTCAGAAAAAAGTGAAGGGATGATGATCCCTTTCCGTGATAAGCCTTATCGCGTACTCACGTTAAAGGAAAAAAATATTCTCGCAAATCCAGTTGATTTTGCTTTATTCAGTGCAGGAAGTGACGTCTCACTCGCCTTTGCGCCAATCTTTGCCAAACAAAAAACCTTAGTAATCGATAATTCCGCTGCGTGGAGAATGGATAAAAACGTTCCCTTGGTGGTACCAGAAGTTAATCCCAAAGAAGCCTTTCTTCATCGCTATATCATTGCAAACCCTAATTGTTCAACGATTCAAGCAGTGGTTGCCATCAAACCACTTCATGATGCCTTTAAGATTAACCGGATGGTCATTGCAACCTATCAAGCCGTGAGTGGCGCGGGAAGCAAAGGTCTTCATGATTTAGCGGAAAAATTACCTAGCGGTAAAACCACAAAGTTTCCTTATCAGATTTATGAGAACGTCATTCCTCATATTGATATCTTTATGCCTAATGGAAATACCAAGGAAGAAGAAAAGATCATTCATGAAACGAGAAAGATCATGGGTATTCCACTTTTACCAATCAGTAGCTCTGCTGTCAGGGTTCCTGTCAAAAATGGTCACAGTGAAGTCATCAATTTGGCATTTGAAAAACCTTTTGATATCGAAAAAGTAAGGCAAATACTTAAAAAAGCTCCAGGCATTGTGCTTTATGATGATCCCAATCTCAAGCAATATCCAATGCCCTTAATCGTGGACGGTAAAGATGAGGTTTACGTTGGACGGGTTCGTCGTGATGAATCCATTGAAAATGGGTTAAACTTGTTTGTGGTAGGAGACAATCTAAGAAAAGGTGCTGCAACCAACGCGGTACAAATATTGCAACTCTTCTTAAAATAAGGTTATGAATATTTTAATTTACATCGCCATCTTTGCCGCAAAAATGACCGAAGTCAGTATCGGTGTTTTTCGGTTACTCTTAATGACAAAAGGCTTTAGAAAACAAGCCGCTTTAATTGTCTTCTTTGAACAAATGATTTGGGTAGTCAATGTGTCGTTAGTTGTCACAAGAATCACAGAAGACCCTTTACGGGTTTTAGCCTATGCGGGCGGATTTGCTTGCGGACTTTATTTTGGTTCTTGGTTAGAAGGCCGTGTTGGTCTTGGTAATATCAAAGCAGAAATTATTGCGGAAAAAGATGACGCCATCGCGATGGCAGAAGAATTACGTGCCAATGGATTTGCCGCAACTATTCTTGATTCCGTCGGCAAAGCCAACCATCGGAATGCGATGATTATTTCTTACATTCCTAGAAAAAGAAGAAAAGAAGTTGCCGCGATGGCAACTCATTTTCCGAAAGCAGTGGTAACCTTCCTTGATGTCCGACCGGTTCAAGGTGGTTACGGAACTGCAAAGAAACGTTAACTTCTACTTTTTAATAAACCTTCAGACCAACGTTCAACTTGATCAAAGAGTTTTCCAACCAATCCAATTTGGTATGGTGCTGGTTTAAAACCTTCTTTTGGAAGAAATTCTGTGTTGAGGTTAAACATCACATGTTGTTGTACATCGGCAACCGCAAGTGCGCCAAGGATGGTTCGTAAGTGTTCTGCCGCTCTTGCTCCACCTGCATAACCATAACTGACGATACCAGCAGCCTTGTTTGCCCAAGGTTCAAGGGCGAGATCAAGCGCGTTTTTTAACGAAGCAGTAATTGAGTGATTATATTCGGCGGCAACAAAAATAAATCCATCAAGGCTTTTAATCTTGTCTTGCCAACGTTGAATGCTATCTTTCGCACTTCCTTCACCTAATAAAGGTAATCGAAACGTCGATACTTCGATTAATTCATACTTATGTTTACGTGTTTGTCCTTGGGTAAGCAACCATTTTCCCACCGATTGTCCAACGTTGCCTTCTCTTGTTGATCCTACAATAATGGCAATATTCATCTTGTTCTCCTTACCCCTCCTATAGGGGGGTTATCTTTAAAGTTTATGCCCACCAAGACTGAAATGCAAACTTATTTTCTTATCATCATGCTTAACGATTGAATTTTTGTTAGTTAATCTTGATAATAAACTTATGAAAACAACCATTCCATCATTACTATTTTTAAGTTTCATCCTAGCGGCTTGCCAACCAGCTACTAATTCCTCGCTTAGTTCCGCTTCGAGTAATACGAGCGTTTCTGAAACATCATCAGTTTCATCAACGAGTTCAACCTTAAGCCCTATCATTGAACTGAATAATGTCCTTTACGGCAATGAAGAACGCCAAGTCCTTGAAGTCGCTTATGAACGAGGGAAAACATCGGTTTCACCTGCTATTTTATTCATTCATGGCGGCAGTTGGATCAGTGGCGATAAAAGCATGATGCGGCGTTACAGAGATCAAATCATTGATGCGGGATATGTTTACATCAGTATGAATTATCGCTTCATCACCAGTGGAGCTACTTATCTTGATATGCTCGATGACATTAGTTTGGTTTTACAGTTCATTTATGACTATGCAGAAGATCTCACCGTTGATCCAAGTCAAATTGCCTTGGTTGGTGAAAGTGCAGGAGCGCATCTTGCGTTGTTATATAGCTACCGTAACCCAAGTGTGATGCCAATCCGCTTTGTCATGGCACTTGTCCCTCCGGTGAACTTTACCGATCCATCGTATATCACCTTTGGTGATCCGATGGTTCAGTTGTTCCTTGCCAACGGATTAATGGGAACCGATGTGTTAAGTCCAGACGTCATCATGGAGGATGGTTATCCAGCATCATGGATCGATGCTTCACCCATTTCTCACCTCAGCGATGCAATTCCAACCTTAATAGGTTATGCGGGTATGGATGAACTCATTCCTCTTTCCAACATGGAAAGTTTCCTCGAGGAAGCAGACCAATTAGACGCACCAGTAGAAACCTTTTTCTTTCCAAACAGTGGTCATAGTCTTAGCAATGACCCGATGGTTCTAAATAACTTACTGAATCGATTTTTTGAATACTTCGCTTTATATTTCATTTAAATAGTCTTGTCACACCCTTGACATTTAATACCCATATGGGTATATTAATTTTATGAAATGTAATCAAGATTTACTCCATCGGATGAATCGCCTTCATGGTCAAATGAAAGGCATTTTAGCGATGATGGAAAACCAAGAGTCGTGCCAAGATTTGGTTGTTCAACTTAAAGCCATTCGTGCTAATTTAGATAAAACCATATCTTTAATTACCACAGAAAACCTTCAGCAAATCATGCTTGATCAACCTAAAGACAGCCAAGCAATTAAAGATGCGATGGCGCTCATTGTGAAGAGTCGTTAAGATGTTTGATTTTCAAATACAAAAGCGTTCAATTCCTACGATCTTTGAATACCAACAATTATGGGATTTGTTGATTGTTGGTGGAGGACCTTCTGGTCTTAATGCCGCGCTTTATGCACAACGCAAAGGATTAAAAGTCGCCATCATTAGCAAAGAAATTGGTGGTCAACTTCATAACACCTCAACTGTGGATAACTACCTTGGTATCCCCATGACCGAAGGGAAAGACTTATCGGCATTATTCCTTAAACACCTTGAACAATTAAATGTTCCCATTTATCTGGATGCGTTGGTAACAACCATCACAAAAACCAAAGAGGGTTTTTCACTTCATCTTGAAAATGGAACTGTGCTGAAGAGTAAAACCGTGCTACTTTCAACCGGTGGTAAGCCCAATCAATTAAACATACCTGGCGAGCATACCTTTGCAAACAAAGGAGTATCGTATTGTACAACCTGTGATGCCCCGTTCTTTAAAAACAAAAACGTGGTCGTTGCGGGTGGTGGTAATAGCGCAGCAGAGGCAGTCATTGATCTATCTGCTTGGGCACATCACATTACCGTCGTCCATCGTAGCCAATGGCGTGCCGATGCGATTATTCTTGAAAAAGTGAAAAAGATTCCTAACCTCACCATTTATCTTGAACACCAACTCTTAAGTGTTGAAGGCAAAACGATGATGGAAGGCGTTTGGATGCTTGAAAAATCAACTCAAAAGAAGCATTATGTGAAAGCGGATGGTTTGTTCATTCAAATTGGTTTATTGGCAAACAGTCAGCTCGTCAAAGATTTGGTCAAACTTACACCAAAAGGTGACGTGATCGTTGATGATCAATGGATGACATCTGTACCTGGTCTCTTTGCTTGCGGGGATGTCACCCATCACCCATTTAAACAAATTGTCATTGCCGTTGGCGACGGTGCAAAAGCCGCCTTAGCAATTCAACAATACTTAATCCATCATTCCTAAAGGAGGTATGCACATGGAAAAATTCTTTACTGACGACATCCGTAAACAAATCACGGATATCCTACAACAAATGGTACGTCCGATCACCATCAAGTTATTTCTTGATGAAAAAGAATGCCAAACTTGCAACGAAACAAAACAACTCTTAAGTGAGTTTGCAGAAACCAATTCAAAAATTAAATTAGAACTTTTAGACAAAGTACACGATGCCAAACAAGTTGAACAATACGGCATTACGTTACTTCCAAGTTTTGTCATGCTCAATGATTTGGGCGAATACAAAGGGGTTAAGTTTAATGGCATTCCTGCTGGCCATGAAATCAATTCCTTTATTAGCGCCCTCATTGAAATGTCTGGTTTCCCACTCAAGATGCCACAACCTTCCCTTGATCGCATCGCTAAGATTAATAAACCCGTCCACATTAAGGTATTTGTGACGTTAAGCTGCCCACATTGCCCAGGTGCGGTTCAAACCGCCCATCGACTTGCCATGTTAAACCCAAACATCAAAGCAGAAATGATCGAAGCCAATACCTTCCCAGCTGTCTCTAAAAAATATAATGTCTCTGGAGTTCCAAAAATTATCATCAATGAAAAATTTGAATTACTTGGTAATCAACCGCTTGACGCATTTTTAAACGAAATCGAAAAATCCCTACGAGCCTAGACCACGTTAAAGTGAATAAAAAAAGCGTTTGATACAAACGCTTTTTCTTTTCTAATCGTTATTTTAGACCGAAGGCTTTTTGACCACGATACGTGCTCATACCACCCATGACATTTGTGACCTGATAACCTTGTTTGCCTAAATATTCTGAAACCACTTGTGAACGGGCACCAGAATAACAGACCACATAATAGTGTTTGTCCTTTTCAACTTTGCCAATATGGTTCATGAACGTTGAAATCGGTGCAAGGATGGCACCAGGGATATGTCCTTCTTCGTATTCATCGGGTTCTCTGACATCAAGCACGTGAATGGGTCCTTTCTTCATCGCAAGCTCTACATCCGTCATCATTACAGTTTTATACATGTTAATTTGTTCCTTTCCCTTTTGTATAAATGTTATATCCTCCGTCTAACTGATAGACGTCATAACCGTCGTTGCGCAGCATTCTCTCGGCAAGATACGCTTTAGATCCCGTATCACAATAGATAAGTATTTTTTTACCTTTTGGAAGCGTTGATTTGGTTGCAGATAATGTATCAATGTCGAGGTGGATATCGTTTTCAAAATGGCCGTACGCCATTCTTTCCATGGCAGGCCGAACATCTAATAAGACCGCACCGGCTTTGATCCATTGGTCTGCATCATGCCACTGAACCGACTTGGTAATGCCATGAATGTGATTTTGAGCGACGTAACCAGCCATATTGATTAAATCTTTTGCGCTACCGAATGGCGGAGAATACGTGAGTTCAAGTTCTTGTAGGTCAGTAACCTTCATCTTTGCTTTCATCGCAGTAGCAATTACATCAATTCGTTTATCAACACCTTTTTCTCCAACCGCTTGTGCACCAAGGATAAGGTGCGTATCTCGGTCATACATCAATTTTAAATCAATGGTGGTCGCCCCTGGAAAATAACTGACATGGTCATAACCATGAACATGGATAGCTTGGTATGACTTACCTTGGAGTTGCCGTTCATTTAATCCGGTTGACGCAAAACTCAATGAAAACAAGCGAACAATTGCGGTTCCCAATGCACCACGATTGGTAACTGGTAAACCACTTAAAATGTCTGCAAGCTGTCGACCTTGGCGATTCGCTGGTGATGCCAAGGGAATGAGTGCATCTTGATTTGAGACATTATGTTTCACCACAATCGCGTCTCCAACAGCATAAATATCACGTATCGAGGTTTGATATTGATGATTCACTAAAATGCCCTCACGAAGTCCGGTTGTAATTCCAGCATGTTTTGCCAAGCTGCTTTCGGGTAATACACCGACTGCTAGAATCATCATATCCGCATCAATAGATTTTCCGGATTTTAAATGGATTTTCTTCGTTTCAACCTTAAGTATTTCATTATTGGTGAATAATCGAATACCTTGTTTTTCAAGTTCATGTTTAGCAAAACTAGCAATTTCAGGATCAAACACAGGCATGACATACGGGGCTTTTTCTATGACCGCAACTTGTAATCCTAATTTATGTAAATTCTCTGCAACTTCTAATCCAATATAACCAGCCCCAACAATCGCAACTGATTTGGGTTGATGAGTTTTTATAAAGGCCATGATGTTATCTAAGTGAGGAATATTTCTTAACTCAAAATGAGGCATAAGCTCAAGGCCGTTAATGACTGGAATGATGGGCTTTGCACCGGGTGACAATACCAAAGTGTCATAGATTAGTTCAGAAGTAACCTGGTCTTTTTTATAAGTAATCGTTTTCGTATTCGGATTGACTGCGATGACTTCGGTATTTGAACGAATATCAAGATTAAATCGTTGAACCAAATCCTTTTCTTTTACAACCAATAACCTTGTTCGACTTGAAATTTCTCCAGACATAAAATAAGGCAAACCACAATTGGCAAACGAAACGTAAGGACCTTTTTCAAAAATGATAATGTGATCATTCATATTCAAACGACGATATCGAGTTGCAAAACTCATTCCACCTGCAACGCCACCAACAACGACAATTGTTTTTTTATTCATCTTGTATTTATTCCTGGTTTTGATTATACCCATAGGGGTATGCAAAATCAACTCCCAAATAAAAAAACCCCATTGAGTTTTATCAATGAGGTTTGTATCGAAAGAAGAAACTAATTATTCTTGGCTAAAACAACTGTGGTATTCGCGCCAACACTCGTGCTTACGCTTGAGGTTAACGAACCAGATGAGACATACACAATCGTATAATCGGTTGTGTTAATCGTCACACCGGCGTTATTGCCATTATGGAAAACCACATATTCATCGTACGCATCCGTTGAATTCGCATGCGAGGTTAAGCGGTATGCAACTGTTGAATTGGTGAAGTTTAAGCCACCAAATTCGGTTAAATCAGTATGTTGAACACTAACTTCTTGTGAGGATTTTAAACGGAAGGTTTCAGTTGCTTTTCTTAACGCGATCATTTCTTGATACTTGGTAAAGTAATCAAAGTGGGTCGCTTTATTGCCCCATTTAATCGAGTTAACGGAATCTGGTGCGTTATAAGAGTTGTGATTAAACGAACCGTCAGCGTTAATCTTTTGTCTCATCAATTCATCACCCGCGTGGAAAAATGGAATCCCTTGCGAGAAGATCATCATCGATGAGGTTTGGGTATTCACTTTAGGCGCATTTGCCACACTGACACCGGAAGAAAGTAATTTATCATATAGACCTAAATTATCATGTGCAGAGACATAACTCACAACACGTTTTGGATCGGTGTTCGTATTTAATTGACCTTTAAAAGCCCGTCTCATGGAAGAAATATTGCTCGAACTTGGATTGGTTGTTTGGACCCACCCTTTGCTTCCGCCATCGAACACACCACCACGGAATGCATCGCGCATTAAGTCGGAGAATGCACCGATATTGGCCATGTTACTGGTGGATAAATTAGTTTGGTTTGCCATTGGAACGACTGAATAGGTCACAGTTCCTGGCATACTCCATGCTTCACCATAAATCAGTGAATCTGGATCAATTTCAACCACGCGATCACGCACTGCTTTCATTGTTGCTGTGTCGTGTAAACCCATCAAGTCGAATCGGAAACCACCTAATTTATATTCTTCTGCCCAGAATGCGGTTGAATCAACAATAAACTTAGAGAACATATAACGTTCTGAAGCAGTATCGTTACCTACACCCGAACCATTTGATAAGGAACCATCTAAGTTATAACGGAAGAAATAACCTGGGACTAAGCGTTGGAAATTACTTCCATTCGCATCGCCTAAGTGGTTATACACGACGTCGAGAATAATTTTAATACCTTCTTCATCGTAAGCTTTCACCATGTCTTTGACTTCACGAATCCTCACCAATCCATCGTGTGGATTCGAGGAATATTGGCCTTCTGGCACGTTATAGTTTAATGGATTATAACCCCAGTTAAATTCATCCGCTAGTTCGTTATTGTGGTGATCATACATCGGTAAGATATGGACCGCGTTAACACCGAGTTCTTTGATGTGGTCAAATCCGGTGGAAACGGTTCTACCTGATCCGGTATAGATCGTTCCTTCTTCATGCATACCTGCGTATTTACCGCGGTTTGCTGAGGTTCCCATCCAAGAGGAGTCCATCGTTAAGTCACGAACGTGAAGTTCATAAATAATGGCATCGGTATTGGACGTATAGGTATCTTCGTCGTTAACGCTATCCCAACCAACTGGATTGGTTTGATCAAAGTCGACAATCATGCCGCGACGGCCATTCACACCAGCACCCTTAGCATATGGATCGACAACTTCATGGGTTCCACTTGCATTGGTGACAACGTAGGTATAATACTTACCGTGTAAATCGCCAGAAACAGTTGTTTCCCACGTTCCTTTTACACCCCTTGTCATCGTTGTTTGTGTATATTCATCATCACCAAGTTGAGCAGAAATCGATACCGGTGTTCCATTATCATATAAACGAAGTTTCATGTCAGAAGACGTTGGAGCCCAAACTTTAAAAGTGGTAGATTGTTCGCTATAAATGGGTCCTAATTCACCATCGTAATTAAATTGTTCACCAAAACTTGCTAAGGAAAATAACCGATTGGTTAAAACCGGCACGGTTCTTGGGCGTGGATCATCTGCGACAAAGGATACTTTTGCTGTATATGACGCAGTAAAATCAACAGACGGAATTTCTGTTGCGATGTTAATATAGACGTCTACCGCATTATTAATCGTTAATGCATTAATCGTTTTCTTTAATTCTTCACCTTGATAAATCTTAATTTCATGAGCAGCTGCAGTCGTGCTCACTAAAATAATCGAGTTGTTTTGGAACATTGCGGAACGAACACCGTTATAAACTGAGCCTGTGGTATCAATAAAGACAGAAGGATTTGCGTTGCGTAAAAAGATGTGGTAATCGCCATTTTCATTTGCTTCCCATTCCGCAAGATTCACGAAACGATCAGAGCCAACATCTTTTGAATTCCAATCTTCATTTGGTAAACTCTTACGAACGATAAACCCAATCACTTCAGAACCAGCCCAATTGGATAAAGGCGCTCTTAAGTACTTTCCGTACGTTGTATCGCCAGTAAATTGATAACCAGCCCCCTCATAACCTTGCGCCCAAATCCACATATTCCAATTTTCATAAAGCGCATCTGGTCGATTATAGTGAAAAATGATGGTGGGCTCAGAAGCCGCAGGTAAATCTAATGGATCAGGAATCGTGTTTTCAGAAGAAGACGTTGTTCCTCCACAAGCAGCAACAACAAACATCAATGACATCATCAATGTTGTAATTTTTTTCATAAAATTCTCCTTTTCTTTTTTATCTTATCACGAGAATTGCATCTCAATAAATGGATTTTTGATTAATTTGAAAGTATTTTTTAAAAATCAACAAAAACGCTTTACAAAATAATGTAAGCGCTTTAATATGTTAATTAGGAATAGAAAAGGAGGATTTTTTAATGAATAAAAATCATCTATTACCTTCATTGTTATTTGTTTTAGCTGCATGTGGCGGTACTGCATCGTCCACACCTACATCCTCAGTTGCTTTAGATACGAACGAGTATCGCTTTATTGGTGGTCAAGCCAATATCGGTAGTTGGACCCCAGCTAACGCTCCGGTCATGACCCGCACTGCAGGCACGAACTCATATGCTTGGCAAGGCGATCTTTATGAAGATTCAACTTGGAAAATTGTTGTTGGCACCGATTGGGCTAACGGTCAAGTTAACCCGACAAGTCCTGGTTTAACGATCACCGATAAAGGTGTTGCTTGGACGAAAGATGGCGAAGGCGCATTAGTCATTCCAGAAGATGGCAATACCACTGCTGTTGATGATGGTTTTGGTGGCTTTAATTTCTCAACCTTAGTCAATGGTAATTACACGGTCACTTTAGTTTCATTACCAGCATTAGCAAGAACCTTAACCATTCTTCGCAATGGCGATCCAACCGTCTTACCTCCTTCTGTTACCGATTGGGCCCTCGTTGGTACCATCAATGGTTGGAATCCAGCGGATCAATCCTACTTACTAAATAACCAAGATGAAGAAAATGAATTCTACTCCTTAACCGTCAACTTATATGCAAACGAAGAATTCAAGTTTGTGAAGAACGGTGCATGGGGTGGTGATTTCGGTTTCTCGGGTGTTTCAAACCCAGTAGCAGAAGACATCATTGATAATGGTGGCAACATTAAAGTTGTACGCGATGGTTCATTCGAAATCGAAGTAACCGTTGGCGAAGATTCCACTGTGACAACTGTTGAACGTGTCGGTGACTTAGCAACCTTAGCAGGTGGTTTATTCTTAGTCGGAACCGTGACTGATCCAGCATGGACTCCAAGTGATGATTCCTTATCCTTAACTGATACCGATGGCGATGCAAAATACTACGGTGTCTTCACATTAGGTTTAAATAAAGAATTCAAGTTAAAAACTGGCAATACTTGGAATGATGGTTTCGATGCAGGTTTTGACCGCATCGCATCCATGCCAACCGGCGCATTTGAAAGTGCAGGCGGTAACATTAAAGTCTTAGTTGGTACAGAACAAGTCCCACACGCTTTCTTAATTGAAGCTCGCTTAGTTGGTGGTTCAGTACGTATCGTCATTTCTCCAGCATGGAGCAATTATGGTTTCCCAGCACTCTCATATGAAACTGGAGAAGGAACAAGCATTAGCTACTTAAATACAACGAACGAATTCTGGAACGCAAACGCGCAATTAAGAATCTATGGTGGATTCAATGGTGCTAAAACTTCCGTCATCTTTGACTTCACTGGTGTTGTTGGCCATGAATATATGTTCAAGGTTGAACAAAATTCCAGCAACAACGTTGAAGCAAGAGTAACCGCAACTGGCGAAAGACAATCTTTCACCCTCGATCTATCGGGTAAAACTGCTGAACAACGTGCTTTATTCAATCTCTTTGTCTTCTTCCACACCGCTCCAACCAACCCAGTTGAAGGTACAATTGTTGTCCACGGCTGGTCTTATCCTTCCTAATTCATCTCAGTTAAAATAAGAGGTATTTTAATGAACAAAAAGTTAATGTTCACTTTAGTAGGTTTACCTCTTCTCCTTGTCGCTTGTGGTGGTACCCCTGAACCGGGTACCATCATCCTCAAGGTGTGGGGTCCAAACCAAGAACAGAATTTCTTACAAGCAAAAGCGCAAGAATTTTTACTCGCTAACCCAGATTTAGATCTTGAATTTGAATTTGCCGCGGTTGGTGAACCAGATTTAAAGAGTGTGTTAACACTTGATATCGCTGGTGGCGCAGACGTGTTTGCTTTCCCTGATGATCAATTACAAGATTTAGTCACCGCTGGGGCTTTATCCCCAGTCCAACAATATAAAGCTGATGTGATCGCTCGTAATATTGAATGGTCCGTTGACTTAGCGTCCTTAGGTGAAACGGTTTACGCGTATCCTAACACTGCGGATAACGGCATCTTTATGTATTATGACAAACGCCACATTAGCGAAGAAGAAATGACCTCCCTTGATTCAATTTTGGCGAAAGCTGAAGAATTGGATTCGAGTATTGTCATCGACCCAATGGGTGGATGGGCCATGTCAATGTGGTTTGCAACGACTGGGAATATTTCCTGGAATGCAGCAACCCGCGAACAAACGATCGATTGGAATAATGAAGCTGGTTTAAACGCTGCAAAAGGCATGTTTAATGCTTATGCAACGAACCGTGTCATTCGCGATCAAGGTTTAATGCCAACATTATTTTTAGAAAATGAAACGGATATTACCAAGGGTATTATTGCCGGTGTTTCCGGAACTTGGAATGCGAATGCATTTACAGGTATTCTTGGCGCAGAAAATATCGGGATGATTAAATTACCAACCTTCACCCATGGTGATGGTGAAGAAGTTCAATTAGGCTCGATGGTGGGTGCTAAATTAATTGGTGTCAATGGCTTTACCGAAGAACCAGCACTTGCTCATCAATTCGCAAACTTCTTAACGAACGCAGATACTCAAAAAGCTCGGGCCCTTCAATTAGGTGTCGGTCCAAGTAATTTGGCTGCTTCCGCAGATCCAGAAGTTCAAGACATTCCTTCGATTAAAGCAATCTCGGATCAAGCTCCACATGGTATTCCACAAGCTCAATCGGTGTCATCCTTCTATTGGACACCTGCTGGCGCGTTTGCGGATGCGATTATTAACGAAGCTCGTTCGCTTGACGCTTTAGTTGATGAAGCAACGGAAGCAAAAATCGTTGCTGGCGATTTTGGGGTGATTGAAGAAGAACCAACACCACAACAACTAAATGACATTAACGCCTTTAAAGTTGAAGAAAAAGAACGTTTACTCCAATTAAGTTACGGTAACTTACAAGGATATCTTGATACATTTGTTGAAAGTGTTCTTGCAGTAAACGAAGGCTAAGTTTAATTCGTTCTTAAAAACTCAGGGTAGCTAAACGTTATCCTGAGTTTTTGTTATCATAATAATAAGGAGACTTTGACATGAAAGTTGAATCCTAAAGTATGCCTTTTTATGTGTGGATTCCAGTTGCGTTGTGGGAAACACTTGTCTCGTTAACTAAAAGCATTTTT
>CAZOHK010000010.1:0-17204 GCA_964579925.1 uncultured Staphylococcus sp. | reverse complement strand
AGGACCTTGTAACCCAAGGTCTTTTTTATTACTTCCAGTCAAAGGAGCCATGGAAACGACACATCTGATTCTTCTAGAGAATAGAAAAATTAGCGATGTTTCATTAGACTTTATAGAAGACCTCATCATGTTCTTCTTTTCTTTTTTTCCACACAGGATGAAGGTTGGTTCTAACAGTAGATTATATGGTTTATGAATCACCAAATTTCAACAATACACCCAAGAGATGTTAAGATTTAACCATGAAAGAATCTGACTTATTCAAGCCAGTTGCAACCTTATTAAAGGCACAAGGGTTTGTTGTTCAAGGCGAAATCAAAAACCTTGATGTATTTGCCGTTAAAGAAAAGTTAACCATCGCCGTCGAAATGAAATTGGCCATCAATCTAAAACTCATTTATCAAGTGGTAGACCGTTTGAAACTTGTTGATCTTGTTTATCTTGCCGTTCCCCAAAAGGCGTTGAAGGCATTAAAAAGACAGCAAAGACTATTGTTGGCATTATTAAGAAAATTAGAAGTTGGGCTCATCACCGTCCAAGATGATCGTGCCATCGTGGTCCTTGAAGCAAAACCATTTGATGCAGTACAAAGCCATCGACAAAACAAGAGAAAACAACAAGGATTGATGAAAGAGTTCCTACAACGACTTGATCACCCGCAAATCGGCGGGGTCAAAGGTCCAAGATTGACAGCCTATCGTCTCCGAGTGATGAAAATCAAAGACGCAATGATGATTGGAAAAACCTATACCATTCAAGAATTAAAGGCCTTAACGAAAGTTTATGATGTTGCTTCCATTCTTCGACATAATTACTATGGTTGGTTTTCACACCCATCCCGCGGGCTTTACTCATTACGCCAAATTCAAAATAAATCGATTCGTAAACCATAAATTGAGGTTTTCTATTTAAGCAACAGTTTGGCCGATATTGTCGCCATTTCTTTCATTTTATTTACGAATCATAGATAATTATTTTTGAGGAAATTTTAGCATGAATAAATCAATGTCACCCAAGCGTCAATCATCGACCAAACTCAATCCGTTTGCAGTAATTGCTGGCGGAATCTTACTTTTTCTTGGGGCATTTCCGGTTTTGTTTCTTAACGAAGCCCAAGAGAACCTCGCAAATGTTGCTAAAAAAGCGGTTGAATATAGCGAAACTTATGTAGAAAGCACCGCAGTCTACATGGTGGGGTCGTTTAACTCCACCAATAAGGCAAATGATTTATTTCTTGCCAACGAATATGTGGTGATTACAAGAACCGTTGAGATGTATGGATATCAAGAAACCCAAAGTACAGTGAACAGTCAAGATCGATATACTTACAGAAAAGCATGGGTGGTTAATCCCAGTCCAACCACATCTTGGTTAGGTACCATTAGTGAACATCCCAACGATGTACCCGCGAGTTATAACACATGGGTTGCTGCAATCCCAGCAGGACAAACCGCCATTTCAACCGGTCTATCGATGAACGGAATTGATGTGGAATATCAAGGATTAAATTATTCTGGATTTAAACCCCTAGCGTTAGAAGAAAGTAACGTTTTGGATGAAGACTATTCAATTCAAAACAATTATTTATATTTTTCAAATCAAGGAACTGGTACATCTTCAACCCCTCAAGTCGGTGATATTCGTTTATCCTATTCAGTGATTGATTTTACCGACACAGGGTTACTCTTAGGGGCAATTGTTCAAAATGAGTTTGGTCGATTCACGACTAAAAACGGTAACACGGTGTTTCGCTTTTTTAATGGTGAAACTGACATTACGTCTGTGACTGCAACCCTTCAAGCAGAATACGAACTTAGCCTTTGGATTTTCCGCGCTGTTGGATTTCTCATGCTCTTCATTGGCTTACTTCTCGCGTTTAAACCGTTAATGTCCATCTTCAATTTTGTGCCTTTTTTTGGTGACGTTGGTAATTTATTATTGACCATGATTTTATTCTTTACCAGTTTGGGATTAGCGATTATCACCATCCTACTTTCTCTTATCGTTCAGAACTTGATTGTGGTAATTGGCGTAACACTTGTTCTGATAATTTTGTTTATACTCTTTGCAAAGAAACCAAAGGAATTGCCATCAGTTTCCTAATTCACTTTTTAATCTCGCTCATCAAGACCTTGAAAACAAGGTCTTTTTTAATTTAGTAAATCCGGATGATACTTAAACACAACAAAAATGGTTGATAAGTGGACCAATGTGATGGCAAGGTTACTTAAAACAACTGGGTTTGAAAATGCATTGAAAACGAGCACTGCAGTTAATACTTTATACACGATTTGCATGGAAAAGATGGTTATTGCCACCAAAACTTTTGTTTTATTTTTTAGAAAATTTACCAATATTGATGCTAATAATATGGCGATATAAATGCTTACAAGGATTTGCCTAGAAGGTTGATTTTCACCCCAAACCCGTTCTACCTGAACAAGATTTAACAAAATGACGCTGATAACCGGGAACAGAACAATTACATTTATGACAATCGACAAATTGATCATGCGATGGACAAATGGTTTCATGGTTTACCCTCTTAATTAAAATTATCATATTTTATATTATCTATTCCACTACTGAAAAATTTAGGGGTAAATTTAAACTAAAATCAGGACAAGAGTGGTATATTATTCAACGAGGAGAAAATTATGAATTTAGTTAAGTTTAATTTTAGGATGGGTATTGTTCATTTGATTCAAGGTGTTGCGTTGTTTGTGCTTGCGTTAACCGTTCCATTATTCCGTGATTTCACACCAGAAATCGTTGGACGTTTCTTTCGTCCAATCGGTGAAGGTCTTTATGCACCAACTGCGGTTGTCATGTTTGAACTTCCGGTTGCTATCCTTGCCGCTTCATTTATCTTATTAAGTGCCTTGTTCCACTTCTTAATCTCAATTCCATTTAAGAAACAATATTTAAGCAATGTTGAAAAAGGCATCAACCCATTACGTTGGTTTGAATATGCTTTATCTTCTTCAATCATGATCGTTTTATTATCGATTATGTTTGGTATTACCACGATTGAAGGCTTGCTCAGCGTCTTTGGTATTAACGCGGTGATGAATTTACTCGGCTTACTCATGGAAAAGATGAACCCACCAACCCGTACAAAAACGGACTGGACTGCGCATTGGATCGGTTGGATTGCTGGTTTAATTCCTTGGGTCATTATCGTGATCTACATGCTCAACATCACTGACTTATCCTTATTACCTTGGTTTGTCTTACCAGGATTAGCGTTCTACTTCATCGTCTTCAACTTATTTGCATTTAACCAAATTCTTCAATATGCAAAAATTGGCAAATGGAAAGACTATGTCTATGGCGAAAAAACCTACGTTTGGTTAAGCTTAATTGGTAAATCAACCTTGGCTTGGTTAGTCTTTATCGGCATCATCTTAGCCTAAATTGTTGCACAATCGTCTATCACCAAACAACACCGAACACCTCGATCAAATCGGGGTGTTTTTGTTTCAAATTACGCTTTAAATCCAAAACTTCGATTTTTATTTGTCATTCATTTGTGTATCGTTATAATAAAACCATGCAAAAAACAATTAACCTCAAACACATCCTAAACCCCTCCCTTGTGTTGTTTACCGTCCTAACCGGATGCAGCAATACGAGCAGTGATAGCCAGTCGTCAACCGAAATTTTCATAAGTTCAAACTCATCCGAATCATCCTTATTGAGTTCAAGTGTGACGAACTCCAGTCAAAACCCAAATGTGTATACACCGGAAGAACCTGAATTTAGATTTATTGGACAAAATTGGAATATAAGTATTGCCAACCAAAACATATTTCCTATTGAATCCAATCAACACTTTATCCAGTTACCAGAACCCGGCCAGATTACGGTTGGCATGACCGACGCGATTGGGTTTGCCAGCAACAATCATGGAGGGAGAATGCTCCAATCTGTGAACACGTATTATCCAGAAATCGGGATTGAAGGTCTTGCATACAACGGATCGATGATTAACAATCCATATTTTTATGACCAACCAGACTACACGAAAAGCGGTTTATATGTTGATCTGCAAGATCAACAAGTCACGTTTAATCTTTACACATTGGCAATGTTCGTTGAGGCTCACCAACATGAGATTGGGCCAAAACTATTTATGAGTGCAAGTACTTCTGCTGCTCACTATAACGAAGAAAAATTACAGTATGATGCATGGGCTTCTGCGTCATGGAGAATGGTGGAAACCAAAGATAACACGACTGTCCCAGTCGCCTTTCATTCTTATCAAATTGCAAGATGGTTAGACCTTTATGCTGACCAACATGACACTCTTTATCTCGCTGCACTTGAAAACGACTTTATTGATGCCAATAAACAAGCGATGAGTTGCACCGATCAAAACCCATTTGAAGGTGAAAACCTCATTTGTGGTGGTGAAACAGACGCAATCCTTCGGACAGGATACGGATTAGATAACACTTTGTTTGTTGGAAATTACGACCCAACTTGGAATAAAATTCAAGGTTTAGCGATGGGGCGTTATTATGATCACACGATTTTTAGTTTTGAAAACAGCATTGATGTTTCCAACTCACACACCGTGCCTACGGTCACAGGATTTCTTGCTACGCTTGTTGCATTGAGAAGAGAAGCAAATTTACCTGAGCTATCCGCTCGCCAATGGAAAACACTCATCCTTAACACCGCCGATCAAATTGAACCAAAATATTTGAGTGAAATTAACGAATTTGGGACCGTTGTTCTAACCTTATTAGGTCGTACAGTCAATGTCCTTAATAAAGAAGCCGCATCTGCTTGTGCAGTTGATGGTTTGTGTTTAAGTTAACCAAATAGAAGCGACGTTATCAAACCCAATACCCGATTGAAAGTTGTTTTAACTTTCTTGCTCGATGGGTTGTTTTTTCAAGTATAATTTTTAATGGAATATGATAAAAATATTATCTAGATTACGTTCCAGCATTCTTCTCATTCTATTTTTTGAACTTGTCCTCATTTCTTCATTAATTGGGGTGTATTACTACGATATTTTATCGGTTCAATCCTGGCTCACCTTCCCAATCCTTTTCTCGTTAATTGCGGTCTTTTTTGTATTTAATGCCATTTTTATGTTGTCTTTCCTTGCTACCATCTTGTTAAACCGCCAAAAGAAAGATCTTAAAACCGCCGACTTACTCGGTTCAGATATCCCCGAAGCCTATCGGTATACCGGTTTAGGCATCATTTTGCTTGATCAAGATGAACAAGTCATTTGGGTTAACGAAGTCATCCAAGATTTACAACCCAACTTGATTGAAACTAATATCCACGATTGGAAGGAAGAACTCGTTCCGTTGTTACAAGGTACCAAAACCACCACCCAATTAATCCTTTCCGGTCGAGCGTTTGAAGTGAAATTCTTGAATACCTCAAGAATGTTTATTTTAAAAGACGTGACCGCTTACGAAAATCTATTACAAATCAACCGTAATCAAAGTCCTGTCCTTGGATATGTGGTTCTTGATAACTATGAAGAAAACGCACCAGCATTTGATGAAAAGAGTGACTATATTTCAAATATACGGGCCACGGTGATAAGTTATTTTTCATCTTTTGGATTTGTGATCCAACGTATTCGCAGCGATTCCTACTTTATTTTTGGACCCGTCACCTCTTATTTTAAATTAAAGGAAGATAAGTATCGGATTATCGAAAAGGTATTTGCCATCGATAAACAACAACAAAAACAAATCACCTTGTCCGTTGGCGTAGCTTTTGGTACAAGCGATGACTATACAAAGTTAAATGGACGCGCGATTGAAGCACTTGAACTTGCCGTTGCTAGAGGTGGCAACCAAGGTGTCGTTGAAGAAGATGGCAACAAACAATTCTTTGGTGGTTATCGATTAAGCCAAGATAACGAAATGAAGACTGCGCAAAGAATTAGGGAACGAAATGACAAGATTTTGCGTAACATCATTGAAGCAAAGCAAGTTTATATTGTCGGTCATTTAGATGCAGATTTGGATGCCCTTGGTTCTGCGTTAGGCGTCCGGGCCATTTGTGAACACTTAAATAAACCAAGTCGAATCATCTTCGACTATGCCTTTGCAGAAAAACGAGCAAGACAAGCGGTTGCAAGTGAATTTTCTTCTCAAGAAAACAAACAAATTTTTATTCAATCCAAGGACGCGATTGCGCAAGTGACCGAGCAAGATCTCATTGTGGTTGTCGACGTCAGTAGACCTTCATTAGTGATGGGAAATTTAATTTTAGAAAAAAACGTTCCTACGATTGTCATTGATCACCATAAACGCACCGATGAATTTATTGCCAAGGTGACAATGGAACCTGTCATCGATACATCCGCATCCAGTGCGACTGAATTGGTGGTGGATATCATTCTCCACAACAAGTACTTTAAATCCTACGAATTTAAACTTCCTTCTTTAATTGCAACCATCATGTTGGCAGGGATTTACTTAGACACGAACTATTACAAACTTAAAACCGTTGGACCACGAACGTTTGATGCGTCACGTTTCTTAATTGAAAAAGGTTCAGATACAAACAAAGCCCACGAATTACTCAAAGAAGACTATAACGATCTCATGGTCATCAACCGTGTCACCGCGGGTGCAGAAAATATTGAAAACGACGTCTTGCTTGCCACCTTTAATGAGGAAGAAGTGATTGAAGACACGGCAATGATTGCCAAAGTTGCAAACGCGATCATGGACATGCGTGGGGTGAAGGCGGCAATCGTCATTGGCAGAATCTCTCCAAATGGTTATACTAAAGTCTCCTGTCGAAGTGATGGCGCGATTAACATGGCCATGCTCATGGAAAAAATTGGTGGTGGCGGTCATTACACTGCGGCAGGTTATGAAACCAAAACCCTTGAAACCGTTGCATCGGTTAAAGTAAGGGTAATCGACACGTTGAAAGAATATCTCACACGTGCGAGAGAAATGCAAAACAAAGAAGGAAACTAAACCAATGAAAGTTATCTTATTAAAAGACGTTAAAAATATTGGAAAAAAAGATCAAGAAATTGACGTGGCAAATGGTTACGCTGCCAATTATTTATTCCCTAATAAATTAGCAGTTGCTTTAACCTCCCGTGGAAAAGAAATTCGCGACGAACAACAAAAAGAATTACTTGATGTTGAAGCCAAAAAAGTTGCAGAAGCCCAAGAACTACTCGGCAAACTTGCTTCCATTACCTTAGAATTCAAGGCTAAAATCGCTGGAGATGGTCGCATGGTGGGAACGATATCAACCAAACAAATCGTGGATGCCTTAAAAGAAAAACACCAACTGACGATTGATAAACGCAAATTCATTGATCATTATTTGGTGAACGCGCTTGGATTTACTCGCCTTAAAATCGAACTTCATAAAGGCGTTGTCGGTATTGTCAACGTCCACGTCACCGAAAGTAAATAAGCCATGGCAAAACCGCTACCACACAACACGGAAGCAGAAAAAATCGTCCTTGGGGCGATGATGACCAATAGCAATGCATTGGCCCAATGTATTAACGGGGTAACTGTTGATCATTTTTTTGGCAAATCATCGCAACACCAAGTCATCTATCAAGCGATTCGTAATTTGTTTGATAAACGCTTACCAGTGGATATTCAAACTGTACTCGAAGAACTTGGATTGATGAAAGAAAGTGTGAATGCTGGTGGCATTGATTATTTAAAGGAATTATTGGACTCCGTGATTTCCCTATCCAACCTTGATTTTTATCTTGTCATTCTTCAAGATAACAAAGTCTTAAGGGATTATTTAACAACAATTGATCAAATTCGCCAAACCTATGAAACCGAAGAAATTGATGAAATCATTCAATTTTTATCCCGCTCAGAAACCTCCTTACGCGCGATAGCAGAAAAACGCCGAATCGAAAAATTTAAAACTGCACTTGAAGTTTCGTTACGTGTAGAAGCAGATTTAAAAATTTATCAACGTCCAGATGGTTTAACCGGCATCGATGTGGGTTACAAAAAAATTAATGATTACACGCACGGTTTACAAAAAGGGGAAATGACAATCATTGCTGCTCGTCCTTCGGTTGGTAAAACCGCCTTTGCATTGAACGTTGCCTATAACGCGGTGAAACTAAATCCAATCTCCGTCGCAGTTTTCTCTTTAGAAATGCCTTCCGAACAACTTGTTCGCCGTTTGATTGCAACGGACGCAACCGTTTCTTTAGATAACATTCAAACCGGCACACGCTTCCTGACCGCCGCTCAAAAAGCGACCGTGGGTCAATCGATTAAGAATATTGGGAACACCAAAATGTTTATCGATGATACCCCAGGGATTAAGTTAATTGATATCTTGGCAAAATCGAGACAATTAAAAGCGGCTCATGATGATTTAGGTTTAATTGTGGTCGACTATATTGGTTTAATTACCACGGGTGAAAAACGAATTGAATCACGCCAAGTCGAAGTCTCAAACATCTCCCGATCATTAAAAGAGCTTGCGAGAGACCTGAAGGTACCAGTGGTAGTCATTTCTCAATTATCCCGTCAAGTCGACTCCCGTGATGATAAACGGCCTTATCTCTCTGATTTACGTGAATCTGGTGCCATTGAACAAGACGCAGATATTGTCTTCCTCATGTATCGCCCTGGTTATTATAAGAACCTTGGTTTCAGTAAGAACGTCACCCAAGATGAAAAGAAACGTTTTAAAGAAGAACGAGAAAAAGTCGAAGCGCTCACCAAAGAAGTTGGCGAATATGCAGAACTAGTTGAAATCATTGTCGCGAAGAACCGTAATGGTAAAACGGGTATTGTCCCATTATTATTCTTCAAAAACTATGGACGTTTTGATAATCCAAGTGAAGATTACGAATCCCGTTTAAAACAAATTCGCCAAGAACACGGCGCACCTGACATCGAAGAATAATGAAGTTTTTTATCCTTGCTTCTGGATCAAAAGGAAATGCCACCCTTGTTGAAAGCAAAGGGTTTTTGCTATTAATTGATGCAGGCTTAACCAAAACAAGATTAAAAGAAACCTTTGCAAAAACCCCATATGTGATGGAACAAGTTCATGCAGTCATCTTTACCCATGAACATAGTGATCACATCATGGGAAAAGATTTTTTTGATGCAAAACTACGATACGCGACCAAGGGAACGATGATGGTCGACCTTGACCACGAACTCACACCCTATCAACCTAAGTTTTTCCAACACATCAAAGTTACCCCAATTGCGATATCCCACGATGCAAAAAATCCAGTTGGATTTGTCATTGAAGACGGCGAATCCTCATTGGTCTATGTTACCGACACCGGTTATCTATCCGAAAAAAACTTACAGCTGATGAAAAACCAACACCACTATATTTTAGAAAGCAACCATAACGTCAAGATGCTTTTGCAAACGAATCGTAGCCACGATTTAAAAATTCGAATCCTTGGTGATAGTGGCCATCTTTCCAATGAAGATAGTGCGATGTTCTTCTCAGAAATGATTGGGCCGAATACCAAATCGGTCTATCTTGCCCATATTTCTGAAGAAGCAAACACACCAGAAATTGCCCTAGAAAGTTATCAACGGGTGTTAAGAAAAAGACGTTTACTTACTCCAAAATTTAAAATCGAACTCACCAAACAATATGATGTCGTTGTTGGAGGGGATTAACCCTTTAATGCTTCAATCGCTGCAAGCCGATCGTGCATCGGTGGATGAGAATACGTTAAGAGCACTTGAAGCGGATGCGGCGTTAAATTGGAGAAATTTTCCGTTACTAAGACTTTTAAAGCCTCTAACATTTCCGCTTTATATCCTTGTTTAACTGCAAAAGCATCGGCGGCATATTCTGCTTTTCTTGATAACCAATTCGTTGGTAATCCGAGTAAGAAATCAAATGGTTCAATGAGAAAACCAAAGAGGATCAACGAAAACGCAAAGAACGAACCAGTAAATCCAAATGCAGATATAATCGCGGGATTACCAATCACAAGGTTTAATGCTAATGCATTGATACCAAAAATCAGAACTTGTTCTATCAGTATCTTCATTTCATCAAAGTGTTTTGCATGACCAATTTCGTGTGCTAAAACCGCTAGAATTTGATTTTGATTTAGCTTTGCAATTAAGGTATCAAATAGAGCGATTTCTCGCGTTGGCCCAAATCCAGAAAAGAATGCGTTTAATTTGGTTGAGCGCTTCGACCCATCCATTGAATAAATCGCTTTGGCTTTAAATCCTGTTTTTAAAGCAAGAGACTGGATGGCGTCCTTTAATGGACCGTCTGGCAATGGGGTAAGTTTATTGAAGATCTTAATGAAGACTTTTGTGTTTAAGATTAACACCAAAACTTGGATGAGAGACAATGCAATCCACGCACTCAGAACGAACGCATCTCCTAAACCAAGATATAAGGCGTGTAATAAGACGGCGATGCCTGATGTTAACACGGTAGAAAGAACAATATTTCTCAGCACATCTTTAAAGAATAACGATTTCGTGCTTTTATTAAACCCGTAACGAGCCTCAATCGAAAACGTTCGATAGTAATTAAATGGCAAGGTGATGATGGTGTTCAAAATCAACAAAATCGATAAAAACAAGAACGTTTGTATTAATTCGTTGTTGGTGATTTGAGTGGTTAATTGACCAACATAAGGAAAAAATCCACCAACAAATAATACAATCATCAAGAGATAGCTAAAGGTTGAACGGACCAAATTAAATCGTGTATTTTCAGCGAAGTAATCGCGGGATTTTTTAAGTTTTTCTTTAGAGTAAATGTTTTTTACATTTGCTGCCAAGGGCTTTTGCTGATGCCTTAAGTTGAGGAGACCTAAAGCGGCATTGACCAGAAACATCAACGTCATCAAACCAACAATTAATCCACTCCATTGATTCCAAATCATCATCGATTACCTACCCTTTTTTAAAATACCACTAATTGGAATGAGAAAGAAAAATAACCAAGAAAGTGTATACGCCGTATCTTGTCCAGGAATAGATGCGTACTCGCCAACCAAGACAAATAGTGTCGTTGCAATAAATGGCATTAGCGCAACGAGAGAGGAACGCTTACTTCCTCTGACGATATAAACGATCGGAATCAGGAAGAATACTAACCAACCTGGGTGCCAAATTCCCCAAAGCAATCCCATTGCGACATAGGTTAGGATGACTCCGATGATGAATCCTAAATGAATGAAGAATCTCCAGATAGATCTGGGATTTTGCAAATCCCAATCGACACCATCGAAACTAATTTGGACACTTCTATTCCAAAAGGCATAGAAGATAATGGGTATTAAGAGAATTAAAGGTAGCGAGATATAGAAATCTCTTAACCCTTGTGAACCGCCAATAAAACTAAAGCTATAGTAAACAACCGCGAGGTGATAAAGACCAACTGCAACATAGGTGTACATGAAACCAATGCGATTGAGGAGTGGATGCTTTCGAGTTTTCCATTGAGGAATCAGTAATAAGAATAATGACCACAATGGATTTAATAGATTTGTACTATAAACCCCTAAAATAAAGACAATTAAAGTAAAAAAGACCATTAAACCTTTCCATTGAATCGGTTTACTCGTTGCGATTCCTGTAATGGGAATGAGGAGAAAGAATAACCATCCTGGGTGCCAAGCTTGATAAAAAACACCAACTAGGAAAAATAAAGTGGTTGCAATAAAGGGTGATAACGCTGTTAACCGATTAGAAGTTTGTGTGCGATCTCCGCTCGCAAGCGCCTTTGCTACTTTTTTAGGTGAACCCATTCGTTTGATAAACGATTCAACCGTTTCGCCGCCTTCCAAAGCGTCATCAATCATTGATCCATATTCTTGAATGGTTTCTTCAATGATTTTGTCTTGGACGTTTTCGTCCTCCAACGCCTCACGTAATGCGTTCAGGAAAGTTTGTTTAGTCATGGTCAATGATCCTTTCAATATTTTTTCCATATTGCTGCCAAATCTTCTTCATGGCTTCCAATAAAGATGACCCCATTGGTGTTAATCCATAAACTTTGCGAGGGCGATTACTTGTGACATCCCACTTTCCTTCAAGCAACCCTTGGCCTTCCAAACGTCTTAGCAAGGGATAAAGTGTGTCGGTATCCATATTGATTTTAGCTTTTTCGATTAACGTTAATAACTCATAACCATGGGTTGGTTTAACCAACATGGAGAGGACAACCAAAACAAGGGAACCACGTCTAAGTTCCTTTTCAAAACCCTCAATGAATTCTGGATTTAACATGTTATCTTTGCTCATAGTGTATATCACACACTATATAGGGTGTCACACACTATGTCAACATCTTGTATGATAGAAGCATGTTAAAGATTACCATCCTTGCTATTGGTTCTATCAAAGAAGGTTACATCAAACTTGGTATTGAAGAGTATCAAAAAAGGCTTTCTAGGTTTGTCGATTTAACCATCACTGAAGTTCCAGAAGCGATAGCAAAAACCTCAAACGAAGAAGATATAAAGAAAGCGTTAGTGGTGGATGCGAATAACCTTAAAAAAGCAATACTTCAAGGTTCGTATGTGATTATCTTAGATCGCCAAGGCCAAACATTTCATAGCGAAGCCTTAGCAAAGCGATTTGATCTGTTGCAACAAAAAAGCAGCCAATGGGTGTTGGTCATTGGAGCTTCTCATGGACTCGATGAATCCATTCTTCGATTAGCAAACGAAAAATGGAGTTTTTCTGCACTCACTTTTCCCCATCAATTGTTTCGTTTATTGTTGTTAGAGCAAATCTACCGCAGCATGACGATCTTAAAAGGCCATCCATATCACAAGTAGTTAATCAATCAATCCAAAGTGTTTCATCGCCTTTGCCCAACCGTCTTCATCGACCGTGCTGGTGACATAATCGGCCACTTTTTTGACTTCATCGTTACCATTACCCATTGCTACAGAAATTCCGGCAAACTCCAACATTTCCATATCATTAGGCGCGTCTCCTAATGCCATCACATTTTCTGGCTTCCATCCATAAATTTCTAAGACTGCTAAAATTCCTTTGGCTTTGTCTGAGTCCTTGGGCATGATATCCACCGCGTGAGCATCCCAACGGGCAGACTTACAAAGTTTTAAATGTGGAAGAAATAAACTTTCATCGACTTCATCACAAAAGGCAATCGCTTGATAAATTTTACGATCGTAATGATCAGGGAAAGTTCTTGGTTGTGGGAATCGTGTACCATATTTTTCATGGGCTTGAATGACGCGTTCATCCACATAATTAATATGACCGCCATTTTCTTCCACTAACGTTAAACCGAATTTCAAACGCTTTGAAAATTTGATCAATGCGTCTACTTCTGATTCAGGTAACGGATATCGATGGATGACTCTTCCGTCAATAATCGCGTTTGCACCATTCATTGTTATTAAGCCATCTGGTTTAATGAGGTCCAACATCCCTAATTTGGTAATCAAATAACGATTTCGACTTGAGGCTAAAAAAACTTTGATGCCTTTGGCTTGAAGTGCCTTCACAGCGTTAATCGCACTTAAAGGCATAATCTTGGTTTGATGAGAAAATAAGGTGCCATCAATATCGGTCACCACAATTTTGATTTGAGGATTTGAGGTTTTCATCTTGTATCTTCATAGTAAGTCATCAATCACCAATAGTCAAAACACCATTGAGTTCGTGTAAAATATGAAGGATGAATGGATTATTAATCTACCGTTATCAACCTTTAGATAAGCAACAAGCTTTTCGGCTTCAAACTTTTATCGATGCGTTTAAAGCATTGGACCTCATGATGATTGCCGTCAGCACCAAGGATATGACCCGATTATTAGAAACCTCCAACAAAGGTTTTTTCCAATTTGCCGTTTTGTTAGACGAAGACCCTCAAATTGCTCGCTACCTTGAGGGAGAACATCAACTAAAAGTCTTTAATGATGAAAATGCGATGAATGTAAGTTTCGATCGAGCCCTTTTATCCATTACCTTAAGAAATGCAATGGTTCCAAGCCCAGCCACCATTGCCTTACCTTACGTCGTCAACGTTAACCTCATGCAAGCGATTCAAGAAGTGAAGATCATGATGAATGACATTAATTATCCAGTCTTGGTTAAGAATCGTTATCCGCAACCAAACGAAAAAATCTATTACGTCCGTGACGAAAAAGAACTGGTTCGGGTCTTGGCCCCCATTGGGATGCAACCATTAATTGTTCAAGCATTTGTGCCACCGACTGACCGCCAATCCTTTAAGGTGTTGGTGATTGGTAAGAAAACCTATGCGGGTGTTGAAGTCGTCACCGTCGATCAAACCGAGTACCTTAAACAAACCCCTTTACCCGTATCTGTCAGGAAGATTGCCGTCAAAGCAGCAAAAACAATTGGAGCGGATTATGCCTTGGTTTCTGTTTTTTACTTAAATAAAAAAAATCCTTATGTATATTCGGTGAAAACCAACCCCAATATAGTAGAATTACAAGTAGTCACCGGACTTTACCTTAGTGGGTATCTTGCTCAATACATTCGACAAAACCTTAAATAAACAAAGGATAAAACATATGAATATCACCGTGATTGGTTTAGGTTATGTGGGTCTGACGAACGCGGTGTATTTGGCAAAACACCATCATGTGTTTGGCTATGATATTGATTACAAAAAGATAACGGATCTTCAAGAAGGAAAAACTTTTTTAGTAGAAAAAGACCTTCAACGTTTTTTAACAAACCATCGCAAAAACCTAAAATTTGGTCATGATATTGAACCGATGCTCGTGGTCTCTGATGTGGCAATGCTAGCAGTTCCGACGCCAGAAGGTAACCAAGGTAAGATTGATCTATCGGTCATCGAAGATTCCTTTCAAAGCATCTTGAAATTTGGAAAAAAAGGTTTAATCGTGTTGATTCGTTCCACGGTCATACCAGGAACCCAACAACACCTCGTTGAACTTGCAAAAAAACAAAAACGCTCAGACATCAAAGTGGTATCCTTACCAGAATTCCTTTCCTTGGGTCATGCGATTGAAGATACACTCAAACCAAAACGTATGGTGGTAGGCCTCGATGATCTTGCGCTGAAATCAACCATCCTCAAGATCTTTCAATATCCAGCTTCCGTCCCGTTTATCTTTACAAACCCCCAAACCGCAGAACTTACCAAGTATGCTTCCAATGGGTTTTTAGCAACGAAGGTATCCTTTATTAATGAAATGTCGCAAATCGCGGAAAAAACTGGTGCGAATATCGATGCCGTGGTCGCAGGCATGGGCTTGGATCCACGCATTGGTGGTCATTTCCTCCAACCCGGTATTGGTTTTGGTGGATCATGCTTTCCCAAAGATTTAAAAGCCCTTCATGCCCTTGCAAACGAACATGACATTCAAAACCAACTCTTACCAGCAACCTTATCAACCAACCAAGAACAAGTCACTCAATTTATGAAACGTTTCCTTGATCGATTCAAAGGCGACATTAAGAAAAAGAAAATTGCAGTTCTCGGTTTAAGTTATAAAGGCTCAACCAGTGATGTTCGCAATTCCCCAGCCTTTCACGTCATCGATATGTTAACGGATCAAGAAGCCATCATCTTTGCCTATGATAAATTTGCAACCTTTGACTTCTTTAATGTGCGTGGCGAAAAACCTTGTTTGGCTTATGCTGTTGAACTCGAAGATGCACTCAAAGACGCGGATGCAGCGATTATCGTCAATGATGCACCAGAATTAAAAAACCTAAAACCAACTGACTTGATCAAACTGATGAAATCGCCAATCGTATTTGATGGACGAAATTTATTTGAACCAACCAACATGAAAGGTATTGAATACCATTCTGTCGGTCGACCAAGCAAAAAAATATAAGGACGTCTTATTTTTTAATCGGCGTCGGTGCAACTGCATCAATTGGTCTTAAGTATTTAGACGATAACCACATGAGACGTAAACCCACAAATAAGACAAAGGCGGTTCCTGCGAATTCTGGGAATAAAGCCCCAGCAACAACGGTGAGTAATGCTGGCGATAATAAAGCCCACGCACCAATCTTCATGGTTTGACCAAAGGTAAAGTGTTTGTTTGGATTGTTCTTTCCACGGGTCATGATAAAGATGACCAGCGACATCATGAACGCCATGATCGCGTTAACGACAAGCATCAAACTAGATTGAGCAACAATTAAGACACTTCGTGAATACGCATAACTATCGTCAAAGAACTTTAACCAGTTTCCAAAGACCAATGCAACATATTCATTAACATTGGTTGAATCTAATGCGTTACCATCAACATCTGTTAAACTAAAACTTCCTAAATTTGTTCCAACTTCAACCCGGTCATACGTTCCTCTAAAGGCTGCAAGTGGGCTTTCTCCATTGACGCTTCCGTCTGCTAACGCCGCAGGATTATAAAGATACATATACACACTTTCCTTGGCAAGCAGTAAGAAGGAGCTAATATTATCGTCTCCAGCTGGTAATGCAATCAAACGATTTAAAAAGTCACTGGTCGCATCATTACTTTGGGTTCCTTGATAGAACACACGTAAACGATCACTACCATTGACGCTATACGCAAAGTAAGAAAAATCAGGTTCATTATCCAAAACAGTGACAAATACATCTGACCAAGGTGTTCCTTCGTTAGATAAACTAAATACGTCTGCTTCATCAACGGTTGCTTTGGTGACAACCAAATCAACCCCTTCGTCTTCTAATGTTTCTGAAAACACGGTGAATGCGTTTTCGACAGAATAGGTATTACCACTTAAGAATGCTGATCCAGTACTGGTGTTGATTTGATTAAAGGTTGGGTAGGTTGCAAGTAAGATGGACAAAAGAAAGATGAATAAAGCAAGGTACCATGGTTGGTTTCTCGCTTCGATAATCGGCCCGTTACTAAACAACGACTGAAAAATTAGTTTTAAGGTTTTCATGATGTATCCTCTACGAGAAATAATTATATAGGTTTTTATTTGATAAGGACAATTTTCTATTATATAGATGAATTTTTCATAAAAGCATCTTGCATTTTTACATGCTTACCTATACGATATAGCTGCTCTCATATGAGCAACAACCTGGGGATGTCATGGTTTCGACAGGGTTGTCATCATGCATTAGATGCAGCCGAGTGGTGACGTTATCACCAAAAAAATAGTAACTGGCAACAGATTACAATTCGCAGCTGCTTAACCATTAAGCACCGATATACTGTGACCCGCTCAGGCGGGACTGCGCGCTACCGTTGG
>CAZOHK010000009.1:0-18128 GCA_964579925.1 uncultured Staphylococcus sp. | reverse complement strand
ATGGAGATTCATTACAGCAAACATCACCAAGCTTATGTGAACAATCTGAATGCAGCTTTGGAAAAGTATCCTGCATTACCAGATCAATCCATTGAACAATTATTGATCAACCTTGAAAAATTACCAGCAGACATTCAAGCTGCAGTTCGTAATAACGGCGGTGGTCATTTTAATCACACGATGTTTTGGTCATTACTCATTTCAGAAAAAAAATATGTTGCCCCTTCCGCAAAATTGTTAGAAAAAATCAATCGTGATTTCGGAACCATGGATGCGATGAAGGAACAATTTGCAAATGCTGGAAAAACAAGATTTGGATCCGGATGGGCTTGGTTGATTGTAGATGCATCAGGAAAATTAAAAGTAACATCGACACCAAATCAAGATGTTCCATTCAAAGAAGGTAAACCAGTTTTAGGTCTTGATGTTTGGGAACATGCATATTATTTAAATTATCAAAATCGTCGACCAGACTACATCACTAATTTTTTCAAAATCATCAATTGGGCAAAAGTTGAAGCCAATCTTCGGTAAAATATTTTAAAAGAACGCAAATTTATCTTGTATTAATTCCTCGTCGTGATACGATTAATCGACAAGGAGGAATCTCTCACATGGCAATGAATAAACCAGCAACGAAGAAAGCTGCTCCAGCAAAGAAAGCAGCTCCAGCAAAGAAACGTTAATCCTAAACGGATTTAATGATAAAGACCATTTGTGCAAACAAATGGTTTTTCTTTTGTATAATGAAAGATATGTACGAATCACCTGTTTTTAAAATCATTGAAAAAACAAATCAATTTGAACTTCGTTTGTATGAGGAATTTCATACGATTGCCGTTCACGAGCCTTCTTTGCAAGGTTATTCTGGATTTGGTTATTTATTTAATTACATTTCCGGCAATAATCAAAGTGGCAAGAAAATGAAAATGACTGTCCCTGTGATTAATGATTTAGATCAATCCGAACAAAGTATGGAATTTGTGATTCCAAAAATTCATCATGAAGATATACCTCAACCAATGGAACGCCAAATGAAAGTGAAAGATTATCCACAGCAATATGTGTTGGTCTATACTTTTTCTGGTTTCGTCCCAAAAGAAAAAATGGAAACGATTCTTGAAAAAATGGATAGCTTTTTATTAGGCCATCAAATGGAAAAAATTGGCGCGCCTAAGATTGCAAGATATAACGGTCCTTACACGCTGCCTTTTTTAAGACATAACGAAATTTGGCTTACGGTGAAGCCGATTGGCAAACCTGACAAATCCCGTAAAGCGTAAATTGATGATGATGGGGTTGAAAGTGAAGCTTCTTCGCCATTTTTAACTCAAATTCAGTTAATGGACATTCCTCAATCGGCGTGATTTTTTTACATGTAGTGCATACCATTTGGTGATGGTGATGCGTTTCATCCTTCAATTGATATAGCGGAGTCGTTTCTATATCGAGGCTCATTTTTTCAACAATATTGACGGATAAGAATTGTTCAAGAATGCGATAAATCGTGGAATAAGAAATTTTCTTTCCTTTCGATTGTCTCACTACCAACGAAAATAACTTATCTAATGTGATGGGTTGATGCAATTGAAGTAAATGATAAACGGCATCTCTGGCGGGTGTATTTTTGAGTTGATGATGGTGAAAAAAATCACGATGGCAGGAAAGGTCTTTCTTCATATTTTTCTCCTTAAGTAGAGTGGGGTCATGGTCACGGATAAAAACCAAAGTAATGCATAGGTCATCACCATCACACTTCCAGTAGGTAAATCAAACCAAAGCGATACGGTAAATCCGAAGATAAAATTGACGATGGAAATTGCGATGCCAATCAAGAATGTTTTTTGAAATCCCTGTTTAAAGTTCATACCAATCAACATCGGAAAAATTAAGAAACTAGAAATCAATAAAGAACCGGTTGCCCTGATGCCAATAATGACAAGCCATGATGTTAATAGCGAAAGGATGATTTGCATCCGTTTGGGTTGCAGGCGATTGACCGTGGCGAAGTCTTGATCAAACGTCATCGTCATCAATGATTGAAAAAACAAACCAACAAAAACAACGACAAGGATGGCAAGGAAGATTACAGCAAGAATATCTGCTTGGCGTAACAACAATAAACTTCCAAATAAAAATTGTTCAATCCGTACATTTTGATTTGGGTTTACCGTGATGATGATGGTTCCCAAAGCAATCGCAGTCGTTGAGATACCAGCAATAATTGCATCACTATAACCTTTATTCGCTTGCACCAAATAATGTATTAATAAAGACGCAATCGTACTGACCAATAGATTAAACAAAAGTGATTGAGAAAAAAATGCAATCGATATGGCTACCGATAAATAGGCAACATGGGCCAACCCATCACCAATGAATGATAGTTTTCTGAGCACCAAGAAGTGGCCTAATATCGATGCAATGATGGCAACCAATAAACCAACCCAGAAACCTCGGATTATAAAATCGTATTGAAAATAGTCAAAAAATTGATTAATGGTCATGGTGATCGCCCCCATGGGTATGAATAAAGGGAGAGAATTTTTTATTCTCACAAAAGGCGCGATAGCTTCCATCAAACAACAATTTATGTTCAAGATAAACCACGCGTTTAATGTGTTTAGAAAAACTTGGAAGATCGTGGGTGATGATCACGTAAGGGACTTTTAAATCTTTGAGGTTTTTTAAGATTTCATAAATTGAATCTCGGCGATTAGCATCAAGCGAACTTGTGGGTTCATCAAGAAATACGATTGTTGGTTTTTGCACCATCATTCTCGCAAACAAGACCATTTGTTTTTGTCCCAATGATAATGAACCAAACAATTGATTTCTTAAATTTTCAATTTGAAATTGTTGAAGGGTTTTGTTGACGTTATCTTGGTCTGACTTTTTTATCCATCTTGGAAAGCTACGGCTTGCTACAATTCCTTGATGAATGACTTCTTTGACCGTGATGGGAAAAAGACGATCTCCCAATGTTAAGACTTGGGGCAAATAACCAATCGATAGATTTGACCGAATGTGTAAATGCCCGCTGGTTGGTTTCACCAATCCAAGAATGACTTTTAATAGAGTTGTTTTGCCTGCACCATTTGCACCAATCAAGGCAACGCGATCTTCACCAAATAGATCCAATGAAAAATCTTCAATGACATTGACATGCTCAAATGCAACATTGAGTCCATGAATTTCAATGAGAGGTTCTTTTTTCATGTTAGGATAACGATTCATAGTTCAGCATTAACAATTCTTGATAGCGAATCTCGGCTTCAAATTGAGATAAACTGACGTTCTCAAGCGTGTAAAGTACTTTGGTTTCAATACCGGGATTTGATTCCAACAACGCTTCTACCACTGCAGAATTATCGGTTGAAGATGTATACAACGTACTGGTTTCTAAACTTGCCATCAGCGCTGTGAAATCGATAATTGATTGGGCGGTTGGTAAGACATCAGTTGAAAATCCAGGATAAGGCGTGTTGACGTGGACATCATAGTTGGTTAAATATCCAAATGCATTATGGCCTGCAAAAACCACATCTTGTTCGCTGCCTTCTTCCACCAATGATTCATAAAGTTCGATGGTTTCAGTAAAGGCTTCTTCGATCAAGATCTCTCTACTTCGTATCAGTGCCGAATCTTCGGGAATTAACGTCACAAGAACGTCAGCCATTGCTCCAAGCATCAACAATCCGTTGGCTGGATCAATCCAATAATGCGGATCAAACTCACCATCTTCGTGATCATCTGCGAGTTTTGGTCCTGGTTGAAGATGATCGTGTGCCTCACCAACGATCAAATTGACCGCGGATGAAAGATCAATCACGGTACCTTCTAACGTTTCTTCTAAGGCATGCATCCACATTTCAAAATCTTCACTTGTATAAAAAATTAGATCTGCATTATTTAACATTAGCCGTTGATTGGGTGAAGGTTCAAAGTCATGTGGATCCGTTCCAACCGGTATCAAAAATTCAACATCGATTAAATCTCCAGCCAATTGATCTGCAAGACTGTATTGAGGAAAAAGTGTTGCAACCACTGTCAGCGTTGTTGGTGTAGTGGTTCCGCAAGCAGATAAAATGATAGTTGTAAGTAATAGTGTTCCCAAAAACTTTTTATCCATACTAAAACCTCTTTTCAAGATTGAGTTTAGCATGATTAAACGCAAATGCAAGTTATTTGCGTTTGCTTAATGGTAAGCTTAAGGGAACCCCAAGAATGTAATCAATCGTGTAAATCAACCAACCTAAAAAAATCACACTCAGGAAGATGGTGATCGCAATCAGGGTAAAATTCGTAATACCAATCGTGGCAACATCAAGGAAAAAGTATGGATAAATCGTTTCAATATTATTTAAATGAAAACGACCACCTAAACCTATGTAAAGTGATAAATATAAGGCATAAAAACCAAGATGGAATAAATTCATCCCAAGGTAAAAAGATTTTAACTCACCCTTCTTTTCAAAAAAAGCATAATCAAGGGTGACCATGAGCGGGACCGCGTAATGAATAATTAAATCTTTGATGGACCAAATTTCATAATGGACATCGTTTTCAAGGATATAAGGAATTAGGACAAAGGAATAAACCAACAAGGTCAACATTAAATAGACGATTAAGGATTGTTTAAAATAACGAAGTAATCGATTTTGACCTTGATTCAAAACCAGATCTAAAATAAAGAAAACATACATCAATCCAGTTAAAACATTCACAAGGGTTGTAAAGTAACTTAACACTTCGCCTATCAGCGGTGTATCCTTCAAGGTTAAATAAAGACCATAAACGGTTAATGAAAAGGTGAAGAGTTTAAAGATGAAAGATAGTGTTTTTTTCAACATAAGCTTGGTCAATCAATGGTTGGTTTCTATTCAGTCCTTAAGGCAATCACTGGATCTTTTCTAGCAGCAATACCAGAAGGAATCAAACCCGCCAATAAGGTTAAGAATGTCGATAAGAGAACCAAACCAACGGCTAAGACTGGTGATAAGGTGGTGAAATTTTCAACTTCAATTAAATCAAGAATAATGATATCGATTGGAATGTTGAGTAACAACGTAATGGCAATACCAAGAACACCCGAAACAAAACCAATGATGATGGTTTCGGCATTGAATATCCGAGCAATATCTTTTTTACGAGCCCCAAGGGAGCGCATGATGCCAATTTCTTTGGTGCGTTCAATCACGGAAACGTAAGTAATGATACCGATCATGATCGAGGAAACAAATAAAGAAATCGAAGCAAATGCGGTCAGGACAATCGCAATCGTATTGATTAACTCAGTAATGGTGGAGGTAATATTTTCAGCTAAATCCGTATAAATGATGACCTCTTCAATCGGTTTGCGCGTGTCGTCTTCCAAATAATTGAATTCATCGATATAAGACTTGATGAGATCTTTGTTATCAAAAGAACTTGGATAGACTTGAACACCCACGGGTAAGGTTGAACCACCAAGGGTCTTCAATGCGAGTTGATATTCTGCGTCATCTTCAAATTCATTTAATGTTCCAGTCACAATATAAGGCAGTAAGTCATCTTCTTCGTCATTCCAAACATCGATCTGGGCTTGAACAATCTCTGAATGGATAGATCCGACAACACTATCTTCAAATGCATGATTCGTTAAAGCTGGTGAATAACCGATACCTGGGGATAAAACTTCCGCACTTGCGGTTGGTTTTACTCGAAGGACGCCAACGATATTTAGATCTAAGGAAAGGGGATTGTTGTACATATCTTGTTCTTGATTAAATGGAATCGTATAACGAACCTTACCATTCAGATCACTTCGTGTAAATAAAACATCGTTTGGAATCCACTTCATATCAAATGGTGATGATTCACTCACGATTGAATCAAAACTCAAACCTTCGCCAATATCTAAACCATAATCTTCAAATAAACTTTGATCAATACGATTACGAATATCCACAACCATCACCATTTCATTGGTTTGGGTCAAATCTGGAAGTCTTCCTGCTAACACATCATATTGGCTGGCGATGAAGTCTACATTGTTCGGTAATTCGTAAAACGTTCTTGAGAAAGAAAAGGCACTACCACCACCTGAAGATAATAATTTATATCCCCCACCAGTAGTTCGCGACACAAGTCGCATCGCCATTGCACGGGTGTAGGTTAAGGCATTGTAATACGAAGAAGGCATCTCTTCTAAATGATTTACAAATGCTTCAGAGATGTTGTTGACGTGTTCATCTGGTCGAGAGTTATATTCAGTTACCACTGTGGAAGATGGAAAATCTAAATCACTTGGATTAGCGATATCAGGTGGACCAAACTGACGAATGGTTGGCGTAATCGTAATCGGAAAACCGGCAAGGGTATCACTTTGTAAGGTTCCAACATAAATGTTCATACCTTCAGAAATCGATAAAACAAGTGCAATACCGATAATGCCAATACTACCAGCAAGTGAGGTGATTAAGGTTCGACCTTTTTTCGTTAACAAGTTGTTTGCAGATGTTTTTAGTGCGGTTGAAAAAGGCATCGTGGTTCTTTTAGTCATCAGTTTTCCTGATGATTCAGCATCCATCACTTCAGGACGTGTGTCATCGACGACCCGACCATCCAATAATTTCACAATCCGATCAGAGTGAATAGCCGCTAATTCTGCGTTGTGCGTGACCATGATGACAAGACGGCCTTTGGAGATTTTTTTAATTAAATCTAAAATTTGTCCACTTGTTGCAGTATCCAAGGCACCAGTTGGTTCATCCGCTAATAAGATTTTTGGATTGTTTACCAAAGCCCGAGCAATGGCAACGCGTTGCATTTGTCCGCCTGAAAGTTGATTTGGGCGTTTATAGACATGGTCTTTAAGTCCTACTTCAATCAAAACATCCAACGCGCGTTTGCGTCTTTCTTTTTGACCAACGCCTGATAATCTTAATGACATTTCAACATTGTCTAAAACCGAAAGATGAGAAATTAAATTATAGGTTTGAAAGACAAACCCAATCGTTGCATTTCGATAACTATCCCATTCGTTTTCCGTAAAGTTTTTGGTTGATTTGCCATCGACAATCAAATCACCGGATGTATAACGATCTAAACCACCAATGATATTCATCATCGTCGTCTTACCGCAACCAGATGGACCCAAGATGGAAACGAACTCATTATTTCTAAATGACAAATCAATCCCTCTTAATGCTGGGAAAGGTTGACCGGCCACCACATAGTTTTTGACAACGCCTTTAAGTACTAACATTGAATAATCCTCCAAATACAAAAATCATTATACGAGCATTCCCATTCAATTAGTTAAAAAACACTACGAATGTTAATAGATGGTTAAGATTGTGATTAGCTGTAAATAAAGTAAATCAAAACGTAACCCGTCAACAATGCGGATAAGGTAATCGGGAAACCAATTTTAAAGAAGTCCATAAATGAAACTTTAAATCCAAGTTTTTTTAAAAAACCAATCCCAGCAATATTTGCAGACGCGCCAATCGGGGTTAGGTTACCACCCAAAGTTGCACCAGCAAGTAATCCAAATAAAAGTAAATACGGTGGAAAACCTAAACCACCTATATTTTCTCCAACTCGCATCATCACCGGAAGCAAGGTGGCAACGTAAGGAATGTTGTCAATAAAGGCAGAAAAGACAACCGAAACTAAAATCACGATCGTATAAATCACAAATGGATCACCGCTCCCAATGGATTCAAGTGCTTCACCCATTCTCAAAATGACATCTTGATTATCTAATCCGATGATCAAAATGAATAATCCAAACAAAAGGCCAAGAGTTTCAAAATCGATCGAGGAAAAGGCATCCACAAATGCAGTTCGTTTTCGTTTAAAAAACCATCGATACAAAATAAATAAGAAAGCAATACCTAAGGTCAAATAACCATTGATTTCTGCAGGGGTGTTTGGAATAAACGATGCGACCACCAAGCTAACAAGGATGGTCCCTAAAAATAATGCCGGGGCAAAGTCATTCACTTTGGTTTGTTGGGTAAAGGAAATTTTTTCGTGATGTTTTCCAAGGATGAACCAAAAGGTGATTAAACTTGCAATCGTTCCAATTTGAACAATAAAGAAAGGACCGGGTTTGCCATCCACAATAAAGAAGTCAAAGAAGTTCATATTTGCATATAGAGGCCCTGCAAGCATGACCGAGGTTGTATCACCAACTAAGGTTGCAAAACCTTGAATATTTGCAAAGACGGAAACCGCAATAATTAAAGGTACTGGTGATAGTTTAGTTTTCTTTGCAATATCTAATGCAATCGGGGCAACAATCAAAACCGTGGCAACGTTATCAACAAATGCAGAAACAATCCCTGCAAAAGCTGCCAACAGCACAATCGCCCATTTTGTTGAAGAGACGCGACTCATCATCCAATCCGCTAATAATGCTGGCATGCCTGAAGCGATAAATTCAGAAACTACAATCATCGTTCCGGCGATAATCATAAACACATTCCAATTCATCGCACTTGAAAAGACAGAACTTAATGGTTCCCCACTCACTGGATCAAGGGTTCCACTAAACAAAGGACTATAACCAAGCAAAATAAATAAAGCTGCCATCCCTAATGCAAGATAGGCTTTATATTGAGAAAAAATTAGCATTCCGATATAGGTTAGTGAAAATAGACTGAGGGCAATATTCATAACTTTTTCATTTTATCATAACTTGGTTTTTATGGTAAAAATGGCGTAAAATAAGTCTATGAAAATCGCTTTTATTGGAACGGGAGTCATGGGTGCGCCAATGGCAGGCCATCTTACGCAAGACCACCACGTCACCGTTTTTAATCGAAGCTTAGCAAAAACTAAAGCAATTCAAGGTTCAGTCATCATCAAGAACCAGCTTCTTGAGGCGATTGTAAATCAAGATCTGATTTTAACGATGCTTGGAACACCAAAAGATGTTGAAGAGGTTTACAAAGTTTTATTAACACATGTTAAAAAAGGAACAGGATTGATAGATTTTACAACCTCAAGTCCATCCCTCGCCAAGCAATTAGCACAACAAGCAAAGTCAAAAGGTATCTCCATCCTTGATGCGCCGGTGACAGGTGGGCAACAAGGAGCGATTGCAAAAACACTGACGATCATGGTCGGTGGTGAAGAAGCAACCTATCAAAAGTATGGATCGATTTTTCAAACATTAGGAAAAACCATTTTATACGTCGGAGAAGCTGGTCAAGGTCAGCACGCGAAGATGGCCAATCAAATTGCAATCGCTGGACAACTCGTAGGGCTTGCAGAAGCATTAACGTATGCCAAGCATCAAAACCTCAATCTCGATACCATCCTTAACATCCTTCAATCGGGAGCGGCCCAATCTTATAGTGTTAAAAACTACGGACCAAAAATGATCAATCAAGATTGGCAAGCAACCTTTTATTTAAAACATTTTTTAAAAGATTTAACGATTGCAACTCAACATTCTCCGGTAGGATTGCCAGTCGTTAAACAAGTTAAACAAACCTTAGAAACGCTCGTAACAACATACGGTGAAAAAGGCGTTCAATCAATTATTCAAGCCTATCTCAAATAAATTTATTTTCCGTACATTTGATAAAGAAGCCATTGCACAAACCGAGTCGGTAATAACCGTTTCAATGTTTGTAAAATTCGATATTGAAAACCAACCGTCACGTGAATGGGTGGATGACGTTTCGTTAAGAGTTTTTTGCACACGTCATAAACACTTTTCGCGGGTAATCCATTTTTCTCATCTTTTTCCATAACTGCAATCGAACGCTTTAACCGGGTTTGATACACTGAGTTTTTGGATAGGAATTGTTGCCGTTGCGAAGAAAAATTAGATTTTGTATCACCAGGTTTTACATTCACCACCCGAATACCAAAAGGTTTGAGTTCTTGTCTTAATCCTTCCGTATAGGTAGCCACACTTGATTTCGTCATCGAATAAAACGTTTGGAAAGGGATGGTAAAATCACCTGCCACAGAACCAATTTGAATGATGAGACCTTTACTTTTTTTTAATAAAGGAATCGATTGTTGGGTAACCTGATGCATCCCAAACACATTGACATCATATATTTTTTTAATCGCGTCGAGCGGGGTTTCTTCAATCGCTCCTGCAATCCCAAATCCGGCATTATTAATCAAAACATCTAATCGTCCATAGGTTTTTTCGATGTATAAAAGAATTTTTTCAATGCTCAAGGGATCGGTAACATCCATCAATTGAGCATCAAACTGATAAACAAGTTTTGGCACATGACGCGCTCCGCCAATGACACGATATCCATGTGAAGCAAAGTTTTCCGCTAACGAAAACCCAATTCCTTGAGAAGCACCCGTGATGAAAATAACGGAATCTTTAGCGAACTTCATGGAGCATCGCCATTAGTTCTTTTTCATCGGTTGGAACTTGAGCAAGAACCTCTGCCATAATATTAACGGCTTCATCAATCAATGCTTTGGTGTGGGTTGCGGTATAACTTGTCCGAATCAAACATTGACCTTCTGGGGCAGCTGGAGGAATCACCGGATTAACATACACACCATGTTTATAGAGTAGTTTTGCAACGACAAAGGTTCGCATCATCGTGTACGTGTAAATTGGAATAATCGGTGCAATCGAATCATTTGCTAAAGGAAATTTCTTTTCAATCATACGTTTACGAGCATAAGCAGCAATATCTAATAATGCTTTTGGTCTTTGTGGTTCTGCTTTTAAAATTCTTAATGCAGCAAGTGCGCTCGCTGTAGACGCTGGGGTCAATGCTGCTGAAAAAATGAATGGACGTGATTTATGTTTGACATAGTTCACCACTTCTTTTTTACCGACCATGAAGCCACCAATGGATGCAAGTGATTTAGAAAAGGTAGACATGATCATATCGACGTCTTCATGAAGACCAAAGTGCTCCGCTGTTCCTCTGCCTTTGATACCTAAAACTCCAAACGCATGTGCATCATCGACCATCACCCTTGCACCATATTTTTTGGCGAGGGCAACAATTTCTGGGAGTTTTGCAATATCTCCTGACATCGAAAAAATGCCATCCGTCACAATGAGCTTGCCGGCTTTTGGGTCAGCTTCTTGTAACAATTGTTCAAGGTGTTTCATGTCGCCATGGTTAAACCGAACGGATGAGGCAAAACTCAAACGAATCCCATCATAAATACAGGCATGGTTTTCACGGTCAGAGAAAATGATGTCATCACGACCGGCAATCGCAGAAATAATCGCAAGCGTGGATTGGAATCCACTTGGAAAGGTAAGCGCTGCTTCTTTATCCATGAAGGATGCGAGTTCGTTTTCTAAGTCAAGGTGAAGGTCCAATGTCCCGTTTAAGAAACGTGATCCGGATACACCTGAACCATACTTCTTGACAGCTTTAACCGTCGCGTTAATCACTCGTTTGTCGCCGGTTAAACCAAGGTAGTTGTTAGAACCGATCATGATTCTACGCTTACCTTCCATCTTGACGACAATATCTTGTTTACTTTCCAAAGCATGAAAGTAAGGATAGATTCCTAAATTGATTGCATTATCGACATCTTTAAAGTCATATGCTTTTTTAAATAAATCTGCCATAGTAATCTCCTATTAAGTAAGTATCCGATTATTGATTCAATGATAGCATTATTACCAAAAATTATGTAAATTAGGGGCAAGGAGCAAACCATGAAAAAGAAAATTGATCTGAAAAAATTAACACCATTGCAAAGAGCGGTCACACTTGAAAGTGCCACCGAACCTCCTTTTCAAAACGAATATTGGGATAATCATGAAAAAGGTTTATATGTGGATATCCTTGATGGGACAGCCTTATTTACCTCAGAAGATAAATTTGATTCGGGTTGTGGATGGCCTAGCTTTACCAAACCAATTATTGAATCAGCCGTTCTCGAAAGGCATGATTATTCACATGGAATGATTCGTACTGAAGTCAGAAGCCAAGATTCGGATGCTCATTTGGGACATTTATTTGATGATGGACCCGCTGATAAGGGCGGTCTACGTTATTGTATTAACTCTGCTTCTTTAAAATTTATTCCTTATGACCAATTGGACGCACTTGGGTATGGAGCGTTTAAGAAAAACTTTAAGAAAAAAGGAAAATAGTAAACATGGAATCAATTAACCTGATCATTAGTGAATGGATTCAATCTTTCCGTAACGACCTATTGGATGGTTTCTTTTTGTTCATCACTGAGTTTGGAGATGAAACGGTTTTCCTTATCCTTGGGGCGTTGATCTATTGGACGATCGATAAAAAATTTGCTTATCGTTTGATCATGTTTTTTCTATATGGAGCTGTGATCAATGGTAGTCTTAAATTCTTAACGGATAGTCCAAGACCTTATGTTGAATATCCTGATCGGATTGATTTAGTTGGTGAAGGGTCATTAGGAACCTCCTTACCAAGTGGCCACGCGCAAAACAGCACAATCCTTGGTTTAACGTTAAATGAAAAATCAAATATCGTGGGTCGATGGTTTCAACCATTTCTAACCACAATGGTAGTGTTGGTCATGCTATCGAGGCTTTATTTAGGTGAACATTATTTAAGTGATGTGATCTTTGGTTATGCCATCGCCTTTACGTTTTACATCTTGATTAATCAACTCCTCAAGAAACAAACGCTCCCGACATGGATGCGATATTTACCGCTTGCGGCGTTAATTCCTATTGCAATTCTTACCAATGATAAAAATATTTTTCTCGCGAGTGCAAGTATCTTGGGTTTTACGATTGGTTTTCCTTTGGAAGGTCGTTATATTCAATTTCAAGAAAAAGGAACTTGGATTCAATCAATCTTCAAACTTGTCATTGGTTTAGGCGTCGCCCTTGCGATACGCATTGGTGTAAAAATGCTTTTTGAAATGGGTTTATACTCTATTGATTTTGAAAGCAACCCAACGCTCATGGATCAAGGGTTGGATTTTATCCGTTACTTCTTGATTGCACTTTGGATGACTTTGGGTGCGCCATGGATTTTCAAACAATTCTTTCAATCAAAAAAACTAGGAAAGTGAAGGACTTGCATCCTTCGATTTCTTTTGGGGAACCCCAGCCTTCATCATCGGTTTATTGATTAAATACAATAGTCCAAATAACAACATCATCACGCCAGAAACGACCATCAAAATTTCGATATCCATAATATCGGCAAGTGGTCCAAAGATCGCGATCCCGATTGGCATGCCCACGGAGTTTATCATTACAGAAATACTGGATACTCTTCCCATATAGGCAGGATCCACTTGTTCTTGGATCATCACGGACATGGGCGTGTTATAAAAAGGCAAAACGATTCCTTGAATAAACATAAAAGCAAAGTAGAAATAAAAATTACTAACAATACCTAACATCATCACCCCAAAACCTAGGATGGAGATGGCAATACCTGCGGTGACAATCCGGTTTTTAAAACCACCCCACCACGCCACAAATCCAGCACCGATGGTCATTCCTAATGAAAAACTGACTTCTACCATCGTTAATCGGAACACTTCAGTTCCATACGTTTCAAAAGATCGCACCACTTGAAGCGGTGATAAGAACGCAACTGGTGAAACAAGTATTAAAACAAAGAACAAATAAATAAAAAATGGAATTAAAAACGTATGACTTTTAACATAAGTTAATCCTGCGACGAAGTCTTGAAAACCAGAGGTGTTTTTTTCTTTTCCTTCGTTCACGTGCTTTGGAATCGTGACAAAGAATAAAAGCGTACCCACACCAAGAATTGCCGTAACCGTATCAATGTAAAATAAGAACCCGATACTAAACCAAGAAATAAGAAGCGCTGCAATAATCGGACCTAAGACGTTAAATGCAGATTGAATGCCAGTTTGTATACCTTGAACACGCATCAATTTTTCTCTAGGAACCATTAACGGAATCGCGGCACCAATCGCCGGTCCGTGAATCGCTTGGCCAATGCCGCGAATACCGGTGACCACAATCAGCATCCAAATTTGAATATCACCAAAGGAAAACAAGATCGCGGTGATTAAGGTCACAATTGCAATTGAAGCATCGGCGATAATGATTAAAAGTTTACGATTCATTTTATCCGCTAATACACCAGCAATTGGCGAAAAAATAAGTAACGGTAAAAAGGAAGCGATGATGGAAATGGTGAGAATCACACCGGATTGAGTTTCTAAATTAATGTACCAAAAGATGGCGTATTGAACCAATAAGGATCCGACAAATGAAATCATTTGTCCAATGATGAAAAACGTGATGTTGCGTTGCCAATGTTTCATGATTTTTTACCCAACGAATTATAACATAATTATTTTTGAGCTAAAGACCAATCCTTTTTCAGAATCCCGTACATACTTGAATCTTGAAAACCATCATTTGAACGATAAAATTGCCTTAACACGCCTTCATGCTGAAACCCTGCTTTGATAAGAACTGCGCCACTGGCAGGATTATAAATTGAGTGGTGGGCTTCGAGGCGATTAAATCCAACCGTCCCAAAAGCATAATCCACAATGGTTTGTAAAGCCTCGGTTGCATATCCTTGATTCCAGTATTGTTTTGCTAAAGCGTAGCCAACTTCTCCACGTTCAAACCCATCATGAATGGAGTGGATACTGATGGTGCCAACGAGAGGACCATTCTTTAATTGAATGCCCCAAATATAAAACTTTGGATCTGGATAATTGCTCATCCAATACGAGATGATGCGTTTGGTTTCCTCAACCGATAAATGTGGTTTCCATGATAAGTATCTGACCACATCAGGGTCGGTTGCCCAACTTAAAAACATTTGATCCGCATCTGCTAATTGCAGTGGTCGAAGGATTAAGCGTGAGGTTAAATATTTAATGGTGCCTTGGTGTTGCATTAGTTTATCCGTATAAGTAAATGTGTTGAATGATGAGTGTGTAGATCATTCCTTCACTCATTTTAACAAAATTCGTAAAAGAAATTCGCATCAACCCAGGTTCTGCTTGGAACCATCGATATGTAATTGTTGACATCAACGTATCCGTTTGCAAATGGTGAACGGATTGATGGATAGACAAGGTCAGTGTGGGAACGCCTTCTTGGTATATACCATCCGTGAAAACGCCGCCACTAGTGACGATTTCAAGGAGATGAAAACCAAAGGATTCAATTGGAAGTTCAATCCATTGATTGAGGTTTTGAAATTCAATGGTCTCAACCTCATGATCGACTATTGCATCCGTTGAGAAATTTGCTGGAGAAAATTCAAGTTGATATGTTTTTTCGAGTTGATTGAGTAATGGTAAGCTTGCTAGCATCATTAAAATACTGGTTCCGAACAAAACTGAGCTAAATTTGAGCACCCAATTTTTTCTTGTCATCGTTAGTATTCTTTAGGGAAAACAAATCCGCTTCGTTTGGTTTGGAGTGGTTTAATCATGCGTTTAATTAAGTCCGCTTTTACTTTTAAGTGTGGAGGAATGGATAAAGCTTCACCTAAGGTTTCGTAGGGTTCTTCTCCATCAATAAAGCCAGGGCCTTCGGTTGCAAACTCAAATAAGATTCTTGGATAAATTCTTGCATATAGTGATTGGAAATAATACCGATCAACAAATCCAGAGTTGGAGATTTGCTGTTGAAGTAAATGCACCCTCCACTCATCTAGTTCATCCCGATCTTTAATGCGAAACGCAACGTGATGGACGGTACCATATCCTTGAATGGCTTGTCCCATCATTCGTTGATAATCGATAATCACACTTGCGCCATTGCCACCTGGTGCCATCTCAAATAAAGAAAACGACGCTTCTTTTTGTTTTGCAACCATGCCCATGACGTCTGTTAATTGTTTTTGCATGAGTGGTAGGTCATTGACGCGAATAAAGATTGGTCCTAAACCAACAATCGCAAATTCATCTGGGACCGGACCTAAATGCCATGGTTCGCCAGCAGGAACACCTGGGAAACCTTCATCTGAGACCAACGCATATGCTTGGTCATCAAAATCTGAAAAATAAATCCATTTACGGCCAAGCAAGATTTTGATGGGTTCATGTTTGACTTGATAACGTTGAAAACGTTTTAACCAATAATTTAAGCATTGATCGTCTTTAACGCGAAAACTTGTACGATAAATTTCATTGGTGCCATTGACAGCTTTGTGACGTTGACTGAATTCAAAGAACGTCATATCCGTACCGGGATGACCACGATCATCTGCAAAAAATAAATGATAAGCACGAACGTCATCTTGATTGACTGTTTTTTTTACCAATCTTAAGCCAAGGATGTTTGTAAAAAATTGATAAATGTCTGCGGCCGAACTTGTAATCGCAGTGACGTGGTGAATGCCACCTAATGGTAAAGGTGTTGATTTCATAAGGTTAATTCTCCCAAGACAAAGAAGGTTAGGTTTCCGGTGGTGAGTAATTGTCCTTCTTCGTTAAATAATTCTACCCTTGTGCGAATTAACGATTTTCCGGACTGGATGACTTTACCCTTGGCAACAATTTTTGTGTTGATGTTTGCCGCTTTAATATACGAAACATTTAATTCAATGGTAACAATTCGTTTCATTTGGGTAAGGGATGTGATGGCGGCGACCGTATCAATTAACGCGGCAAGTGCACCACCATGAACTGCACCAAAACGATTGAGATGATCGGCTTTGGGTTGCCAGTGAATGACTGCTTCGCCATCAATCAAATCAATAATTTTAGGATCGATAAAATGATCGAAGTTCTTTTCAGCAATCATCGTGAGGTAATGCGATTTAAGTTTTTCAATTTCCTTGGTTTTCATGGTTAAGCATCCTTAATGCATGGATGTTCTTTCTTTTCTATAATAATCTCAACATGAAACAAATGCTATCCATAAAACTCATCTCTTTCCTATTTTTGATTGGTTGTGCGTCAACCCCTTCTTCTCAAACTACACCAACATCTTTAGACAATAGTTGGTCAGGTTTATTTCTCGAGCAATCATTAGATGCATTTATCTATGAAACCGTTACACCAACCTCGGAAGAAACCGGAGTGGGAATTAGTACGATTTTCTCATTGTCCCAATCAGACCTTTTGGTGGGTTATGCTTATCAGGCAACCGTCGATGGAAATGGTGGCCGGGATTCAGTGACGTTTCGGTTAACGATTTATGGAAATAAATATCAAGGTTTTGATGTGGTCGATCATCGCGAACATAACGCATTTGGAGTTAAACAATTTAACGCCTTAACCAATGCTTTACCGGGGACAGAAGTTGACTTTGATCTTGTGAAAACTATCTTAATCGAAGCTAATGCTGGTCGTTCAGGCATTTCTGAAACCTATGACGGCATCATGCCGGCGATTGAACGCATGACAGAAAAGTATTTAAGTTTATGAAATTTTCACGATTCACATCTTTGATTTTGGTTTTAACCGCATGCTCAACTGGAAGTGTTTCTTCACTTTCATCTACTTTCGTTTCCTCTTCAGATGCGATGAGTTCATTCACTGCAACGTCATCAAGTTCCACTTCACCAAATTCATCAAGTTCAACGTCACCATCTTCATCATCTTTAATAAGTGCTTCTACCTCAAGTAACACATCCACGATACTTTCTTCATCCACCCCACCAACCCTCAATCAAGATTGGGTGCTTGCCATGGGTAACATTAATCCAATCAATTTTTATGGTGTTGAAGAAACCTTACCAGCGAATCTTGCTGCGGAAAATGTCACCAACGTCCATGCAGTCTATAACCTAGACGGAACCCTATTTGGTTATGCCTATGAAGCAAAAGTGGATGGTAATGGTGGACCGAGATCGAACCGTTTTCGCGTTGGTCTTGCCAACGGCATATACGCTGGTTTTCAATCCCTTTTTAATCGTGAACATTTAGGAATTGGATCGGTCATCATTGATGCTTTAGTAAATGAATTGGCTGGTGTAAATGCTGAATATTTATTGGCAACGGGAATCATGCTTGATGCCAATGCAACCCTTACAGGTTTAACTGCTTCTGTCACCTTAAACGGAATGGCCGGTGCACTTGAAACCATCACGGCTCACTATTTGTCAAAAATTCAAGTAGAATAATAAGAGAGGATAACTTTATGCCAAAACCATTTATTCCACCCATGAAAGGTAACAAAACCCCTTTTCTACCAAACCAACCAAAACCAACGGTGAATC
>CAZOHK010000008.1:0-19176 GCA_964579925.1 uncultured Staphylococcus sp. | reverse complement strand
GAATATCAAGGTTAAATCGCATGATTGCAGGGGTAAGGATTTCAACTTCCCAATTTGCGTACAATGTCATATTTGCGGTGACGGTTTGTTGAAAATCCCATGGATTGGATGGAACATCGTGATACCAGTTCAGGAAAAAATAACCATCTCGTGTTGGATCATTTGGTTTTTCGATTTGTCCACCAATCAAAACGGTTTGGTTATCAACAATCGTTCCTTCTTGTGTATCAAAGGACACAGTGATCGTGTTAGCAGAAGAACTTGCTAATGGAATCGTGCAACTAATAAACGTAGGTAAGAGTAATGTGAACCATAATTTTTGAAGAGGACTCATTCAATCATTATAAATAAAATTTTATCATTTCAATAATCACTCATAAATTCATCTCAAAAAATGGAAAAATGACTTGCTTAAGGCAATTGCAATATAAAAACATCAATTTTTTTAATAAAAGATGGAATCGTTAATACGTATTAATTATCTCCAAAAAAAATGGTTAAATTCAATCAATTTTAGGGAAGGAAAAGTGCCCATATCTTAAATAAGTGCTTATTAATTAATTTTTGCTAAAAAACGCTATATAATGCCTTACGTGAGGTTTAAATATGAAGTATAGAATTGTTAGTCTATTCTCGATCGTCTTTGGTACATTCTTGCTAATTGTGGTTGCGGCCGCAAGATTTGCATTTTATGTATCCACCATTTCGTTTAATACGAATGGCGCAGCACCCATTCAATCCATTCAAATTGAAGCAGGTGATGCATTGGAATTACCATCCCCAACGCGCGAGGGTTATACCTTTGGTGGTTGGTACTTGGACACAGAACTTGAACGTTCTGCTAACTTCTTGGTTCTAAGTAATCAAGACCGTACGTTATATGCGTACTGGATTCCAAACACCTATACAGTTACCTTTGATAGTAATGGTGGTTCAGATGTTGAAAGTGTTACAAACACATTTGATTCTGAATTCCTTGCCCCAGAACAACCAACCTTAGAAGGTTATGATTTTGTTGGCTGGTTTACCGATGATGAAACGTTCCTTGAACCTTTCACCTTTGGCACCCACCCATTAGATACGGATTTATTTGCGAAGTGGACCGCGACGGTCTATGACATCACCTATAACGTCAATGGTGGGGTTTTAGCAGTGGGTTCAACCTTATCCTATACCGTTGAAGATGATTTAGTCGTCTTCAATGATCCAACCCGCGTTGGTTATACCTTCGACGGTTGGTATGATAACTCCGCATTTGATGGCGACGAATACGTTGCTATCAATCCAAATCGCATGGAAGACTTGTCACTCTTTGCAAAATGGACTGTCAATCAATATACGATTACATTTGATGAATTAGGTGGTTCTCAAGTTGACAACATTACTCAAGACTTTGGTACAAATGTCACTGCCCCAACCGCTCCAACCAAACAAGGCCATACATTCATTGGCTGGTCATTAGATGGTCAACCATATACATTCTCCACCATGCCAGTCGATGGGGCTGATTTAGTTGCGATCTGGGAAGTGAACTCTTATACGATTACGCTAGATGCTAATGGTGGTACTGGAATTACGGACACCACTTTAGAATTTGACTATGATGCATCGATTAGCTTAACCAACCCAACCCGTTTAGGTTATACCTTTGATGGTTGGTCCGATGGTGACGATGACTGGACATCTGGTGATGACATGCCAGACTATGACTTATCCTTAACCGCTCAATGGACGATTATCAACTATTCGATTACCTACGTCATGGATTTTGGTTTCAATGATGGTGATAATCCAACCACCTATACCGTACTCGATAATGTTACCTTTGATAATCCAACCAAACCTGGACATACCTTTAATGGTTGGTTTAGCGATGCAGCATTCACGCAACCCATTACGTCCATTGCAACCGGATCAACCGGCAACAAGAATGTCTACGCAAAGTGGACAATTAACACCTATAACATTTCTTTAGATGTTAACGGTGGTAATGCGATTTCTCCAACCTCATTAACCGTTAATTTTGCTTCTACACTTTCCTTACCAACTCCAGTTCGTGAAGGGTTTGATTTTGATGGATGGGAAACCGCAGAAGGTGTTGGCTATGGCAACGGTAATATTATGCCAGCTAATGACCTTGAATTAATCGCCCAATGGGAAGTTAAGACATATGATGTTAAATACTATACGTTTGAAGCAGATATCACGAATCCAAGCAAACTTCCAGCAACCGTTGAATATGAATTAGGTGAAACTGTAACCGAACAATCCGTGACCAACCCTGGTTATATCTTTAACGGATGGTTTAATGCGGCTGATGATTCAGCCTTTGAGTTCGGATTTGCGATGACCGATATTGCCGAGCCATATATTCTCTATGGTAAGTGGACTGCAATTGTTTATACCGTAACTTATAATCTCCAAGATGATGAAGACGCCCCAGCCGAACTTCCAGCGGAAAACCCAACAGAATTTACAATCGAAGATCCAACCATTCCGTTAGGTGATCCGATTCGTCCTGGTTATACCTTTGGTGGCTGGAGAAACGATGGAAACGTCATCACCTCCGCAATCGGTGGTGGTACAACGATTGAAAACATTACACTTACGGCAACATGGGAACTTGTTCGTTATGACATCACCTATGAAATGGATGGTGGAAACAATGACTTTGATAACCCACGCGACTTTAACGTCGAAGAAACATACACATTAATCGATCCATATAAAGAAGGGTATACCTTTACTGGTTGGATAGACCAAAATGAAAACACAGTAACCGAAATCGCACTCGGAACTTCTGGTGATTTAACCCTGACTGCTACATGGTTAATTAACCGATATACCTTTACCTATCGTAGTTTTACGGGCCAATCCGTCACAACGGTAAATAATAAAGAATATGGTTCTGAACTTGGCATGAGTGAACCAACTAGACGTGGTTACACGTTTAATGGTTGGGAAGATATGGCAACTGGTGCAACTTACTATGCCGAATCCACCATGCCTGATAATGCCTTAGATTTAATCGGTACATGGACGATTAATGATTACTCTGTTTCTTATGACTTGAATGAAGGGACTTCTAATGCGTCGTTTGATTATGACTTTACTGTCTTAGAAAGCATTTCAATCCCATCACCAACCCGTACTGGTTGGGTATTTGTTGGTTGGGACACCGCTGATGATGGCACCGCCAACCATACCCCAGTTGCTGGGACTACCACAATTTCAATTGGTACGTATGCTGAAGATTTAAACCTCAAAGCAGTTTGGACACAAAATATTTATACGCTGACCTATGACACAGACGGTGGAAACGTAATCTCCGATAAAACCTTCACCTATAGCCAAAACTTAGACAACACCTATTTCCCAGTTCCTACAAAAGGTTCTGAAACCTTTACCGGGTGGTATGACGATCTAGGTCGCCGTTGGGCACCAGGTATCGCATTCCAAAACGTTGGTCCTAATGAAGACCTCACCTTAACTGCGCGTTGGGCTACGTTCCCATATGGCATTACGTTTGATGCAGACAACGGTGAAGATACTTACGAAACGTCCGTCTATCCTGGTCAGAATGTCTATATTGGATTCACCCCATACAAAGAAGGGTACTCATTTGCTGGCTGGATGGATTTGGATGATGGCACCTACTACACAAAAGATTCCATAATGCCAACCAAAAATCTCACTTTAACCGCTCAATGGACAGCGAACGATTAAGGAGAACAACATGGAAAATTCATTAATGGTTATTCTTCTGCTCATTGGTATCGCGTTTATCGTCTTTGGTGTGTTAGTGCTCTTCTTGCCTGAAGTGAAAGAAAAGAGTAAATAAATATGGTATTCAATCAACTCGTCTTTGAATTTTTGGGTAGAGAAGTTGTCATCACGTTGATGTTTGTTTTTTGGCTCATGCTTGGATTAGTCTTATTTAATGGTTGGAGAGAATTCGTTGAATTTATCAAAGTGATGTTCCGTTCGATTTGGTTAGGTATTCAATGGGTCGGTATGTCATTATGGTTCGTCTTGGTCTGGATTTGGACCGGGATCAAATGGCTTGGTGTCCAACTCGCTAAATTCTTTAAGTGGGTTTGGAAGGGTATCGTTTGGCTCGGTAAGAAACTTGAATTTATTTGGAACGCGATTAAGAAGGCTGCGATTGCCGTTGCCTCATTCTTTGTAAAAGTTTGGCGTTGGATCGTCAAGGTCGCAAAGCTCGCTTGGCACTACCTTGTCATTGGATTTAAAGTCTTTGTTCAATTTAGCTGGTGGTTAATTGCCGGTATTGCGATTGCAATAGGTGAAACCACATGGTTATTGATTCGAACCTTAGGTTTAGGATTATGGGGCGTTGTCCATCTCTTAAAAGAAGGTTTCCGTTGGGTGTTTATGCCGGTTTACTTATTCTACAAATGGTTAATCATTGATAAACCATTAAAAGCATATCGCTTTGATTTGAATCCGTTATGGATTGAAACCCAACGTTGGTTCCACTTACATTGGAATACGTTGATTTTCAAAACCGGTTTGGCGAAAAAAGTCGTTGAAAAGAAAGTTGTGGAGAAAAAAGTCGTCGCCCCAGTAGCAAAACCTGTTGTGAAACCAGCGGTCGTCGTTCAACCAGAAGTGAAAGTCGTTGAAAAGAAAATTGAAACCGAGGATCGCATTGCCATCAAGTCACTTGGTGAAGTCAATCAAACCCAAGTCAACAAGGTGAAAGCTGCAATCGCCCGTGAAGAAGCGATGGATGATGTTGGTGCAACCAAAGAAGCCAAAGCATTTGAAACCCGTAAGATTTTCTTAAAGAGCTTTACGGCAAAAGCTGACTTCTATACCCGTTTATCACCAGCATTACAAAATGAATTCTCGACCATCTTTATTAAAGAAGGTACCACGCGTATTATCCCAGAAGTCAGTTTTGTCTTAGGTCAAACGAACCAAGCATTCTTTGATAAAGTCTTTAACTTTATCTTCCGCTTGAGAAAAACCATTTCCTTGGGTTTACTCATTGCAATGGTTGAAGAAGGTCTTCGTTTAGCCGATCAAGACGCTGCCTCCAAGACGAATATTTATGAAGCTGGAATCCGCGTTGCCTATGCCCGTCGCAGCAACACGAACTTCTTGAAGTATGCAGAAACCTTATCCAGAGAAGATATCAAACTTCATCAAACCGTCTTACAAACCAAAAATCAATACGTGTATAGTGTCAAACGCCTCGCAATCATTTTAGAAAAACGCGAAGCGATTGACGAAGCGATTACCTTAGTGAAGTCGGCGTTAAATAGTGGTCTGAAAGATCTAACCATCGGAGAATACTCCGAACGTCTCGTCCGATTAGAAGCTCAATTACTCATCATCGAAGCGAAGAAAAAAGGATTATTTGTTGAAAAAGTGGAAACCCCAGTCGTGGTTTCCAATGAACCAGCAGTCGAAGAAGAAGACGAAGCAAAGTCGGTTGATTTATCCAAAGTCACCTTAAAGAAGACTGCTTTCTATGAGTCCTTAACCCCAGTGTTAAAAGCAGAATTTGATCGCTTGTTTGTCTTGGAAGGTCAAGACCACGTCGTCAAGAGTTTGCAATTTAATCCAGGTAAAGATAACAATGTGTTCTTCCAAAACGTCTTTAATCAACTCTATGCTTACCGTAAACTCATCTCCTTTGGTTTATTAACTGCCTTATATGAAGAATTGACCCAATTGTTAGCTGGTCAACCATCCTTGGTGACTGCGGTGAATGAAGCCACCATCCGCATCATGTTCTATCGCCGTAAAGAAGCGATTTTCTTAGAACAATGTGAAGCCTTATGCCAAGAAGACATTGCCTTGCATTTAGATGTCCTCAAAACACGCAGCGGCTTTGTATACTCGTTTAAACGCCTTGCTATTCTTTTAGAAAAACAAGGATTATATGAAGATGCAATTGCCATGTGTGATCGCGCGATCAACTTAAACCTTGATGATAAGACACAAGGTGGTTATCGCGGCCGTAAAGAACGTATCCTAAAGCGTCAATCACAACAAGTGAAGGTAGGCGAATAATATGTTAAGAAATGCATTAAGAGTCGCGTGGGTCATCTTATTGTTCGTCATTATTTTCTACAGTATCGTATTAATGGCCAGCTAATTCAATGCTCATGGTTTAGCGCTTTATATTCATTTATTAAAAATAGCTTTTGAAAAAAAAGCTATTTTTTTTCAGAGTCGTCCTTGCTTGAAAATTAGGTTATCAAATTCAAACTGAAAGAGGAAAATATCATGGAAATGAATCAAAATAAACGTCGCCGTCGCTTTATGGGTTTTGGCTTTGCGGTTTTACTTGTTTCGATTACTTTGGGATGCTCATCGGTTGTCCTTGGTGGAGAATCAAGTGGTACCCCAAGTTCTTCAAACGCGAGTAGTTCAAGTGCGTCTTCAAGTGCGTCATCCACCGCAAGTTCAAGCACTTCATCCAGTTCGTCTTCCGCTTCAAGTAGCGCATCAAGCAGTCCTGCAAGTTCATCGAGCAGTTCCTCCAGTGCATCTTCTTCCAGCAGTAGTTCCTCCAGTGCATCCTCTTCAAGTAATTCCTCATCCACACCTGTCAATGGCCCACGTTTAACCCTTTTGGCCCCTGCTGATAAGTTAAATGTTTTAGGATCCGTTAAAAATGGTGCGAAAGAATTCTTTATTTGGACAAATGATGATGCTAACGATATCAACGTGAGTGTGTTTGAACTGAACACCTTGCTTAACACTGAAGTCATTGGCGATTTATTTGGAAATGATTTCTTTAACGGCGAAGCAATCGTGGCGTACCATGAAGGGATTTTATTTACGATTCAAAACATGGGCGACATGACCGGAACCACCTATTACTACGATGCAACCGGTATTCAATCCTCCTTTGCAGATACCTTCATTCTTGGTAGTTCAGAATTGGTTTGGGAAGAAGAAGGGATTTATGTTTCTTCCTTGGTTGAAGGGGCGAATGAACTATATAAATTTGTTGAACCTTCACTCGTTCCCACCTTTTTAACGGTCTTGCCTTTGGCAAACTTCTATTCGTCTTACAATGATGGATTTATGAATCCCAATGATTTAGGACCAAACTTTAGGGTGATTGGAAGTTTTAACACCAGTACCTTTACGCCAGTTTTTGAGTTCTTTAGTGTGGTTGGCAATACATACACAAAACTGTTTGAATTAAGCCAAATGGATTTAATGATGGGTAAGAAATACATGGCAACGGATAATGCAATCTTCCTTGCAACGAACCCAATCAACCTTTCCATGTACGATACGACAGGGACACGGTATGACTATAATAACTATTCATCGATTTTTTACCCGCAACACCAAGGGGTAGTCTTAGATCAACTTGGTGGTGATGATGTGTTAATTTTCCATGAAGGAAATAGCGTCACCAACTTATATAGCGGAAATGTCATTCAATTGACAAATTCCATCGAAGCGGGATCTTCATTCTTAATTCAAAATTTAGACACATCCAGCATCACCACCCATCGGTTTTCGGCAACTGGCTATGAGTCGACCCAAGGTTGGAATGGCTACGCGAGTGCAAATGCGCCGAGTTCCTTTTATGATAATGTCACCCCCCAATTCTCGCTTTACACCGAGGCAACCAATGTGACGACGATTGGCTATTATGATCAAGACTTTGTTATTTTAGAAGTTGGTGGGGATGTAACGGGTGAAACATTTAATCATTTCACGATGATTAATGATGTCCCACACGCGATAATTTATGATAATGAAACAATTACCGATCCAAATGCCTTTGAGATTCTTGTCTATAATGGTGCACAAAATAACAACGCGATTACCGCCGTCACGATTGAAGATCTCAATATCACAAACTTTATGACGATGGGTGTGGTCAATGAATATTTAGTGGCGAATATTGCAGTTGGTTCGAATACCAATTACCAAGGTTATGTGATTAATTTAGAGACCGGAACTTACGAAGCAATTGGGCAAGATATTTGGTATATCGGCAATCAATTGGGTAACCTAAGAAAAACTGTTTTCTATGAAGATAATGGTTTCTTACATGGTTATTCATGGGGCGGTTATGTTTCCATATCCATTGAAGACCCAACCGTTTTTGTGACTACCTCTGCGGGAAGACTAGACGACTCGGAAGTGGTATTTATGGGTTTTCATGAAGACCAACTCGGAGAAAATCAAGATGTCGTCGTTGTTGAAACTGAACCATACCCAGAAACTGGTTGGACGGAACTTAAAATTTACGTTGGTGATATGACTTTAGGGTTGGCAAATATGTCACTCTTATCCACGAGTGAACTCGAATCCGATTCATTTAACTCGCTTAATATCATCATTTCTGGTACGAATGTATATTTATATGACTATAGTAATTTCACGATTGTAACGCTTGAAGGTGACGCCTTTAACGGAAATGTCTATGTTCAAAATGATGCCATTATCGTCATCGATGAAGAACTCTATGAAGTTGCCACTGGCCTTAACGCCTCTGACGGATTTTCAGTTTTTTAAAGGTTAAATTTAAGTTTAAAAGCGGGAGATGCTTATGGATAACTTAATGATCTTGCTTACGTTCATTGGGGTTGCGTTTATTGTCTTTGGGATTCTCATTTTATTTTTACCTGAAGTCTTTGAAAATAGACAAACGTTACCGAATCCTAAACCAAATAAAAACCGCTTTGGTTTTTTTATGTGGTTACGGTCGAATCCTAAACATTACGTTTATACCATCACTGGTATTTTATTGGTGGCTTTGATCATTAGTTTCATTCCATCCTCGTCAGCAAACTCAAGTGGATCAAGTTTATCTTCCTCTAATTCAACCAATACGAGTAACACTCTGGGAAGTTCGTCCACGAGTGGAGGGGCATCCGGCAGTCAGTCCAGTTCGAGTTCAACCTCAAGTTCCCAACCGAGCTCGTCTTCATCGATGGTGCAATATATCGTTACCTTTGATGCGATGGAAGGAACGCCAGTTGAGTCTCAAACCATTATAGAAAATGGTTTACTCACGGATGTTACATCAGAAAAGACGGGGTATACCCTTGATGGGTGGTATCTTTCAGAAGACAATGGTGTGACCTTAGGCGACAAGTGGGATTTCTCGACGACGTTCGTGATCAGTGATGTCACCTTATATGCCAAATGGATTCCAAATAATTACACGATTAGTTTTGTGAATTACGTCGGTGGACCTGGGATCGCTGCTCGAACCGTGGCTTATCAAACCATTCCAACCGCCCCTGTTCAACCTACTCGTTTCGGATATACCTTTGGTGGTTGGTATACCGAACCGGAATTCACCACGCAGTATACCTTTACAGAACCAATGCCTGCCAATAGCTTTACGTTATATGCCAAATGGACTGCCAACTCCTATACGATGACCTTCTATCCTAATGGTGCAGCAGCGATTGATCCAATTACTGCAGATTTTGGCACCGCGATTACATGGCCAGGTGAGATCACCAAGGATGATAGTCGATTTGGTGGTTGGTATGGCTATGCAAATTATGCAGGAACGATTTTAACTACCCAAAACACGATGCCTGGTTATAACTTAAATGCTTATGCGAAATGGTTTCGATTATTCTCGGATATCCAAGTGGGTAGCAATTTTTCTTTTGGTACGGCACCAAGTGGTCGTATCTATGCATGGGGAGCGAATGCAAATGGTCAATTAGGCAATGGTGCTACTGCGATTCGTCAAAACACCCCGACGTTATTCACCATCAACGCCCTCAATGAAGGGGAAACCATTACCAAGTTAAATCTTTCCAATTTATATGCTTTTGCAACCACATCGGAAGGAAGAATCTTTACGTGGGGTGAAACGCCCAATGGTCGACTTCTCTCGCCCACGTTATTTACGATTGCTGGGTTAAACCTTAACGAAACCATCCTGAGTATTCATACGAATCCAAATGGTTCTCAAGCCTTCTTTGTTACCTCAGAAAATCGTGTCTTTGCTCAAGGCAACAATTTATATGGTCAATTAGGTCGAGGGTCAAGTGGTCCTTCGAGTTCAGCTGCAACACCCATTCTGATTACCTTTGCAGGTTTAAATGGTGGCGAATTCATCGATCGCTTCAGCGTCGGTGGAACGTTCACCGTCGCCATCACCAATCAAAACCGTATTTATGTGATGGGTGAAAACCGTGGCAACCAACTTGGAGATGGCACCACATCAGAACGAAACGCACCAACGATGATTAGCAATGCATTCTTAAATGGTGAAAATATCAGTTACATTCGATCTGGCAAAGATCACACCTTCCTTATCACCTCAAACAACAAAATTTTTGTCTGGGGTTTAAATGCGACTGGTACTGGTGGAACTTATGGTGATGGAACCACTACAAATGTCACTGAACCTACAGAAATGAATTATTCCTTTTTGAATGAAGGGGAAACGATTATTGAATTAGAAGTTGGAAGTGTTCATAATTATGTTCTCACGTCATCTGGTCGTTATTTTGCTTGGGGTTTTGGTGGTGAAAGTCGCTTGGGAAACGGCACGAATACCGCGACCACGATACCAACTGCATTTACCACACCTACCCTCGAAGTTGGTGAAACCGTTATTAACATCATTAGTTCACCTGGTCCTGTTACATATATGATTACCTCCACAAATCGAACCTTGGCATGGGGGCGTGGTATGGATGGGCAAATCGGTGATGGTGATACGAATATGGCATCTGCCACTGGCGTCAAAGGTTCACCTATCTTTATTTAGATCTCGTTGACTAAAAAAATAAAACCATTCGATTCACGAATGGTTTTTTTCTTTCGTTGGTTGGCTCCAAGATAATTTAATGTAGCAAGGACGTCTTTAAGAAGATGAAATCAGTTGGAAGTAATTGAGATTAAATCCTGAACGTGCAACCCTTAATCGAATCGTGTTTAAACCTGCACTGAGTGAAAAGGATGAACTGGTGGTCGTTTGCCATGTTTGCCAACCGTTGGTAATGGGTAAGTCCAACGTGACTTTACTTTGATTGTTTGCCAGGACTTGAAGTTGACCACTGGTTTCATTGGCAGCCACGCGAGCTTGTAATTGATAATTGCCATTCGTGGGAATGTTCACCACATACTCAAGGTAATCATTCGTGTCTAACCATCCCGCGTTTTCTCCGCCACCAATATCAGTCGTGGTTTGGAATTGAACCCCACTTTGATTCGTGTATGCTTCCGCTTCAATGCGTTGATTGATCGTTGGATAACCCAAGGTGGTTGCTTCAAATGTAAAGGGGGTGGATAGATTCTGATTAAAATCCACCCCGGTTATTTGAATCTCATACGTGGTTTCCGGATCTAGATCATCGACATAGACCGCAGGAACTGATGGGGCGGAATGCACAAGCCCGTTGACGCGGACAATATAATTTCTCACTTTTCGATTATCCGTGGATGGATGCCAAGACAAGGCAAGCGAGTTTGAAGTAGCTTTTTTAATGACAGGTGTGTTGATGGAGGTTGGATCGGTGATGTCGTTTTCACCATAGGCCTTTTGATAAACCCTGACATAATCCACGACCATTGAGGTTGGGAAGATCGTATCATCCACACCTTGGACACCACCCCAGCTTCCGCCGATGGCGATATTCAAAATGAAATGAAAATCCTTATCAAATGGCCACGCTAAATGACTAGGACCATCGGCAATATCATTCACATCAAACGCAAACGTGGCATAGTGGTTATCGTTGATATAAGCGCGAATGATGCCTGGTTCCCATTCCACGGCGTATGTATGGAAGGTATCAAAGACATCATCTAAAGTTAAACTTTCACCCACTTGGGTGCCTTTGGAGTGATTATAGGTATCGGTATGAATGGTCGCATGCACGACATTAGGATCATAACCCACGTGCTCCATGATATCGATTTCTCCACTGGTTGGCCAATTGCCATACACCCAGTCGGTTGGCAACATCCATACTGCAGGCCATGTGCCTCGACCTTCGGGTAATTTTGCTCTTGCTTCCATGCGGCCATATAAGAAATCGGCTTTATTGCGTGTCACCAAACGAGCGGAGGAATATTGCCGGTTATCGATCGTTTCTTTTCTGGCCGTAATGGTTAAATGACCATCACTGACCGAGGCGTTATCTAAGTCAGCGTTTGTGTAGTACTGGAGTTCATTATTTCCCCAACCGCCTCCACCAACGTCATAACTCCAGTTCTCAGAATTAGGTAAACCTTCACCATCGAATTCATCGGACCACACCAACTCCCAATTTAATGGGGTTTCTTCGATTGAGGTGGATGGTTGAGAGGAACTACTTTCTTGGCTTGAATTTGATAAGGGTAACTGGCACGCGACTAATAGAAAACCTACGGAGATTGTACTTAACCATCTATGATTTTTCATATCTTTATTATAACAAAGGCGTTTTATCAAAAGTAAAAGATGGCCATAAGGCCATCTTTTAGATAAACATTGACTGAGTAAAAACTTAGAACAGGACTACTTGTGGTGAAATTCCATCTTGAGTATTGAAGTAACCTAATTTTCCACCATAACCATTTAAACCCCATGAAAATAAACGACCTTCCGTGGTAATCACAAAGGTTGAGTAATTCGTTAAGGATATATCCGCGATAGATTCACCCTGTCTGAGGCTTTCAATGCTTAATTCTGAAGGGTTAGCTAATGTGACATAGTTGCCAGTTCCTAACTGGCCATTTCCATTATTTCCAAAGACATAAACCTTGTCGTTATTCGTAAAGATAAAGACGCCATTACTACCATTACCAACGATACGAATGATTGTTTCTTCCGCGGGAATGGAGGCATAATCAATTAACGTTGGAACCCGAACATCTTCCGTACCGAAGTTTCCAAGTTCACCATTTCGATTGAAACCCCAACCGTAAACACGACCGGTGCTGGTCAAGGCCAATGCGTTGGATGCATTCACGGCTAAAGAAACTATTTTTTCCCCAACTTGTAAACCTGCAAAGGTCAGTAAGGTCGGTGCCAAGCGAGTGTCAAGGTCATCTAAACCAAGTTGATAGGAGAAATCATTATCTCCCCATCCATAAACACGGCCTAATGAGGTAATGGCGTATCGTTGTGGAGCGATGCCGTAAAGAGTCGTGATGGTTTCCCCGACTTCTAAACCCGTAAAGGTAATTAAAATTGGTGTTGGTTGTGGATCGGCAGTTCCGTCTCCAATGCCAAACCAACTTCCCCAACCAAAGACCCGGTCTTGATTGGTTACAAAATAGGATGAAAAGTAACCTGGGAAGAAGGAAACGATGTGTTCTCCAGACGCTAACGAACTGAAGTTCAGTTCCATCGGTGTGAGTTGATTTTGTGTACCACCATCACCAAGTTCACTCGTTTCATTTTTGCCCCATCCAAAAAGTCGACCATCACTGGTTAGCGCGAAACTAGAATAATCTTTTACATAAATTTGAGCGATCGTTTCATTTTCATTCAGAGGTAAGGTGACTTCAAGTGGAACATACGTAAAGGTTTCCACAGTAGGTAAGCCAAGGCCACCATAGTAGTTATTTCCCCACGCGAACATGCGGTTTGTTGAGGTTAAAGCAAGCGTATGGTTCTCACCAACGGATACTTGAGCAAAGACTTCATCCATCGCTAAACCATGGAAAATAATTTCTCGAGCGATCGAAATTTCCTCAACTTCATCGATTGTAAAGATGCTATTAGGATTATTACCAATACCAAAGAGGCGATTGGTATTTGTTTTTAAGATTGTATTATCATCACCTGCATCAAGGAATGTAATTTTTTCACCTTCTCCAAGTAAGTGGCTTAAATCAAGCACAATTGGACGATTCACATCCTCGTTATCGCCAGTGCCAAGTTGCATATCGCTATTATCCCCGACTTGGTAAACCGTACCGAGGTCGGTTAAAAAGGCGGTATGGTCGTCCCCAGCATCGGCAAGGATGATTTTTTCATTCGGTTGTAAGAAACTTAAATCTAAAAGGATTGGTGAAAGAATGAGATCTTCATCAAATCCTCCAGTAGCAAGTTGGCCATCATCCGGGTTTCCCCAACCGTAAACTCGGTTTTGGTTCGTTAATGCGACCGCAGTCTCACCAAAAATTTGGACGTCGATGGGGAACTCACCAACGAGTAAGTCAGGAAGTGTAATTTCTACTGGAACTCTCGGATCATGTTCCTCTTCACCATTACCAAGGCGACCTTCGTAATTGTATCCCCAAGCATATAATTTCCCCATATTCGAAATCACAAAAGAAGCACTATCCCCATTACTAAATTCAACAACGCGTTCACCTTCTACAAAACCTGGGAAGGGAATCTCAGTCAGGGTTTCAATCTCGTTAATTCCGTCATTAGGAAAACCAATTTCACCACCATAATTATCACCCATGCCTAAGAGTCTACCCATGGTTGTGAGAACGAAGGTATTGTAATCGGCAGCATAAACATTCGCGACCGATTCTCCGGGTAATAAAGTGATGGGTAAGCGAGTTGGTATTGGTGTTTTTTGGCCATCAAAACGAGCACCAAAGGTGTAAACATGACCTAAATTGGACAATGCGGCTGAGTGATTATTTTCTGTGGAAATATGGATAATTTCTTCACCTGGTTCTAACATCGATAAATCTGTACGAGTAGGAATAATTCTGTTTTCTTCTGAACCATTACCAAGTTTATAGCCCCAATTATCACCCCATCCCCAAACCACATTAGTCGGATCTAGGTACAAGATGAAGCCATCGGCAAGAACAAGGTTTTGAAGTTGATTGAGTTCTGGATCTTCCCATTTGGCGAAAAGGGTTAAGTCGGCATTGACAACATCGGTTGCAAAGTCCCATTGAAGATCAAGTGTAGCCCCGTTATCAGAGGAGGTATACCAACCTGCTAAGGTTAATGCCCCAAAGGAAGAGGTGGGTTCGGTGATTAAGTCGCCGCCAAGAACCGATATCGGTTCAACGGATGTACCACCTAAGGTATTAAACGTAACGTCAAAACGAACTTCCGCTTCACTTGAAGATGATGAAGATGACGATGAGGATGAGGATGAAGATGAAGATGAGGATGAGGATGATGAACTAGAAGTTTCCGAGGATGGTTGGGAAGCTTCACTTCGTGGGTTGGCAAGTAAGATGGTAGACGTGGTCACCACCGCCGTACCTCCGAGTAAGGATGCAACCAAAGGAAGGTTCTTTTTGTCGAGTAAAAACAACAAAGCTGCCTTAAGGAATTTTATCTTTTCTTTTTGATTCGGATCAAAAGGTTGATTGGTCATGGGTTGATCTCCTTTTATAAAATCAATTTACTATAAAATTATTTATACTTTTTCGCAAATATACTTAGTACATATGAAGTAATTTGATTGCTAACTGGGCAACACTATTAACCACTCAACTTATTTTCTATTTTTGATGGTGATTATTTGAATGGAGTTTTAATAGGGATAAACGACCATTGCGTTGTAACTTTTGATGGGTAGTTAATTGATATTAACTAATTATGCGTATTTTAGACAAATTGAAGCAATCTTTTATTTCTTGCAGTCTCAACATCATTCGTTATAATTTAATCGAACATATTAATCGAACATAAAGGAGAACATTTATGGCTACAACTGTCACAAATAAGTTATTGAGTTTAGTCGCAGGGGGAACTTTCTTAGCCAGTTTATTAGGTTCAACCGCTACCAATGCCTTAATCAATCAAGGTGGTCAAGGTGCAACCGGACCAACGGGTTCTCAAGGACCTGCTGGTGAAGCTGGTGAAGATGGACGGGAAGTTGAATTTTCAGTTGACGGCAACACACTTGTGTGGCGCTATGAAGGTGAAACCATTTGGAACTCGCTTGATTTAGATTTAGGTCAAGGCGGTTCGGGTAGTATTGTCAATTCAGGTGGTACAGAAAAATTCACACACTGGATCTTTGCTGAAGAAGCGCTCAGCATTCCATTCCCAGAACGCCAAGCAGAACCTGCTATCACCAATTCCGCAACCTATGCTGCAGCAAAAGTTGCAGCAGGTTATACAGCAATTGGCACAGTAGAAGATCTCATCAATATTAGTTTAAATTTATCAGGTCAATACGTGCTCACTGCAAACATAGACCTTTCCAATCGGTTAGAAGCAGATGTTCTAGCTTCTCCATTTAATATCATTCCAGAAGTTTTGAATGATTTTGGTGACACGATTCCATTTACTGGAACGCTTGATGGTGCTGGTTATGCCATTTCAAATTTTGTATTGGATACAACTGTAGATTCTCAAACCATTCAAAATGCTGGATTATTTAAAAAGATTGCTGGGGCAACAATCAAGAATCTCGAGCTTAATGATTTTAGTTATACCGATGTCAACTATAGTTATCGGCTAGGTACCATTGCCGCAAGCATTGCGACATCTAATCTTTCACCTACCATTATTGATAATGTAACCGTCAATGATTTTAGTTATCAAAATGCAACTGCTGGTATTGACAAACTTGGTGGCTTAGTTGGAAATATTGAAAATGATGCAACTGCACTCGTCTACCGCGCAGCAGTTAATCAAATGACCACTGATTTTCAAATGGAAGCAAATTCTAGTCAAATTGGCGGATTGTTTGGCATGGTGGATGGCTCACTGGTGATGGGTGATAGTTCTGCATTGATTTCATTTGAAACCGCCGATGTTCACCGCATTACCCAATCGGGTGGTGCAATTGGCTATATTCAATCAAGCGCCAATGTCCAAGTGGATGGTGGTGATTTTGAAATCATTGGTGAGCTTGATTATCAAGTTGGTGGTTTTTCAGGATCAATTGATGGAAATTTAAGTTTAACGAACTCGACCATGACTGTTGATATTGGTTATATTTCTGATAATGCTCCAGCGGCAAATGAATATGGTGGTATTACTGGACATATTGATACACAAACGATTGTTATCATCGATCAAGTTGAAACAAATGGTGTCCTCGTCGGTGATCAATCTATCGGTGGTTTTATTGGATCAATTGATGATGAATCCTTCATTCGCATTGAAAACAGCACAAACAAGGTTGATATATTTGGCACGGATGACATTGGTGGCATCCTTGGTGATACTGGAGAAAATGGAGATCTGAGAATGCTACTAGATAATGTCACCACGGAAGGCGACATTACGAACAATATTTTACATTCAGATTTTGGTGTTAATCTTGAAACCGTCGGTGGTTTTATTGGTCACCTTCGAAACTCAGATACGTCAAACCAACCAGAATGGAACCAAATCTGGATTCGTAATTCAACCGTTGCTGGAACTCAATTTAACATCCTTGGCACGGTCACAGATAATGGAGAAGGCAATTTAGAAAGTTTATACATTAGCGATTCCTTTCAAGAAATAGGCGGTGCGATTGGTTATGTTTACGAACAAAACTTCCTTCGCTTGAGTAATAATGACATTAGTATTGGTGTCAACGTGCTTTTTGATGGTTATAGCATTCAATATAATAGTATTACTTTAGATGAAGTTGGTGGTTTAGTCGGGTATATTGAGTACTATTCTGAATTGCAATTCCTCAATAACGTCGTGGATTTATCGATTAATGTTGATTATAAAAATAACGTTTCTGTTGTCGACAGCTTAAACTACAATCATCTAACCATAGAAAGAATTGGAGGAGCGGTTGGTCGTAACGAAGAAGGAACCATTATTGATGTTGCCGGTGATTATACGATTACATTTAATATTGATGCCTCAAATAACAACTTTAATTTCATCGAATTTAACTTTACCATGGCAAAAATTGGCGGTTTTATCGGTGATACTGATTCTGAAGCGCTCTTACTCGTAGCGGATTTGGACTTATCACTCGTTATCGACACCAATCTTGATTTAGGTGAAAATCCTTCTTACCAACAAATTAACATTCGGATTGAAGAAATTGGTTCGATTATTGGTGAAATGGAAGGATTTGCGTTCTTAGATCATGTTTATATCTCAACGGATGTTGTATTCAACCTCCCAGAAGCAACCGAAGGCATCTTGGTGAACACCCAAGACTTAGAAACGATTCAACATACCGGAAATAACTATTCCTTCTTCGTGTTAACCTTGAACACCTAGTTCTGTTTCGATCACTTGATTTAAATTGATCGAGCGACATAAATAGACAAACCATGAATGGTTTGTCTTTTTTCTTATCAGGGCCACGGAGTTGATTTCCATTTGTTTATATCTCATTGCAATTGTTTAAAGAGTGCAAATTAAATTGTTTAATTTGCCTGCCTTTCAATTTTCTCTCTATTTTAGATGAGGTTTTGAATGTATTCTTAATTGAAATAGGCTAATGACATCACGAAATCCCCAATGCTGATAAATGGTGTACGCTTGGTCCTTTGGATTCGCGACAAGCATGACGACTTGTACCCCGAGTTGCTTTAAATGCTGGATGGTCTTGAGGAACATCGATTTACCAATCCCTTGATGTTGATAAGCATCAAGGACATAAAATTCATCGATTTCTCCAATCTCATCAAACCGGTGGTATCCAATTTGACCTAAAACAAGATCGTTTCGTTTGGCGATGAGATAACCAGCATGTTGGCGGTATTGCTTTAACACCTCTATGATTCGCTTGCCGTTACCTTTGGCGTAATCTTCTCCATACGCAACATCCATTGCGTGATTGAACGTTAGGAAAGAAGTTTGGTGACGTTCTTGAAGATGGTCGAGGGTCACACCAGGATGAGAACCTTGAATATTCTTTATGAGTAAATCGATGGATACACTCATCATCATCAAAGATTCCGTGATGGGTTTATATGGAAGTAGAAGCGATTGCATAGCTGCTTGGGTAATCGGAGATAAAGTGACAAACTGGCTAAACCCAAATGACTTGGTGGTGTCAAGGTAACGCTGAATGGTGTTTGGATGCATTGTGGTTTGTGACAGTAACAAAAAGTTATGACTAAATTTATCAAGTTGGTTGCCATCTTGGTAGCGGATCTCATCTTCAAAAGGCATTGCCTTTGCATAGAGCGCAATCCCGTTAAAGTAAGCATCGATTAACCTTTGATTGATGTCTTTATACAACATAAGACCATTATATAACGACGAAAATATCCACCTTTAGGATTGATACCCATCACATAAACTTTTAAAAGATAACGGAGGATTAGTCCGTGTGTTTTATTTTTAACCAATAAATCGTATAGAAG
>CAZOHK010000007.1:0-19389 GCA_964579925.1 uncultured Staphylococcus sp. | reverse complement strand
GTAATAAGGATTGTCTAAAAGATCATCCCAAAAATCGCTTAATGTCCCGATAAACATATTGAATGCACCACCCGTCAGTAAGGTCATCGTTTGTGCTTCCAATAACAAATCATAAAACGTTTGATCCACATTTAACCATTGGTTCATCCCATGGGATGCATTTAAAATTTTTAGATTGTTAAGTACATTTGAACTTTCATCCATGGGGTCGGTTAAAAATTCATGATGACGATCACCATAACGATGTAAGCGCTGGACATCTTCGGTTAACATACTTGTCACCAAAGCTTTTTCTTCCAGCGGAGCTTTCGCTTCATAATTTGCAAAGAAGATCGTGTAAAACGGATCAAGCTTCGTCCCATTTCGATCACGAACGTCAATATTGTAGGCTAACAATTGGTAAGGATTTACACCTTGTTCAATCGGTGCAAGCCACCAAACTGACGATAAAATCAAGGCACTGATCAAGGCACTGATACCAAGCACGAGCAGTTCTTGAAGGGAAAAAAACGAACGTAAGATGCTTAGAATTTTTTTCATATCCGAACCCGTTGCATCCGAATCAATACTTGCTGACTAATTTTTGCCACGAGCAAACCAGCAATTAATCCACTCACAAGTAACACAGGTAAATAGTTAATCATATAGATGGATTGGTATAGGACCGCAACCATAAGAATTTGACCAACTCCGTGAAAAACCGCTGCCATCATCGACAATCCAAAAATCGATAAGCGATTCAATTGATGAATTAAAATCACAACGATCGAGGCAACCAACCATCCACTGAAGGCGATTAAAAAATTAAATCCGAAACCAGTAAATAAACTGGTTAACAGGATACGCATCATCCCATAAAAGAAATACGTGCGGTCATCAAAATAATAAAGCACGATTAAACCAACCGTGTTGGCGATACCTAATTTCACACCAGGGGTTATAAATGCAGTTGGTAATAACACTACTTCGGCATAATTTAAAAGCACACCTAACGCTAAGAGCATCGCAAGTCTCGTCAATTTTTGAACCCGATTTTGCTTCATAAAATGGGAGCCTCAATGACCGCCATAAAATAATTGGGCGCACAAATAATCGGTAAACCCGGTGAACTAACCCACCCTTGTTCCGAGCATACATTTAATGGTGAAGTCTCTTGTTCGATGCGCATGCGTTGATTGGTAATGCCCAAAACAATATCACCCAGCAAAATCGGATACGTTGCTTGCGAGAAGGTAATCGATTGGTCTTCATAGAGTGAATATTGGTCGATCAATTCATTTTCGATATACACCGAAACATATAAATCACCACCTGGCCGATTGTATAGATTACTAAAGGAAATCAATAACGATAAGGCGATCATGAACAAGGAAAAAACGTAAACATCAAATGCATTTTTTTGTAATGGAAAGGGTTTTTTCATAAAAAATGACTAGGTTTGATCCTAGTCAAATTATCAAGGAAAAGTATGAAAAAATCAATGTATTTTCAGTTATTTTGAACCATCAATGCGTTGAACTTTTGCCTCAAAACTGCACGAACCTTGATTGCCACAGCATCCACCTTGTGGATTGGTGTCACAACTTTCTGCTTGTTGGGCTTGTAGGCTTTTTCTACGGGTGTTAGTCACCCAAGCATACGCGCCAATCATGATCACGATGACGCCGATACCTAATAAGAAACGGAAGATTTCATTTGCAAATGACATGTTATAAGCCTCCTAAGCCAATGATCGCCATCGTGATGAGTGCCAAGAGTATGAAGGTGATTCCCAAACCTTGGAAAGGAACGGGAATGTGACTGGTTTTTTCTAACCGTTCTTGGTAGACCACCATCAACACATTAATCATAACAAATCCAGCGGGAACTGCCAACGAAGACACCATCACTTCCCATATCGTGATATTCATATTGGTAAAGGTCATCAAGACGAAAGCCAAGACGGCATTCGTCGTAATCAATGGAAAATAAAATTGGTAACGTTCATACCACGTTGGAAAGAACTTTTTCAAAACCACTTGTTCCAGTTGACTGACCAAGGCGATGATGAGCAATGCCGATAAGAATGCTAAGAATGCAAAACCATTTGGAACCAAAATAAGATGATAAAAACCATAAAAGAGGATGCCACTGACAAAAGTAATATCCACCATGAACATCCCAACGAAAAAGGCAACATCAAGTTTTCTTAAATTTCGTAATAAGGTGATGTCAACAAATTGACTTAGAACGATATTTCCACCAAGTAAACCCGTTAACATCAATGCCCAGAGATTCATCCTAAAATCCTCCTGACCCATTGCACCAATGCAATCCATAAGGAAGCTAAGATTAAAATACCAATCGGCCCATAAATACCTTGAAATATCGGAATCAAAACCGATTCATCCAAGAGTTGAATGGACCAAAGCATCGATGGTTCTGGATTCATCAAGGGAGAGGCAAAGGCGACAACACCTTGACCGAGCAGATCTGCAAAAAAACCAATTGGTAATACTAAAAAAGCAAATCCAACAATGGACCCAAGAGTATGCATGAAGAGGTTTGAAAAGGATTCGGTTTGAACAACAGTTTCGACACGTGCAAGAATCAAACCGCTGACCGCAATCAGTGGCAAATATGCTTCAATGCCCACCACCCAACCTGGCAGAAAAGCAGTGACCATCATCTGAACCCACGTCGCAACCGATCCGATGACCGATAGAACGATAATCCATTTATACTCGCTTTGAAATTGGGAACGAAGCAAGTATAGAATCGATGTCGACAACAATAAATTAATGAATAACACCAACGTCATCATCCAAGCACTCGTCAAGGATTGTCCTCCCGCAAGGAGGATAAATAATCCCAATCCTAATGAAAGAATCAAATGTTGTTCTTGAAATGCATTTCGAAACGATGCTTTCATACTTAGATGGTCCTCGTTGCGTAATCTTCTTGGATCGTTTGTAAACTATCGACGATGCCACGACGCGTAAAGGTTGCACCAGTTGAAACCGATACCAAGGCAGACATCCATCCAGATTCATCCGCAATCGCAAGATTGGCTAAGGCATTTGGAAACAATAAGAGGGCATCTGCTCCATAGCCAGGGGTTTCACCATGCATGTCGACTTTCAATTGTTGGATAAACCCTTCACGAATGCCAATACGATAATTTAAATTTGTAGTATATCCATTCGTGTTGACGGTATAAATCACCGCATCGGGAAGATTGCCACGACTAAAGGTTTTGATACCGGTAATGCCCGCATCGATTAAGTTTTCATCCACCACCTCAACCGTATCGATCGTGTAATTTCCAAGATTGGTTAAATTCAATAATGACAAATCTGCTTGGTTTTCGCGATTAACGAGGATAGGTTCGGTAATAAGGTTCGTCACAAATAAAACCGAAAATGAAACGATCGCGGTGAGACCTAAGGCGACATAAGATGGTAAAGGTTTAGCCATGATAATCTCCTAGTGCATCGAGTAAAGATTCATATAATCGTGTAAAGGAAATGGTTGCTCCACTTACGTTGGGATTAAAGTCAGGATATAGAGGACCATTCGTCAGCTCAAGGACATCGGTAACCGTCATGCCAAGATAATAATCTTGAATCGCTTCCAGGTTATCTTCTACGATACCAAGGTAAGGTTGGCTGGTTGCCAAGATGCCGGACCAACTAATCCCAAGGATGGTTTCAAGGTCACGGTGGACAAAAACCTTAACGCGTGTCTCATCTAACGTATCGCATTCATCACATGCATAACTTGCATATAGGCCTTCAAGTACCACCACATCTTCAAACGCTTGTTGCATTGCTTTCAATAATCGACTGGTGGTCGTCGAGGTTCCGGTGATCGTTAACGCCGTTGGCATAACTAACGGATCAAGTGCAAGGAGCTCGCTAACGTCCATCGTTAAATATTCATTTAAAATTGCTTGGCCATTTGCTGTCCAGGAGCTCGCATAGCTCGATGTGGTGATGCCTTGAATAATATCGATTTTAACAATGTCGAAATCCCGAGAGACACCAACATCAACCACTAACAACGTCGGTTCTTCATCATAATCGGAAAAATAGGATGAAAATTCTCCACGATAGGTTGCATACGGAATCACCACCACTTCTGAAGAAGATGAGGATGAATCGGCAATGGCAAGAGTTGGTAAGACCGTGACGCCGATCGAAAATACCATCATACTGGTGAGTAAGAGATAACGTTGTTTAAGAAATTGATGGGTTAATCCAACGGTATATTTATCAATAAATGGGGAAACTAAATTCGCTACTGCAATCCCGTAAACAACCCCTTCAGGCAATGAGGTCTGCGTCCGAATCAATAAGACAACCAACCCTGCAACAATACCAATCATCGCTTTTCCATAATTAGAGGTCGGTGATGTGACGGGATCCGTTAACATAAACATGCCACCAAAGAATGCGGATCCAAGGCTAACAAAAGTAAAGGCATACCAAATAGGATTAATGCCGTGAGACAGTCCTAAGAAAAAAGCCCCTAACCATAAAGTGGATAAAAAGAATACAGTTGGCCGCCAATTATGCGCTTTTAATAACGTAAGGATGGAACCTAATAAAACGATAAATATAACCGACGTTTCCCCAAGTGCCCCAGCGTAATTTCCAAACATCAATTGCCATAAGTTATCAACTGGCAACCCTTGAAGATTGCTTGCTATCCAGTTTGGATAAGCACTTGCAAAAGCAGTGGTGATCGTTTGACCAGACTGGGTTAAGGTTGGGACATCGGAAATCGAACCTAAGTAAGCGGTGAGTTGACCACTAAACGCAATCCCAACAAAAATTCTTCCGAATGCTGCAGGATTAAAAATATTCATGCCAAAACCACCAAAGGTGTATTTCACAATTAAAGTCGCAAATAAACTACCGACCATGACCACATAGTATGGTGTGCCAATAGGTAAGGTTAACGTCATGATGACCGCGGTCACATAGGAATAATGCTTTTTGATGGCCTTCACCATATAAGGACCGATTAGACCATCCGTAGATTGATACCTTAAAATCGCTACGAGCATATCTGCCAATAAGGTGATGAGCAAAGAGGTCACCATCATGCCAATCGCTTTGATGCCATATTCCATGCCATGGGTTAACCATTGAAACGTGGTGGAAAATGCAAATAAACCGATTAGGCCAAGCGTATAATCACGCATTGCCCGTTTGGTTTGCGCGAGAGGATTACGTAAATATGGACCAGGAGACGTGACAAATTGGGTCATGATGCTTTCACCGCTAACTTACTTAATTCAATCCGCGTTTTGGCTTTGCCTTGGCGCACTGCTTCCGTCACTTCAATTTTCGAAGGGCAAACGTATGTGCAAATACCACATTCAATACACTTCATCGCATCAAGCTTTAATAAGCGAGCATGGTTATGGCTATCAAGGGCGAGTTTAATTTCAATCGGTTGTAAATTGGCAGGACAATTACTCGTACATGCCCCACATCGTAAGCATGTTTCTTCATCCGAACTTATCGGAGCCAATACCGTAAAACCACCGAAATGTGGTTGCACCGCAAATTGATCATCTTTAACAGCTTTTGCTGACATCGGTCCACCGATAAACGCAGTGACGCGATCAAGGGCATATCCACCGACTGCCTCAACAACTTGATGCATTAAAACACCAACTGGAACTTGAACATTCACGTCTTGATGAAGTCCATTACCGGATAGTGTTAAGATTCGTTGTAAGACAGGCTTACCAAGTAAAACTAAATCGTGAACGGCAATGGCAGAGGTGATATTTGAGACAATCACTTTTGCTTCAAGTGGGAATTTATCATATTCGCGGTGAAGGACCGTTCTCACCAAGGTACGTTCCCACCCCATTGGATAAACATCTGGAACTGAGCGAATTTCAATTAAGGGATAGTTTTCAATCAATGGCATTAAGGCTTCTTTAATTGCGACTTTGGTTTGTTTAAACGCAATGATGACTTTTTTTGCACCAGCAGCAACTCGGAATAATTCAGAACCTTTTAACACTTCCAATGCATACATTTGCGCGGCTTGATAATCCGTCGATAAATAAGGTTCACATTCTACGCCATTAATTAAAACGTATTCCACATCTTTTGCGGATTGGTATTTAAAGTAAGTGGGAAATCCAGAGCCACCTAATCCAGTCAATCCACCTTCTTTTATACGGGTGATGATTTGCTCTCTGGTTGCTTCCATTGATAATGGTTTTAAACTCGTATCATAGGATGCTTGATATTGATTTTCAATTACATAATGAGCGACAGGACGACCAACCAATGGATGGTACTTGTCTTCCTTGCGAATAATCTTGCCAGCAACACTTGAGAAAAATGGGACATGCATATCTTTTCGAATACCAATCACTTGACCAATCTTGACGGTATCACCAACATTGACTTTTACCTCAATATCAACTCCGTTTGGTCCAACCAACGGGATATAAATCAAAGCCGATGCTTCTTTTGGTAATTGCAGGATTGGAGCGTGAGCACTCGTTTCTTTTCGACCATCAATGTGTAAGGGTTTTAAGGCAGTAAAGATGTTTAAATTCATATGACATTAGTATAAACAATAAAAATCTATATTTATAGACCTTTCAAGTAAGAATCTTGCAGAAAAGCGTTTTCAGGCTTTGGATGGTCTTGACTTTGCTTTGAACTTAAGGATATGGCCCATTTTTTCTTGTTTGGTCTTTAAATAAAACTCGGTTCGTTCGTGATGACTCAATTGAATTTTGACGCGGTCCACGATTTCAATGCCAAAACCTGATAACGAGCGAATCTTCGTTGGATTATTCGTCATCAAGCGAATTTGGGAAATCCCAAGTTGTTTAAGGATTTGGGCACCAATACCATACTCGCGTAAATCTTCGGGAAAACCTAAGGCAAGATTGGCTTCCACGGTATCTAAACCCATATCTTGTAATGCATAGGCTCTAATTTTATTGATCAAGCCAATACCACGTCCTTCTTGACGCATGTAAAGTAAAACACCTCGACCTAATTTTTCAATGCGTTTAAGCGCCGCTTGTAATTGTTGGCCACAGTCACACCGTTGTGAACCAAACGCGTCACCGGTTAAACATTCCGAGTGAACCCGGATTAACACTGGTTCTGGAGTGGTGACATCGCCTTTAACAAGGGCAACGTGATGTTCACCATTGAGTTTATTGACAAAACCAATCATCTTAAAGACGCCATGCTTGGTTGGCATATCTGCCATCGCAATCCGTTCAATATACGATTCTTGTTTTCTCCGGAAGGAAATAAGCTCAGCAATGGAAAGGGTTAAAATCTCTTCTTTTTGATTTTGTAAATCTAAGCCAGTTAACATTCTACCCACGTCATCACACGTCGGTGCTAAAATCGCAACCGGTTCAACTTTACCCAAATAAGCCAAATCAATAATGGCTTCAATCGGCGATGCACGCTTTAAGGTCCCACCAAGTTTAACTGGATACGTTTGATATCCTACATCAAACCGGAAATCGTCATGGGTAGCGTCACCCTTCACCAAGTTTTGAATTAACTGATTAAAGAATTTATCATTGAGTGCGTAACCAAGATCCTTAGCCCCTAATGTGACCATCGGAAGTATAAAATCATTATTGGTATCTTTTAACGAATTAGATATTGCTGCGTATTTATCATAACCAAGCGCGAGCATGACCATGCCAGGAACACGATGCAAGGTGTTTAACGTTTTATTGGCAAAAGCGGATTGTGCAAATTGTGCAAAATGACTAGGCGAATCTAACTTTTCATCATCAACAAGTAAAATCTTTTCTCCAGCTTGTAAGCGAGTGACCGCTTCTTTAACGGATAAAAATTTTAACATGCGTTTATTTTACCTGTTCTTTCTTTGCAACGATGATTATATCGGTTCCACTATTGAAATGGTTGGAAAATGCTACGCGACTTGCATCCATCAATTTGGCAAACCCCAATCCTTCAACTGGAGTCTTCGCTTTTTTTCCACCAATGAGTAAAGGAGAAACTTGTGCATAAAGGCGATGGAACCAATTGGCACGAATAAAGCTTTCATGGATGGTGCCACCACCTTCCACGAGGATTGAGTCAATTTGATATTTTGGGAGTTGATTCATCAACCATGGTAAATGAATACGCTTTTTCTTGGTCGGATCTAACAAGACGATCACACCCATTTTTTCTAATTGATTCAGTTTTTTGGGGTCGGCTTGGTTTGCTTTGGCCACGATCAAGGTTTTGGCCTCACTCGGCGTATGAAATAAAGGCTGATCAAGCGTCACGCTTAAAGAAGAATCGAGAATGATCCGATGCGCATCTTTTCCTCGGCGGTCTTTGAATCGCGTTGTTAATAATGGGCGATCAACCATCACGGTTTGAATACCGACTAAAATCGCATCATGCCGATGTCGAAGTTCATGAACAAATTGTCGGGTTAACTCACCCGAGATATATTTTGATTCACCAGTACGCGTGGCAATTTTTCCATCTAATGACATGCCAAAACTTAAGGTCACCCAAGGTTGACCCATTCGTATCGTTTCACCAGGCTTTGGTAACAACGTTTCAAGTAATGCCAATTCTGCTTTCGCGATTGCATCCATATGAATTCATCATACAACGTGTGATACATTAAAGGTAATGGGAAGCACTCTATTTTTATTTTCACACCAACTTCATCCGTTATATCTTGAACATGCAAACAAGCATGTCAAGATTACGGAGGTTGTGTTCGTCGATTCCGATGACCAATGGACGCATTATCATTACCACCAACAACGTATTCTTTTACATCTTTCCGCGATGCACCATTATGTAGATACACTCAAACAACGCGGTATCAAAGCACGCATCATTCAAGCAAAAACATTAGTTGGGGCGTTATCCACCATCTCTTCATTAATCGTGTTTTTGCCAACTAACGTTTACGAACAACGCTGGATAAGAAAACTAAAACCATCGGTCATCTTGGATGATCCTTTATTTCTTATCCCTGCTCAGGAATGGGAAAGCTTACTCCCAAGCCAAACACACTGGAAACTCGATCCCCTTTATCGCAAATTTCGCCAACGCTTTCAAATCTTAATGGACGGCGACCAACCGATTGGTGGTAAGTATTCCTTTGATACCGAGAATCGCAAGCCAGCTGATGCATCGGTCGCATTTATCCCAAGTGTGTGGTTTGATATGGATGAATTAACCCTTTCGCTTAAAGATCAAGTCGCAACCCGTTTTGGTCAACATCCAGGCAATCTTCAATCGTTTGCGTATCCTGTGACACGCGATCAAGCGTTAACCTTGCTGCAACATTTTTTATCGACTCGTTTACCAACCTTTGGTGAATATCAAGATGCGATGTTAATCGATCAGCCTTGGATGTCACATTCATTAATTTCAAGTAGTTTAAATCTGGGCCTCTTAAGTCCATTAGAAATCATCCAAGCTGCAGAAAAAACTTTTCATAAAAGCCAAGCCCCTTTAGCAGCAACCGAAGGATTCATTCGCCAAATTTTAGGATGGCGCGAATACATTCGCGGTATCTATCTTGTCCTTGGGGAAGATTATTTGTCAGTGAATCATTTTCATCATCAACGACCATTACCTGCATTTTTTTATACCGGGCAAACCGATATGCAATGCCTGAGCACAACGATTCATGAAACGATCGAGCATGCTTATAACCATCATATTCAACGGTTAATGGTTCTGAGTAATTATGCAAACTTAGCAGAGGTTAGCCCTCAAGCAGTCAATGCTTGGTTTAATGAAATGTATATTGATTCTTCAGAATGGGTGGTGGCGGCCAATGTTTTAGGCATGGGGTTACATGCAGATGGTGGCAAAATGGCAACCAAGCCTTATATCGCCTCTGGTGCTTACATCCATAAAATGTCAAATTATTGCGACCATTGTGCGTATCAAGTAACCTTAAAAACGGGAGAAAAAGCCTGTCCGTTTAATAGTCTTTACTGGCATTATCTTTCAAGTAAAGAAAAAGAATTGAAAAGCAATCCGCGCATGGGGATGATGTTGAACGTTTGGAAAAAGATGAAACCCGATGACCAACAAGCGCTCATCAAGAAAGCAAAATCAATCTTACAACCATGAAAAAACAAGTCAGTGTGGTCTTCTTTCAACATAATCTACGAATCGATGATCAATTGAGTTTAGCCTCTGCGAAGGCATCTGGTTATCCCATCGTTGGCGTCTATATTTTTTCAAACACCTTGATGGAACAAACGATTTGGGGTTTCAAGCGTGCAAGTTCATATCGTTTAAAGTTCTTATGGGAAAGTCTGATCGATTTAAAGAAAAGTTTGTCTTCCTTGAACATTCCGCTCTACATCTGGACAGAAGCATCTGCTTCTTTTACAAACTGGATTGAACATCATGATGTGAAGCAAATGTATGCCTCGATTGAACCAGGAAATGAAGAAATTGATCTTCGAACCAGATGGGTTAAACGCTTAGGTCATCCGCCTTTAACTTTGGTTCATGATAAACCGCTTTGTTCTCCGACCGATTATCCATGGTTACTCAATCAGTTACCGGAACGGTTTACGGATGCAAGAATCAAGATTGAGCAACAGCTTGTCAGACCTAGCTTAAAACCAACAATCACGAGCCAAGCAAACATGGAAAGCGTTGATGATGATTTTTCGATGATTCAAGCAACGATGCCAACCATTAAACTTTTGATGCCAGGTGGTGAAACCTCAGCAAGATTGCATTTGAATCAATACATTTTTACTGCTAAAAAAGTTTTAACCTACAAAGAAACAAGAAATCATATGTTGGCGTTCGACGATAGTAGCAAACTTTCTCCAGCCTTATCGCTTGGTTTATTATCCGCGAGGAGAATTGACCACGCTTTGAAAACATTAGAATCTACTGTTGGTAAAAACCCATCAACGTATTGGTTATGGTTTGAATTAGTTTGGCGAGATTACTTTTATTATTTGCATATGAAACATGGTAAGACCTTTTTTACTCAGAAAGGAATCAAACATCTTCAAATGGATTGGAGAGCATCTCAACGTTTTCAAGATGCGATTCTTCAAGCCAAAACCGGATATCCACTTGTCGACGCGAACCTCGTAGAACTTTATCAAACCGGTTGGATGTCCAATCGTGGTCGCCAAAATGTTGCAAGTTTTATTAGTAAAATTCTTAAGCTAGACTGGCGTTTTGGTGCAAGCTTATTTGAACATTACCTCATCGATTATGATGTCTCAAGCAACTATGGCAATTGGCAGTATCTCAGTGGGGTTGGCGTTGATCCGCGAGAAGATCGGGTATTTAATGTTTCACTTCAAGCAAAGAAATATGATGCAACGGGTGCCTATATCAAACACTGGTTGCCAAGTTTACGCAAGGTGCCGACTCCGCTTATATTTGAACCATGGAAAATGAATGGGATTGAGATGGGTTTATATGGCATCGAGATTGGAAAAGATTATCCGTCACCAATCATCGATGATCCAAGGGTGCAATTAAAAGATTAAACTTTTTGAATCAGTTGAATAAATGCCGGCAAGAAAACAGGTAAATCTTTTGGGGTTCGAGACGTGACATAATTTCCATCAACCACGACGGCCTCATCACGGTAGATGGCACCCGCATGAATCAAATCATCTTTAATTGAATAATAGCTTGTCACGTTTCTTCCTTTTAAATCACAAACGGATGCCATTAACCAAGGACCATGACATATCGCTGCAATTGGTTTTTTTGCATCGGCAAACGCTTTAGCAAACGCAACAATCTCGGAAGACCTTCTCATGTAGTCAGGGGAAAATCCACCTGGAATTAACAAACCGGCATAATCTTTAGGATTCACTTCTTTCGCGGCAAAGTCACTCGTGGCTAGCATGCCATGTTTACTTTTATAGGCTTGGCCTTTGATGGCCCCAATTAAATGAACCTCAAAGCCAGCTTCTTGTAATCGGTAGTAAGGATAGTAAAGCTCATTATCGTCATATAAGTCTGCAACGAGTATGGCAATTTTTTTCATGGGTATTCCCTTTCTATATAGCTTGTTTTGGCAATGCTTGATCTTGAATCATGAGCAAGACATTCCCTGTTTTATGGCCATCATAGACATGGCGGTGCGCCTCTTGAAATGCGTCAAACGGATAAACCCGATCGATGATCGTGACCAATTGCTTCTTGGCGAGCATCTGGTTAAGATTAGCCAAAACACGTTGATCTTCTTTTGTCATCGACTTCACGGAATAAAATTTTCCTGATGGTGCTAAGCATTTTTTCTTTAGCAAGGTTGGTATTTTTCCGACCGCATCAAAGACCACATCAAACGTTTCTTTGAGATTATTGAATGCAGTAGATTCGTAATCATACAGATGATGAGGTTTTAATCCTTGTAGTTTTGCATGGTGCTTTTTCGATGCAAGGATGGTGACGTTTCCACCATAGGCCAAGGCAAGTGAGGTTGCATACGTTCCAACCGATCCACTTGCACCATAAATCAAAACCCGTTGGTTCTTTTGAATGGTTCTTGGATTAATAAAGTGAAAAGCGGTCATTGCCCCAAACGCAATAGGTGCCGCTTCAAGGTAAGAGACTTGATTGGAAAAAGTAGCCATGATGCTTTTTTCATGTAATAACAGAAAATCCGCCATCACCGATCCATGCATGGAGTTGATAAAATTAACGCGGTCACCTACTTTAAACTTTTTAACTTGTTGACCTACTTCAACGACTTGACCGGATCCAGCAATCCCGCGTATCTTTGCTCTAGGTTTGCCAAAGCCAAACATGACTTGAACCATGAATCTTAGGAAAGGGTTCAATAAGAGTGTATTGATATTTTTATCTCCAGAAGAAATGTTAGCAACATGAACTTGGATCAAGACACCCAACGGATGAATCAGCTTTGGTTTCGGTAGATCAGCCCGTAAAAGGGTGGTTTCATTTCCATAGGCGTTTTGAATGATAGTTTTCATTTTTAACATTATAACAAAAGTCACTAGACCATTGGAGAACAGCCGAATTCAATGTTTATCTATAATCACCATGAGAAAGAAAAAGTCTGCCTTATTAGAAGGCAGACTTTTGCTGTTTACGTTGGTGACCCGTAAGGGGTTCGAACCCTTGAATGCCACCGTGAAAGGGTGGTGAGTTAAGCCACTTCTCCAACGGGCCATGGCGCCTACTGAAGGGATCGAACCTTCGACCAACCGGTTAACAGCCGGTTGCTCTACCGCTGAGCTAAGTAGGCAGCAGTGTAGATTTACGCAAAAAAAATAGTAGCATAAACTTCAATGATTATCAACGAAAAGCACCACTCAAGATTAGGCATCATACCTAAATAGGAATAAATAACGAAAAATTCAATGTTTATTATTTGTTTATATATAATTGTTATTTGCTTTTCCAAGCTTAATCTCTTAAAATTTGCCAAGGAGAACCTGATGAAAACTATTCTCAATGAATCCTTAGATCCGCGATATAACCTTGCGTTAGAAGAATACATTCTCAAGTATCTTGATACGAATGAAGATTTCATTTTTTTATGGCAAAATGCCAATTCCGTCATCATCGGTAGAAATCAAAACACCATTGAAGAAGTCAACGCTCAATATGTAATGGAGCAACAAGTCAATGTGGTTCGTCGCATCACCGGCGGTGGCGCGGTCTATCATGACTTAGGCAATCTCAACTTTTCCTTTATTACCAATACCACCAAAGACAATGTGAACAATTATCGTAAATTTACCGATCCGGTCATTCAGGCTTTGAATGGCTATGGGGTTCCTGCAGCATTTGGGGGCCGTAACGACATCTTGGTAGATGGGATGAAAATCTCCGGCAATGCCCAAGCCTTTCATAAACATCGTTTTCTTCATCACGGAACCATTTTATTCAATGCCGATTTAACGATGCTTGGAAAAATTCTAAAACCAAAACCAGACAAAATTGAAAGCAAAGGGATCAAATCTGTCCGGGCAAGGGTGACCAACATCATGCCTTACTTCAAGGAAGTTCCCACGATGACCGCATTCAAATCAAGATTACTCAAGCAATTGTTGAATACAGAAAACATATCACCATTTGTTTATCGATTGACTGAAAAAGACCAAGCAAAAATAAAAGAATTAGTTCAAACCAAATTTTCAACCTGGGCTTGGAACTATGGGGAATCGCCTGCCTTTAGTTTAGAAAAATATGGTCGCTATGAAGGTGGTGGGGTTTCCTTCCGTTTGAATGTGGATAATGGCATGATTCAATCCGTCAAAATCTTTGGCGATTTTTTAGGGACCAAGGACATTATTGAGATTGAAAGATTATTAGCAAAAACCCGTTTTGAACGGGCCTCAGTTCAAGTAAAACTTGCAAACATTAACCTCGATGAATACTTTCTTAAAATCACCTTGGAAAACATTTTAGATTGCTTATTTTCCTAATCCATCCCCATTTAAAAAACCATCGTCACCACGATGGTTTTTTGTTTGACTTAAGGATGATTAAATATGAATCGGTTTATCGATGATACCATGGGCTGCTTCCATGATCATTTCCGATAAGGTTGGATGAGGATGAATCGTGTGAACCAGTTCTTCAGCCGTCGCTTCAAGGTTCATCGCTAGCGTCGCTTCTGTAATCATTTCGGTTGCAGCAGGGGCCATGATATGGACACCAATGATTTCATGATACGGTTTGCTGACAATAATTTTGACCAATCCGTCTTTTTCATTTTCTCCCATCGCTTTACCGTTTGCCGCTAAAGGAAAGGTAGAAACCTTATAATCGATGCCTTGAGCTTTTGCATCTTGTTCGGTTAGACCGACCATCGCAATTTCTGGGAAGGTATAAATACCACTTGGAATGGACTTATAATCCATTTTGGTATCAAGACCATGGATATGATCAATCGCGACTAGACCAGCATGGGAAGCAACATGGGCAAGCATGTACTTACCGGTGACATCACCAATCGCATAAACATTTGCAATCGAGGTTTGCATCCGATCATTGACTTGTACGCCTGACTTTTCCATGGCGAGATTTAAACTGGCGAAACTCTTTGTATTTGGTTTCATGCCAACGGCCATTAACACTTTATCTGTTTTCACTTCAAAGGATTGACCGGCCACTTCATAAGTCACGGACTGTTTGTTGAGGTTCGTGACGGTTGCAGAGGTCATAATTTGAATGCCGTCTTTAAGCATTTTCTTGTGGAATAAAGCACGTAGTTCGTCATCAATCGACGATAAGATAACCGGTAATTTTTCAATCACGGTCACTTTGGTTCCGAGTGAACTAAAAATGGTGGCAAATTCTAAACCGATAACGCCGCCACCGACAATCACCAAGGATGATGGTAAGGATTTGAGATCAAGAATTTCTTTACTGGTTAACACAAATCCAGATTCAAAACCTTCTTGTAAACCAGGAATCGGAGGCATGATGACGCTTGCACCGGTGGCAAGAATAATGAACTTTGCTTCGAGGGTTTCATCACCGACTTTGACGTGGTTTGAATCAAGGACTTCACCAAAACCTTTAATTAAGATAGCCCCATTTTTCTTTAACAACGCCGCAACACCGCCAGTTAAGCGACGAACCACGGAATCTTTACGTTTGATCATGTCGGGAAAATTAGCAGAGAAAGCATCGGGTTTAACATCGATGCCATAATCTTTTGCATGTTTAAATTGTTCAAAAACTTTGGCAGATTTTAACAAGGTTTTCGTTGGTATACAACCCCAGTTTAAGCAAACGCCACCGACGTTTTCACGTTCGATAACCGCTACTTTGTATCCAAGTTGTCCTGCTTTAATCGCCGCAACATACCCGCCAGGTCCGCCACCGACAATGACAATATCAAATACTTGCATGATGATAACCTAGCTTAAAAATAAGAAGATTTGCATTGGATCTGATAAGAGTTCCTTTACCTTTAATAAGAAACGACCGCCATCTGCGCCATCGATGACACGGTGGTCAATCGTTAACGATAATGGCAAGACATCACGAATGACAATTTGATCACCTTCAACGACCGGTTTACGATAAATGCTACCGACGCCTAAGATTGCTAATTCTGGATGTTTGATTACGGGTGTACCGAGTTTAATCCCAGTGGTTCCATAATTGGTGATGGAAAAGGTTCCATTTTGCAAGTCATCCATTTTGACGGTCCGGGCGCGAGTGGCAACACCTAACGCTTCAATTTCTTTTGCAAGCGTCACGATGGATTTTTGATCGGCATTTTTTACATTTGGAACAATCAAACCGTCTGGAGTATCCACTGCAACACCGATATTGATGAAGTCCTTATAAACGACTTCTTCCGTATCATGATCAAATGAGGCATTGAAAATTGGAAAGTCCTTAATCGCCATCGTGACCGCTTTGACGATGAATGGCAAGTACGTTAACTTAATTCCTTTTTCTTCTAGTTTTGCTTTTTGAGATTTGCGGAATTCCACTAACTTGGTGACATCAAATTCATCCATTAATGTGGTGGATGGTATCACTTGGTTTGCGGTGTTCATGGCCTTGACAATCGCTTGGCGTAATTTTGAAATTTTGACCCGCTTGACACCATCTTTTGGTAAAGCTGGCATCGCAGTTGCTTGGAATGTAAAAGTAGAGGATTGGGTAGTTGAAGCGCCGACGCTTGCTTGACCAGATTTAGCAGCAGCTTGAATATCCGCTTTCATGATCCGACCGTTTTCACCGGTGCCTTTTAATTGACTGAGTTGAACTTTAAGATCTGCTGCCATCTTGCGGGCAACTGGCGTTGCAAGCACTTTTCCGGAAGATACAGTTGCTTTTTCGGTATGTTCAAAACCTTCATTGGAGCTGGCGATGACGTCATTTGAAACGACCACTTCACCAACGACCGCGGCACCTTTTTCCTCAGCAGCTTCTTTTTTCACTTCTGGTTTTACCGCTTCTTTTTTGACGTCTGCTTTTGGAGCGGTGACCACCGGAGCAGCACCTTTTCCAGATTCATCAATCAGAACTAACGTTTCACCAACGTGAATGGTTTGACCCACTGCAGCACCTAACTTGGTGATGATGCCACTAACCGGCGCTGGGATTTCGGCGTTGACTTTATCGGTTTCAACCACACAAAGTACATCGCCATCTTTCACCTTATCGCCGACTTTAAAGAACCACTTTAAAATTTGACCTTCGTGAAGGCCTTCACCAATATCCGTAAATTTAAAGTCGTACATGGTTTACCTCCTTAAAGTTTAAACGACATCAATTTTTTAATTTCGTAACTAATCCGTTTAACATCTGGCATATGGTGATGTTCACCACGCGCTAATGGAACCGTAATGTCCCATCCGGTGACACGGGCTGGAGCAGCTTCTAATGATAAGAAGCAATTTTCCGTGACACGGGTGATGATTTCGGAAGCAACACCTAACGTCTTGATTGCTTCTTGAACGACGATTAAACGACCGGTCTTACGAACGGATGCATAAATCGTTTGATAATCAATTGGAGCAATCGAGCGTAAGTCAATGAGTTCAACGCGAACGCCTTCTGCTTCTAAAGCTTTGACGGCTTTTAACGTATCGTGAACCATGGCACCCCAACTCACGACGGTAAGATTTGGATCTTTGACTGCATAAAATACTTTGGCTTTACCAATTGGAATCAAGTATTCATTTTCTGGTACTTCTTGTTTGAAAGCACGATAAATTTTCTTTGGTTCTAAATACACAACTGGGTCGGCATCTTGAATGGCAGAGGCAAGTAATCCTTTCGCATCATATGGTGTAGAAGGATAAACCACTTTTAATCCTGGAATGTGAGCAAATAAAGTTTCAATTGCTTCGGAGTGGTGTTCTAATGCGCGAATCCCACCGCCCATTGGTACACGCAGCACCATCGGTACACTAAAGCGTCCGCGGCTGCGGTTACGCATACGTGCAGCATGCACTGCCAATTGGTTATAACCATTAAACATGAATCCATCAAATTGCATTTCGGCAATTGGCTTTAAACCATTGATTGCCATCCCGATTGCGGTTCCAACGATCCCCGCTTCTGAGATTGGGGTGTCAAAGCAACGAAGTTCACCAAATTCTTCTTGTAAACCTTTGGTAACACGGAAAACGCCACCTTCAAAACCAGCGTCTTCACCGAAGACAACCACGGTTTTGTCTTTGCGCATTTGTTCAAACAAACCAGCGTTAATTGCTTGCAATAATGTCATTTCTGCCATGGTTATTTACCCGCCGTTTCTTTTAAAAACTGCTTCATTAATTCTTTTTGTTCTTTGAGTTCATCGGTTAAGGTTGCAAACGTATGATCAAACACTTCATCAAGCGTGACGATTGGACCTTCTTTTTCGACTTTTTCAAAGACTTCTTTGACGTATGCTTCTAATTCTTCATCTAATTTTGCTTCTTTTTTATCATCCAAAAGACCTTTGGATTCCATATAAACTTTAAAGCGAATGAGTGGATCTTTTTTCTTCCATTCTTCAACTTCTTCATTCTTACGGTAAATGGTTGGATCATCGGAAGTTGTATGAGGCCCAAGGCGATACGTGAACGCCTCGATTAAGGTTGGACCTTCACCACGACGGGCGCGTTCTGCCGCTTCTTTGACGACGGCATACATTGCAAGAACGTCGTTTCCATCGACTTGAATACCAGGAATACCAACTGCAACTGCTTTTTGAGCTAAGGTTTCTGCCTTGGTCGCTTTACGACGTGGGGTAGAAATTGCCCATTGGTTATTTTGAATGATCCCAATCATAGGTGAATCAAATGCTGCAGCAAAGTTTAAACCTTCATAGAATTCTCCATGAGATGTACCACCATCACCGATATAGGTGACGCAAACTTGCTTGTTATTTTTTAATAATTTAGAGGCATATGCTAAACCAGATGCATGACCAAATTGGGAACCAATTGGAATATTCACTGGCAAGACATTCACATCATCTGGAACTCTTGAACCACGTTCATTACCGAACCAGTATAAATAAATGTTTTCTAATGGAACATTATGATAGAGCATGGCGGCGTGTTCACGGAACGCTGGTGAAATCCAGTCATTCTTATCTAAGGCTGCCATCGTGCCGATTTGAGCAGCTTCTTGTCCTTGGACTGGAGCAAATGTCAACATCCGTCCTTGGCGTTGATATTGAAGCGCACGGATATCTGCAATGCGGGCCAATTTCATGGTCCGATACATTTTTAACAGGGTCTTATCATCAATTTTAGGTTCATATTCTGGGGCAATTATCTTACCCTTTTCGTCTAACACCGCAAATCGTTGTTTCTTTTGCGGATCAAATTTTCCTAAGATCATCACAATTCTCCTTTTCCATGTGCTAGTGAAATCTTTTTTTGCTAGCAAACAAAATATACCCAAAATCCTTATGAAT
>CAZOHK010000006.1:0-21988 GCA_964579925.1 uncultured Staphylococcus sp. | reverse complement strand
CAACAAGATACAACCAAAGAAGCAAGTATCGATCATCTTCAAACACAACTCACGATCGACGATGGTGTGTTTCGACCGATGAGTTATAGTTGGAACGCTGGTCAATTATTTGATGTACCGATGTATTCAAGTGAACAAAAGCGATTAACCGATACCATCCCTTTACTCCCCTACATGATGAAAGGATATCGTCATGGGTTCGGCCGAGCAGGAAATTTCTTTTCAAACACATCGAATGAATTACTACGCATGATTGATTATGGTTTATACCCATCCTTCTTCGTCACCGAGGCGAGTGCATATGACCTCATCGACACCGGTTCGGAACACATCTTTACCTCTCGTTATCTCGATTGGAAACCTGAAATGCAACGGCAATATACGTTTCTATCAGAAGCGTTACAATCAACGATTGGCAAACGGGTCATCCAACGCGATGTGCTCGCTTTAGGTTTAGTCTGCATTACATATGAAGACGGAACCAAGCTATATGTCAATTATAGTGGGACGGATTTCCAAAGTGAGGATGGCTTAGTTCCAGCGTTAAGTTATCTTGTTAAGGTGGGAATGTAAGATGAAAGCTCCGAGGATTCATAAAAAAACGAACCGTTTCCAACGTTGGTATCAAGGTTTAAAACCATCGTATCGTGAAGGTTTATCCGGATATGCCTTTATTGGTATTTGGTTATTTGGTTTTATTTTCCTGACGATGATTCCCCTCATTGAATCACTAATCTATGCGTTTCAACGTATCACGATTGTCGGTGGAGAAGGCATCCGTTTGGTCTATATCGGCTTTGAAAACTTCATCACCTTATTTACCACGGACTTAACCTTCTTATCGCGTTTACAAGATTTTGTTTCGGAAATGATTTTATTTGTCCCGGTCATGAATATTCTCGCCATCTTAATTGCGATTTTATTAAATCGTCAATTTAAGTTTCGGGGATTTTTCCGAGCCATCTTTTTCTTACCGGTGATTATTACTTCTGGTCCTGTCATTGCCGAACTCCTTCGCCAAGGTGCTGGAACGTTACCAACGTTAACCGAATCTGGTTTTCTCGATGTGCTTGAACAATTATTACCATCCTTTTTAAATGCGCCTCTACAATCCTTATTTTCACAAATCATTTTTATGCTTTGGTTTTCTGGTGTTCAAGTGGTCTTATATTTAGCCGGTTTACAAAAGCTCGATCAAAGTATGTATGAAGCTGCCCAAATCGATGGAGCGAATGTATGGGAATCATTTTGGAAGATCACCTTACCATCCTTAAGACCGATGATTTTGGTGTCCTCGATTTATACGATTGTCACCTTAGCAACCTTTGCAAACAATTCGATTATTTTATGGATTTCCAGCGTTATGTTTAATCCAAATCTTGGATATGGTTATGCGTCTGCCCTTGCTTGGGTTTATTTCTTGGTCATTGCCATCCTGCTCATGATTTCGACACGCTTGATTCAACCAAAACAAAAGCAATACAAAGTGTTAAAAGAATATGACCGGTACAAACGATGAATAGCAAGATGAATCCAAAACATCGGATGTCACTCCGGCGTAAGCTTTTAGGTATGAAATTGACTGACGGATTATTCTTTAAAATTATCTTATATGCGTTATTAATTATTATCGGGTTTGTTTATATTTATCCGTTATTACACATGCTGTCGTATAGCTTAAAGAGCCTTGCCGATTTACTTGATCCCACGATTAATGTTCTACCATCGTCGCTATATATAAATAACTTTATCGATGCCTTTGCGGTTTTAGAATACGGAACCTTATTACTCGAGACGTTAACAGTGACCTTAATTCCTGCGATCATGCAAACCTTGGTCGCATCCTTAATTGGATATGGGTTTGCAAGATTTCAATTCCCATTGAAGAAATTGTGGTTTGCATTATTACTGGCAACGTACATTATTCCTCCGCAAGTGACGATGATTCCAAGGTATGTCTTGTTTTTTGACCTTGGGATTTTAGAAACCGTTTTCTCCATCATCATTCCCGCCTCTTTGGGTCAAGGGGTGTCCAGTGCCATCTTTGTCCTTATCTTTTATCAATTTTATTTGATGGTACCAAAAGCGCTTGATGAAGCAGCCCAATTAGATGGGGCAACTAAATGGATGATTTACACCAAAGTCGCCGTTCCTTTATCCCTGCCATCTTTCCTCACTGCCTTTTTATTTAGTTTTGTCTGGTACTGGAATGAAACGTATATCATGCGTTTATTTTTAGGCAATGGTGGAGAAACCTTGTTACTCAGACTCTATAATTTTGTTAGTGCGTATAACGCGATTATCGGTGGCGGAAATGATTATGCCAACGAAGCCATCCGCATGGCAGCGACCTTATTAATCATTGCCCCACTGGTTGTGGCATACTTTATCTTACAACGCTTATTTATTGAAGGTATTGATCGTAGTGGGATTACAGGAGAATAACATGAAATCCATATATCCAACCTTGCTGATGTTGCTCTTCGTCGTCAGTTGCACCCCATCGGAATCGAGTTCCGAGCTTAGTTCATCATCGTTAACCAGTAGTGAACAAACCTTACTTGCAGCAAGAGAAGCTCTTTACACGGAACAAGAAAAATCATTTAACTTTTTTTGGGAAACGACAACCACTGCAAATGTTGCTGGGTTTGGCTTAAGTCGTGATCGATGGCCGGGTAACCCAACGATTGCCTCCATTGCATCGGTTGGTTTTGCCCTTGCGTCGATTCCAAGTGGCGTTCATCAAGGTTTTATCAGCCGGGCAGAAGGAGAAGCGCGTGTCCTTGGTACCCTAAACACTTTAAAAAATATGACCAGGGTTGAAGGTTTTTATTATCACTGGGTGAATATGACGACTGGCGCAAGAGAATGGAATAGCGAAGTATCGATTATTGATACGGGTTTAATGTTAGCAGGAGCGATTGTTGCCGCCGAATACTTTGGGGGAGAGATTGCAACCTTGGTCGACGAAATATATTTAGATGTGAATTGGGATTGGTATACAAAAGTTACCTCAAGTACGAATAAAGAATTTTATATGAGTTATCGTCCTAACGAAGGTCATCGTGGCGCATGGGATCACTTTGCGGAACAAATGATTTTATATGTGTTGGCGGCAGGTCATCCAGATTTTTCCCATGGTGATGATCTTTATAAAACGCTCGTCAGTCGCTCATTTAATAACAACAACTATATTCGCGGTTATACCTCAACCAAAACACAAGAAGTGGTTGCACCGTTTATTTATAGTTATGATGGCTCGTTATTCCAGCACCAATTTTCTCATGCGTTTATCGACTTTCGCAATATCCAAGATCAAGCGGAAATCAATTGGTTTGAAAATGCAAGGCGCGCAACCAGAGCAAATTATTTATACACACAAGATTTTTCTCATCGGTATTTAACGTATCATGAAACCTCATGGGGTCTTTCTGCTGGTGATGGACCAAATGAATATCGCGCATATGGTGCTCAACCTGCAAAAGCAAATGCGCATAACGGCACGATTGTTCCCTACGCTGCAGTGGCATCCATTAATTACCTTGAAGAAGAAAGTTTATTGGCCACCCTTAACTACGCCTCAATTCCCCAATTACAAACTACTTATGGTTTTGCAGATGCTTATAACTTAGGACCAGTCGATGATGCGTATAATCCAACGATTGCAAATTTAACCCCATGGTACGATCCGCATGTTTTAGGGATTGATAAGGGTATATCTGTGTTAATGATTGAAAATTATCGAAGTGAATTAATTTGGGACATGTTTATGGCGAATGATTTCGTTCAAAGCGGCTTAGACGTGCTCGGATTCCAAAACGTCTAATCCCTATTGACGATGTAACCGCTTTCACTTATAATTAGTTTATCGAAACGTTTCAATTGACAATCTATCATCAAAAAGCATTGTTAGCATCGATGATATATCAAAATCAATTGAAACAAACTGATTAACCTTCTTGAGGAGGTTGGTTAATGAGCAATCTAGCCGTTATTCATTAAGAAAAGGAGAATTTAAATGAATAAGAAACACTTACTTGTCTTGTCGTCATTGACTGCGTTGTTTCTCGTTGCATGTGGTGAAGCGTCCTCATCATCACTGACCCCAAGTTCCTCATCCTCGTCAACTGCATCCTCTAGTTCCTCGGTTTCCTCATCTACCTCAATTGATTCCGACGAAACATGGGGTATTATCAACGGTGACTTCGAAGATGAGTCTGATGACTTCACATTCCAATCCGCTGGGTGGAATACCTTCATTGGTGGAGAAGTCGATGGTATCGTTGCCTCCGCTGCTTATGAAACCGAAGGCGATAATCAATATGGTTCAATTAATATTGAATCCGTTACGGAAGCGACCCAATGGTGGCACGCCCAAATTAGACAAAACGGTGTTTATGTTTACGGTAGTGGATCTTATATTCTTAGCTTTAGAGTTCGCGCTGCTGCAGCACGAACCATCCGTGTTCAATTACAAGGTGGCGGTCTTACCTCAAAACCAACCAATTTAAATGAAGCCGCCATTACAGTTGGCACAAGTTGGGAAACCAAAACGATTAACTTCGTTGCCCCATCGGATGGCGTCAATGCTGAATTACAATTTGGTATTGGTCCGGATTCATTCTTACCAAATGATTTAGTTGGTTTTGCAAGAAGCTATGCTGAAGTCCACTTAGATGATGTCAAAATTGAAGTTGGCGAACCTTTACCAAATCAAGCTCCAACCATTAGTGGTGGCGACGTGGTTGGTCAAGTTGGGGAACTCCTATTAGTGAAGGCTGGCTTAACCGTACGTGATGATTATGATAAGAATTTAGCTTTAGCAGATGTGACGGCAATTGATGTTACCAATGGTACCAAATTAAATGCTGCTGCTCCTGCTGCTGGTTTCTATACGTTTATGTATGTGGTCACCGACTCAGAAGGTCTTGTTGGCACCCACACGCGTAACATCATTATTACCAATCCAGATCAATTATTAAATAACACTCAATTTACCCAATGGGGTACATCTGGCATGCCAGCCGGTTGGACCAAATGGAATGAAGACAACAACGGTGGTCAACGTGTCACCGCAGGTGTCATGCCTCATTTACTTCCAGAATCATTATTAGGTAATATTGTCAACGGAGACTTCTCCGATGCGACCGAAAACTTCTCGAATACCCGCGGCTGGAATACATTTATAGCAGATGAAGAAATCGATGGCATTGCTGCAACGATGGGTATTACGGATGGTGTCGGTGTGTTTACTACCACCGCATCAACGTCTGCAACCCATTTCTGGCATGGTCAAATTCGCCAAGAAAATATTCGCTTACCACAAGGTGACTTTACATTAGAATTCCGGGCAAAGACTTCAGAAGCAAGAACGATTCGTGTTGCCTTAGCTGGCGGCGGTATCGTCGCTACTGGTCGTGCAATTAACGAAGTTCCAGTCGTCTTAACCACGGAATGGGACACCTATGAAATCGATTTCACGGCAGAAGCTCATGCATATGGTGCATTACTCCAATTCTTTACGGGTCCAGACCAATTCTTACCTGCGGAATTAGCGGCACTTTATGCTTCTAAAACCGGAACAGTTTACTTAGATGATGTGGTGATCCGTTATGAAGATGCCCAATCTCCTGTTGCAACAATGGTTCCAACCCTTGCGGTTGATTTATGGAGAATCGTTGACAGTGGCATGCCATGGGAAAACCAAATCAAGTATGAAAAATTACCATACTTTGAAGGTGAATATACCTTAAACTTTAAAGCTTATGCAGATGAAGCCCGTCCAATTATCCTCGCCATGGAAGGCGATGGTGGTGTAGCGGAACAACCTAAGCTATATCGTACGGTTGAATTAACCACAACCCCACAAGCGTTTAGTTATGAGATTGAATTTATTGCTGACTCGGTGAATACCTCGAAGAATATGCAATTCTTTATGGGTTCCTTTAGCAACTTTGCAGAATTTGGTTCATGGTGGTCAGGTTTAGATCCAGTTGGTGTCGAAGATAATATCGAAACCATGGTCTATCTCTTTGATTTTAGTTTAGACAAAGTCGCCTAATTCTGAGAAAACGAGTATATTGGGGATATGGTGGGAACACCATATCCCTTTTTTAAGAAAGTGAAGGACTCTAAGACCTGTGAAACAAAACCATTCCTTGATTCAAGCAATTGAACAAACAGGTGTTAAATTTTTTCAAGATTTCACCAATTTTAAGGGTGAAAAAGCCGATGGTTTAACCGTCGATCATACCGGTGATCTCAACTTAAGTTCAATCGCCTCAACCGGATATTTCTTATCGAGTTTAGTCATCGGTGTCTCCCAAGGTTATTTGAAACGTGATCATGCCATCAAACAAGCCATCACAACCTTAACCACCTTGCGTGACCATGTTCCTCATTACCATGGTTTCTTTAGTCATTTTGTCAATATCCATACCGGAGATCGACATAAAAAATCGGAGTATTCTACGATTGATAGTGCCCTCGCATTTAATGGCATCCTTACGGTCGATCAATACTTTAAGGATCCAGCGATTCATCAACTTGCTAATACGATTTTAGGTAGGGTGAATTGGGATATTTTAATTCACCAACGTCAAGGGAAAACCCACTTTTATATGGCGTATAACCCGGATGCAGATGGTGATTATGTCAATGGTAAACCTGGGTATATTCACCATTGGAGTATGTTTGCTGAACAAATCATGATGTATGTCATGTATGCTGCAGTCGCAAAGGACCAATCCCTTGCATTAAAACTATATGAAGATTTTGAACGTAAGTTAGTGACGTACAAACAAGCAAGCTATTATTACACCCCAGGAAACACGTTATTTGTTTATCAATATCCACAATGCTGGTTAGACTTAAAACATATGAAAGATCGACAAGGCATCAATTGGTTTGATAACACACGTCAAGCGATTTATGGGCATTACCAATTAAGTCGCGACATGGTGAAAACGTATCCTACTTTTGGAAATCAGTATTTTGGGTTTACCGCATCTTATGGCAGAAAAGGTTACCAAGTCTCAAGTGCACTACCTAATGTGATGAACAAACTTGATCATGATGGTAGCGTTGCAACGAATGCAATCATTGGTTCCCTATATCACGCGCCAGAGATTGCCTTACCTGCGGTAGAACAATTAAAAAAAGATCAACGTTTATGGGATGAACGATATGGATTTATCAACGCCTTTAACGATGAAAAACCAGTTTGGTTATCCTCTAGGTGGTTAGGCATTGATAAAGGTTTAGAACTATTAATGGCGAATGCTTATCTTCATCACGATGTGATGGACGCTTACATGCATCACCCACTCATTCAAAAAGGGATGAAGGTTCTCCAATGGAAAAAAAGCACGTAACCTGGTGGCAACGTGCCAGCGTTTATCAAATTTATCCTTTAAGTTTTCAAGACAGTAATGGTGATGGCATTGGAGACATCCAAGGCATCATTTCTCGGCTTGACCATATCAAAGATCTTGGTATTGATGTGATTTGGTTATCACCAGTGTTTCAATCTCCAATGAAAGACAATGGCTACGATGTCAGTGATTATCGTGCCGTTCATCCGTGGTTTGGTACCAAAGCTGATCTGCAACAATTGGTGGATGCGGTTCACAAAAAAGGAATGAAAATCATTTCCGATATCGTCCTCAACCATACCTCTGACCAACATCCTTGGTTTGTCGATGCTTTAAAAAATCCGAATAGTCCATATCGTGATTATTATATTTTCCGGTCCTCAATAAATGATATTCAATCGGTTTTTTCTGGACCAGCATGGACAAAAGTTCCAACCAGAGATGAATATTATTTTCATTTCTTTGCGAAAGAACAACCCGATCTAAATTGGCAAAATCCAACCTTAAGAAAAGAACTTTACAAGATTTTAAAAGAATGGTTAAGTTTTGGGTTTGATGGCTTTCGTTTGGATGTCATTGATTTAATCGGTAAAGATATTGATCGCAAACAAATTGGTCATGGACCTTTTTATCATGCATTTTTAAAAGAATTAAAAGAAGAAGTGCTCCATGATACAAACCTTTTTACAGTTGGAGAATTATCCGGATCGAGTGCAGAACAAGCTGCTGCGGTCACAGGATATCCGAATGGGACCTTCTCTATGGCTTTTCAATTCTCGCATTTATGGCTTGATGAACAACCTCACAAAGGCAAATGGGCGCTTAAAAAACTCGATTTAAAAGATTTAAGAAAAACCTTTCAATACCTTGATTCGATTTACCAAAAGCAAGGTTGGAATGCTTTGTTCATGGGCAACCATGATCAACCCCGGCCGGTCAGTCGATATGGTTCTGAACGCCATCGATACCATAGTCAAACCATGTTAACATTGGCCTTTTATGGTCAACGCGGGACCCCCTTTATTTATCAAGGTGAAGAAATTGGTATGCTCAATTATCCGTTTAAACATATTGAATCTTTTAAGGATGTAGAATCCATTAATTATTATCATGACCAACTTGGTAAACAACCCAAAGCGCAGGTCTTGAAATCCCTACAAGCAAAAGGTCGAGACAATGCGCGTACCCCAATGCAATGGGACCAAACCCAATATGCTGGTTTTTCAAAAGTAAAGCCTTGGTTACCGGTTCATCCAAACTTTAAATCAATCAATGTGATGTCTGATCAACAAAGTCAACATAGCATACAACGTTTCCTAAAAACCTTTCTTGCCCTACGAAAAAAACATGATGTTTTCATTGATGGAACGTTATCCTTTCGCGATATTCATCAAGACGTATATGCCTATGAACGAACCTCGCCAAAAGCATCCATCCTTATCTTGACCTCCTTTGCAAATCGGAAGTTAAAGATTACCTTACCAGATGCGAATAAGTGGCAACTCTTACTTAGCAATCATCCAACCGTTTCCCTTCAAGAAAAGATAACTTTACCCCCATTTTTTGCTGGGTTATACTTGAGAAAGAAAAATGATGGCAACGATTAAAGATGTGGCAAAAAAAGCAGGGGTTTCGGTTTCAACCGCAAGTTATGCGTTGAACAATGTTCCCAATGTCCATCCTGACACGCGAAAACGGGTGATGGAAGTTGCTTCCGCGATCAATTATCATCCCAATGCCAGTGCAAGAAATTTAAAAACAAAACGAACCAATAACCTCGGCGTTTTTGTTTACGGTTTTAGTGGCCCCGTCTTTTCAGAAATTCTTGAAGGGGTAAACCATATTGTTCATCAACATGGATTTAACATCCTGGTGAGCTCTGGGAATTCATCTTCGATTATGCTTCAAGAAAAACAAGTTGATGCAGCGATTATTTTTGATTCTTCCTTTGACCGTGAGGTGATCACCCAATTTGCCAAGACGGCACCAGTTGTCGTCCTCGACACCTATTTAAAAGGAAAAAATATTTATTCAAGTGTCATCGACAATGACCTGCTGGTTCATCAATTGATTCGGCAAATGATCAACAAAGGGTATACGCGTTTTGTATATGTTTCTGGCCCAAAGGATGCGTTTAATAACAAAGAAAGATACAAAGGCTATTTACAAGCGTTACAAGAAGCTGGATTAACGAGTCAACAATATTTCCATGGAGATTTTACAACTCCATCTGGCTACCAAGCTGGTCAAGCGATTGCCAACATGAAACCATTACCCGATTTTGTCTATTGTGCAAATGATGAAATGGCGATTGGCGTCATGAATGCTTTTTCTGAAAAGAACATTAGCATTCCCAAAATGATCGGCGTGGCAGGATTTGATGGGTCTTATTTGAAGAACACATATATTCGCCCTTCACTTACCACGATCACAATCAATCACTATGCGTGGGGCGAAACTGCTGCTTTGTTTTTGATTCAAGCCTTGCAAAATCAATCGACGTTAAAAGGAATCACCAAACCAATTGGTGAGATCATGATTAAGGAGTCAACATGAACATCAAGGCGTTATTATCCACTTTGACTTTAGAAGAAAAAGCTGGGCAACTGGCTCAGTTACCTCCTTTCTTTTTTAAAAAAGAAGCATTACAAGAAGTCGCAGGGCCGGTTCAACGTTTACAGTTGAATGAGGATGACATCTTTCTTGCTGGGTCAGTTTTAGGGATTGGTAATCCTCAAGAAATGATCGACGTCCAAACCAGGTATTTATCAAAGAGTCGGCATAAAATTCCGCTTGTCTTTATGGCGGATATCATTCATGGCTATAAAACGATTTTTCCCATTCCATTAGCATTGGCTGGATCGTATTCAAAAGAAAATTTTTATCAAATGGCAAGAGCCTCGGCAGCCGAAGCAACTTTAAGTGGTATCCATGTTACGTTTTCACCGATGGCAGATATGGTCAAAGATATTCGGTGGGGTCGCGTGATGGAAGCATATGGAGAAGATCCGTTCCTTGCTTACCATTATGCGTATGCGATGACCAAGGGTTATCAAGGCGAAAGCATTCGTAAAAAAGATAGTCTAGCAGCATGCATCAAACACTTTGCTGCTTATGGTGCTGCGCTTGCTGGTCGGGATTATGCCCAAGCGCAAATTTCCTTGCATGATTTTTATCAACAATATGATGCGGGTTATCGTGGTGCAGTTGATGCTGGTGTTCGGATGGCGATGACCTCATTCAATGTCTTTGAAGGTGTTCCTGCAACCATTCATCAAACCTTGATAAGAAAAATCCTAAGGAAAAAAATGGGATTTAAAGGTGTGACGATATCGGATTATGATTCAATTATTGAAACGGTTGTTCATCGCGTCAGCAAGGATAATCAAGATGCGGTCCGCCAAGCCATGTTAGCCACCGTTGATATTGAAATGGCTTCTGCTGCCTATATCAAACACATTCCCGTCCTTGTAAAGAACGGTTTGATCGATGTGGATTTATTAGATCAAGCTGTATTACGCGTGCTCAAACTCAAAAAGGATTTAGGTTTATTTACCAATCCTTTCAAAGGTGCAAACGTCAAATTAGAACAAACGTTTCCTCTATCGACTGAACAACGAAATCTTGCAAAACGGCTTGCGGATGAATCGATTGTGTTATTAAAAAATAAAAACAATCTTTTGCCACTCGTAACTCAAAAAGTCGCCTTACTTGGTAAAATGTCAAACTCAGGTGAACTCCTCGGTCCTTGGTCGTGGCATGGTAATCGCCAAAACACGGCAACGGTTCTCCAACAATTAAAACCATTTGTTCATCATGGTAAAGAACTCATCGACTCGTGGGATGAATCGACCTTGGCAAAAGTAAAAGCGGCAGATGTTTTAGTTGTAATGACAGGGGAAGAAGAAAAGGAATCTGGCGAAGCCCGATCAAAAGTGAATCCAACCTTGGCGACAGATACGATTCAATTTATCAAGACACTCAAACGTTTTAAAAAACCAATTGTACTCATCATCACCGCAGGAAGACCATTGATTCTCACCTCTATTATTGATGAAGTCGATAGTATTCTGTACACGTATTTTTTAGGAACCGAAGCAGCGAATAGTATTGTCGATACGTTGTACGGCAGAAACAATCCTTCTGCAAAGTTAACGATGAGTTTTCCTCGGCATTTAGGACAAATCCCAATGAGTTATAATCACCTCAATACTGGACGGCCTTTCTTAGGTGAATCCTTTACGTACACCTCGCATTATATTGATGAATCCAATCTTCCATTATTCCCCTTTGGTTTCGGATTAAGTTACAGTACGTTTAAGTTAGAACGCGTCAAGGATGTATCTAAGGATCAAGATCTTTTGCTCAGCGTCGATGTGAAAAATGAATCGGATCGTGCGGGATGGATGATTGTTCCCGTTTATTTAATTCAACCCTTTGCGCCAGTAGCATTACCAAACCGTCAATTGGTTGGCATGGGGAAAATATTCTTGGAATCACGTGCTTCGAAAAATCTTTCCATCACGATTGATCGATCCTTCTTGACCTATATTGATCGCGATTATCAAAAGCAAGCGCTTCAAGGCAAGTTCACCTTTCAAGTCGGCGATGATCAACCAAAAGGTACGATCATCAAGGAGATTTAATCTATGGCAACTTTACAGAATCAATGGCAACTGTTTCCGATTCAACAAGGCGGGATTACCTTTTCTTTACTGGCATCCGGTGATGTCTTTAAGATCATGGATCAAGAACATCAAGTAAACCTGTTACATGGCAACTTACTCGATGGGATGATTGCCAATCTATACCTGAGAGAAAAACTTGCCAAAGGTTATCGGGTGAGTAAATTATTAGGAATCGATAGTCCTAGCCAATGGATGTTAACCAAAGATGGTGCGATTTTCCAAGGTACCATTTGGGACGTTGAGTATCAAGTTCATTTGGTTGTCCAAGCGAAAACTTGGTTTTATCAACTTCATTTAAAAGGGAAAAATGCCCAAGCTCAATATGATGTCATGTATGGTCAAGATGTTGGGATTGCCCACCCATTTGGGATTCTTTCAAATGAAGCATATACCTCACAATATATCGACCATCAAATTTTTCAAACACCCAACCATATCACAATCTTATCAAGACAAAACCAAGGTAGTACCCATTACGTTCAAATCGGAAGTGATTATCCTACCGTTGCTTATGCGACGGATACGATGCAATTTTTTGGACTGGATTATAAACGCACCCATGTTCCGATTGCCTATCAATTACCCTTACTTCCTTCCAAGAATTATCAATATGAATTTTCCTATCCAAGCTTGCAAACCAAAACCTTTGCTTTAACACAAACGCCAACCACGATTTCCTTTTATGGGTATTCGCACCGCGAACCAGATTTGTTTGTGAAACAACCGTTTGCCTCACCGGTTTACCCAAAAACCGCATGGATTGATAAATTATCCGGAACCAAATTAAAGTCGGTTTTAAAAACCAAATCGCCCATCGTTGGTCAAAAATTAACCCAAGAAACGATTTTGAAACATTATCCACAATTAACCGACTTAGAACTTGAAGGTCAAGATTTGCTTTCCGGTTTCTTACCAGATGGCAGTCATCTGGATACCCAACAAAAAGAACTACTCGTGGAAAGACCACATGGAACGATTTTATTAAGTGGAGATGTCTTGCATGCGACCGAGGATGTGTTTGCAACCACCGCCTATATGATGGGTATCTTTGGTTCACATACGGTTTATGGAAACACCAATTTTCATAAGCTTACTGGTGATTTAAGGCATCCTTTGAATGTTCATACCTAATCTGGGACACGCATTTATCTAGAACAAGAGGGTGTCTTTAACCTGCTTGGCATGCCTTCGGTATTTGTCATGGGTTTTGATCAATTAACCTGGATTTATGTCCTGCCCCAAGACACGATCACGATTACCCTTGCCGTAAATGGAGAAGATCCCCTTTCAAAATTAACGTTTGCGTCCAAAGAAAATCGGTCTTATCGTGTCAAATTATCACAACAAATCCTGATCGATACAAATGAATATAATCAACCGATTCAATATACGTTTGATGGACGAATACTTGAACTGGATGGCCGTAGTAATGGCATGATTGCTACTCATTATCCTGGATTAAGATACCGCTTATCAGCCGACCAACCTTTCCAACTTGAATTCCCACAACAATTGATTACACCAACCCAGCATGATGGTGGTTTGTTATTTTTCTCGTTTGGGTTTACGAGTCGGTTCAGTTTTTATACCGAAGGAACCTTAACGGGAAACTTTTTAAAGAAACCAGAAACGATTTCCTTTGAAGGTGCTTATCCTGCCTTGTTAAAAAAACTCGTGCCATTAAAATTGACGCTTGCATCAAAACAAAAACAAATCGATGGGTTTAATCGCCTCGTCCCTTGGTATGTTCATAATGCCTTGGTCCATTACGCGTCTCCGCATGGATTAGAACAATATAACGGCGCAGCGTGGGGAACGCGCGATGTCCTCCAAGGACCTTTTGAATTATTCTTAACCGCCCAACGTTTTGATATCAATAAAGAAATCTTATTGAAGGTATTTGCCCGTCAATTTAAAGATACGAAAGAATTTCCGCAATGGTTTATGTTTGATCATTATCGCCATATTCAAGCACATGAATCACATGGAGATGTCTTGGTTTGGCCATTAAAAGCACTCGCCAGTTATTTGGATGCTACCAATGATATCGCCTTACTTCAACAACCGCTTCCATTTATGGATAAGCAAACTGGCAAATTTACTTTAGAAAAAGTCAGTGTCGCTGAACACGTGTGGGCGATTATTCAAACGATTCAACATAGTTTTATCAAAGGGACATCGTTACCCGCTTATGGCGGTGGCGATTGGGATGATACGTTACAACCTGCCAATCAAACATTAACTAAACAAATGGTGTCAGGCTGGACCGTTGCCTTACTCTTTGAAGCATTATCCATTTTAAACAACTATCCGCTTTTTTCTGATGATCGCCAAAAACAATTAAAAGCATTGACCGATCAACTCAAAAAAGATTTTGATCAATATCTGATTGTCGATGGGGTTCCTGCTGGCTTTTTAATTTTTTATCCGGATCATCAGGAAGTTTTGTTACACCCTTCTGACAAAACCACCGGACTCAATTACCGTTTATTACCATTTAATCGTGGCATCATCAGTCAAGCCTTTGATCCAAAAGATATTGCCCGATACCAACAAATCATTCAAACCCATTTACGGCATCCAGATGGAGTAAGATTAATGAATACTGCCGTTCGTTATCAAGGTGGTAAAAAGACGTATTTCCAACGCGCGGAAACCGCTGCAAATTTTGGTAGAGAAATCGGCATTCAATATGTTCACGCGCATATCCGTTATATTGAAGCGATGTGCACAATCGGAAACGCAGAAGAAGCATGGTGGGGATTAAATGTCATTAATCCAATGCATTTAATTACCCACGTTCCCAATGCTGAAAAACGCCAACGAAATGTCTATTTCTCAAGTTCTGATGCCGCATTTTTAGACCGATATGAAGCAAAGCAAGACTTTGAAAAAGTGAGAAAAGGTCAAATCAAAGTCAAAGCTGGGTGGCGCCTTTATTCATCCGGACCAGGAATTTACTTACAAACCCTCATCCAACGTTTTCTAGGTGTTCGCGTTTATCGCGGCCAGTTAATCGTCGACCCTCAAGTTCCTCATACCTTAGCAGGTTTAACGGTTCAATTCCATTTCCAAAATCGACCATTAACCATGGTGATTCCTCAAGTGCCTAAACCAAGTTTACCTGGGAATCGTTACCGTTTAAAGATCGCAACCGATGTTAAAATCACTGCCTCCAATGTGGTGGTAACAATTCGCGAATGAACAAGCAAAAAACGATGAACGCATTTCCGTTCATGCTTTTTGCTTTACTTGTGGTGACAAGTTGTGATGGCATCATCCAACCTTCATCTCAAGTCTTTTCTTCGGAAAATTTAAGTGAGTATGAACGCGAATTGACGCCGACGGTTCCTTACTTGTCAGAGAATTACCTTCTCCCCGTGCTTTCGGAAAATCCTTATGAGCTTGCAATCACATGGACTACAGCAAATTATGTTATTGAGGACGGAACATTCATCTATGTTTCTCCGATGGCAGATGAAGTCATTTCTCTTTATGCAACCTTAACGTATCAACTCTTAAGTCATACGCTCTCTTATGAAGTGCTCGTCAAAAATCAATTAGATGTACCATCCTTTTCAAAGCGCCCAAAATTATCAATTCAGCTCAGTAGTCAACGTACCGAATCCGACATTTATTATGAAGACTATATTTCGGCAACAGCGACCATCCAGCATGATGCGAATGGACGATATCAAACGACGGCTATTTCCTCACCATTGGGGATTCGAACACGGGGCCATTCAACCCGATTTATGCCGAAGCGGCCATATCGGATTCGCTTTGATCAAAACACATCTATTTTTGGTATGAAGGCTGCCAAGAACTATATTTTATTAGCGAATTATTTAGATCGCTCACTTGTTCGGAATAGTTTAGTTGCATACATGAGTCAATTCTTTGATACCACCCTTTATCCGCTTGATTATCGATTTGTTGATTTGGTTATTAACCAAGAATACCGTGGACAATATTTATTAATTGAGCGTGTAGAATTCCAAAAAAATCGCCTTGATATTGAACCAAATCTAACACTTGATGATGCTGGATTTATGGTTGAACTAGATTTCCAAGTGTACGTTCAAAACCAAGGCAATGAAAACTTAGAATGGTTCAAGATGAATGATAAACCTTATGTGATCAAGGAACCGAATCCATTAACAACCCAAGGCTATCAATTTCGCCACACGCGATATATGAATGATTATTTCCACGCGACAAGAACAGCACTTATCCAAAAAACCAATGTTGCCGATTATATTGATATCGAAAATTGGATTGATTATTTCATGATTCAAGAAATCTCAAAAAATGTGGATGTCGGTTGGGGTTCCGTTTATATGGTCAAGCCCAGCGGAGAAAAACTCAAACATATGCCTTTATGGGATTTTGACTTAGCGTTTGGTAATGCCGACTATGTCGACTATAACCCTGAAGGTCACTGGGGTTGGGCGGATTATGAAAAAAACGAATTGTTTACCTTGTTAATGGGAGTGACAGCAATTCGCAACCGATTCAAAGCTAAATTAATTGAATTTGAACGCGACGTCTTACCACTAATCCTCGCTTGGTTGACTGCGAATGAATCGCGCTTAATGATCTTAAGTGAAGAAAACTTTAATTTGTGGCCGATGGATACATGTGAAGGCTGGTGTCCGATTCCAGAACCGTTACGTGGCTTAACATCGATTGCTCAACAGTTTGATTACCTTCGTGATTTTTTAACACAACGTATCACGTGGATGAAATCTCACATCTAATCAATCTTTTTATGGTATAGTGCTAAAAGTGTTTATGATTCCTGGCATATTGCTCGGTGGATCATCACCAAGGAGCAACCATGTCATTTACGAAATTAGGTCTTATTGAGACTTTATTAAAAGCTGTTGAAAAAGAAGGCTATTCCACACCAACTCCGATTCAAGAACAAGCGATTCCAGTCTTATTACAAGGAAAAGACGTCTTAGGCACAGCTCAAACCGGTACAGGTAAAACTGCCGCTTTTGCTTTACCGATGATTCAATTACTCACCCAATTACCGAGACCGGAAAAGCGCGTGGTCAGAGGATTGATTGTGGTTCCCACCCGTGAGCTTGCCGTTCAAATTCAGGAAAGCTTCATGCAATACTCACGTTTTAGTAATCTTCGCATCGGGATGTTTTTTGGTGGGGTTAGTAAATTCGGTCAAATTAATTTGCTCCGTCAAGGGGTTGATATTGCTGTTGCTACACCTGGTCGATTACTTGATTTAATGAGAGACCGTGCTTTTCATCCTCAAGATATTAAAATGGTGGTATTAGACGAAGCTGATCAAATGTTAGACATGGGTTTTTTACCTGATGTCAAAACGATTATTCAATCAATTCCAAAACCCAGACAAGCTGCTTTGTTTTCCGCGACGATGCCAGAACAAATCGCAAGCTTAGCAAACCAATTCTTAAATCAACCTGTTCGTATTGCCATCACGCCGGTAAGTCAACCATTAAATAAAATTTCCCATCAAACGATTCGCATTGAAAAAAATCAAAAACTATCGTTGTTAATGCACTTACTCAAAAATCCAGCACTTGTATCCGTGTTAATCTTTGTTCGCACCAAACGTGGTGCAAAACGCACGGCGTTAAATTTAACCCATCAAGGCCATCAAGTGGTTGAACTTCACGGCAATCAATCTCAGGCACAACGCCAATTTGCGATGAAGAAATTTAAAGAAAAGCATGTTCGCATTTTGGTCGCCACTGATCTTGCAAGTCGCGGCATTGATATTCATCAATTAACCCACGTCATTAATTTTGATATGCCAGAAACCGCTGAAGCATTCTTACATCGGACAGGTCGAACTGGTCGAGCAGGATTTTCAGGTGATGTGATCAACTTAGTTTCTCGAGAAGAAAATAGTTTACTTCATATGATCAATCGGCATACCGGATTGACTTTATCTCCAGTCCCACTTCATGGATTTGTTTTTGATCCAACCATGGTCGTTCATGGCGGAGAAGATCAAGAAGACACCTCTCGTTACAATCGAAATAAACCTCAATCCCGTTCTTATGGGGATCGTTCCTCTTCACGTCCACCACGAACTTACCATGATTCCAAATCAGCCGGTGAAGGAAGTTCAAGTGGCTATCAAGGAAGTCGTCCACCACGGTCATCCTCTTATCAAGGTCGTTCATCCTCAGGGTCTTCACAAGGTTATCGTCAAGAACGCCGTCCATACCAAGGTTCAAATCCTCGTTCAGAATCCACCGGATCATTTTCAGAATCTAAACCAAGTGCTTATGAAGGTCGATCATCGTCAAGTTCTGCTCCCCGTTATCGTCAAGAACGTCGGCCTTATGAAGGCACCAATCCACGTCCAGCATCCACTGGAGAGACAAAACCAAGTTCATACTCAGGTCAATCTGCTGGCAGTGAAAACCGTGGTTATCGCCAAGAGCGAAAACCATACCAAGATGGTGGCAAACCAAACAGTTACCAAGGAAATTCCTCAAGCTATCAAGGTAGAAAAAGTACTTTTAAAAAGCGTAATCCCTAAACTATTTTTGTTTGAAATTTTCTGCAACGTAAATGCGATTTAATGCTCTTGATAATGCCGCTTTGGCTCTGGTCGCATCTATCTTTTCCGTCTTTTCTTTTAAACGGTCCTCTGCTCTTTTTAGGGATTCTTTTGCCCTAGAAATATCAATTTCTTCCGCTTGTTCAATGGCGTCCACCAGTAAAACCGTTTTATCTTTCTTAACCGACAAGACGCCACCACTGACTGCATAATACGTGGTTTTACCATTTCGTATTAGGTGCAACGGTCCGGTTTTGATGATCGTTAATAATGGGGTATGATTCGCCAAAATACCAAGCTGACCAGCGGTGGTAACCACGCTTAAAAGGTCGACTTCGCTATCGAAGACTTTTCTCTTTGGCGTGATAATCAATACGGGAAAGGTCATGTTATTTTAATATTTCCGCTTTGCTGACGGCATCTTCAAAGGTTCCAACATATAAGAATGCACCTTCGGGTAAACTATCACCTTTACCTTCGAGTATGAATTGAACGCTGCGAACGGTATCTTTGATTTTGACAAATTTTCCTGGAATGTTATTAAATGGTTCAGCCACGAAGAGGGGTTGGGATAAATAGTTTCGAATACGGCGTGCTCTTGCAACAATTAATTTATCTTCTTCAGATAATTCATCCACACCTAAAATGGCAATGATATCTTGTAAATCCTTATAACGTTGTAAAACTTTTTGGGCACCAACCGCGGCTTGATAATGATCTTTACCAACAATATTTGGATCAAGCGCTAAGGAGGTTGAACCTAATGGATCAATCGCAGGATAAATACCCAATGCGGCAGTTTGTGTATCCAAAACCGTTTTGGCATCCAAGTGGGCGAATGTCGCTGCAGGTGCAGGGTCGGTTAAGTCGTTGGCAGGAACATAAACGGCTTGAACCGATGTAATCGAACCATCTTTGGTGGACGTAATCCGTTCTTGTAACTGACCCATTTCTGTAGCGAGGGTTGGTTGATAACCGACTGCAGAAGGCATACGACCAAGCAACGCCGACACTTCACTTCCCGCTTGAGAGAATCGGAAAATATTGTCGATGAATAATAATACATCTTGTTTTTTGACATCACGGAAATATTCGGCAAGGGTTAATCCAGTTAAGGCAACGCGCATACGCGCACCTGGTGGTTCGTTCATTTGACCAAAGACAAGTGCAGTTTGGGGTAAAACATTCGATTCTTTCATTTCTCGATATAAGTCATTACCTTCGCGTGATCGTTCGCCGACACCAGCAAAAACCGACAACCCTTTTTGTTCGAATGCAATATTATGAATTAACTCTTGAATCAGAACAGTTTTGCCAACACCAGCTGAGCCAAATAAACCAATTTTGCCGCCTTTTAAATAAGGGCAAATCAAATCAATGACTTTAATACCAGTTTCTAAAATATCACGGCTCGTTTTTTGATCAGCAAAGGTTGGCGGATCACGGTGAATGGGCATCATCGGTGAAGTAGAGAAATCTTCTGTTAGACCATCAATCGGTCGACCAAGGACGTCAAACATTCTTCGTAAGGTTTTTTCCCCGACCGGAATTGTAATCGGTGCGCCGGTATTGATAACGGACATCCCGCGAACCAGTCCTTCGGTTGGACCCATGGCGACCGCACGCACAATATCATCACCAACGTGTTGGGCGACTTCAACCACCAGCGAAGCTTTACCTTCAAGTGGGATTTCAAGCGCGGTTAAGAGGACTGGTAAAGATTGATTGGGAAAACGAATATCCACAATTGGACCAATGACCTGGACAATTTTTCCAGCCGGACCTAAGACTTTCTTTTCGTTTAGTTTTTTCGCCATAACTTTACCTCCTAGGTAGAAGAACCACCGATAATTTCGGCAATTTCTTGTGTAATATTGGCTTGTCTTTGCTTATTAAACTCGAGTTGGAGTTGGTCAACCAATTCATCTGCATTATCCGACGCTTTTTCCATCGCATTTCTCCGCGATGATTGTTCGGAAACTTGGCTTTCAATCAACGTCGCATACAAGGAATTTTTTAAATAAAATGGGACGAGTTTCTCAAAGACCGAAAGCGGATCTGGTTCAATTAAAGGCGGTTGCTTGCTAAGTTTGCCTTCGTTTGTAAAAGTCGATAAAGATAAAGGTAATAAGGTCATTGTGGTGGGTTGGAAAATTAAGCTGTTGATAAACTTTGTATAGATGACTTGTACTTGGCCAACTTGTCGATCTTTAAATTGTTTCACCAAGGCATCAATTAAAGGGGTTAAGGTTGCTTCACTTAATGTTCCAGCTTGAGCATATTCATTGATGAACGTCAAAGCAGTATTTTTAAGAAACTTTCCTGCTTTTTCTCCAACGGAGAAAGTCAGGTCCTTTGGTTTCACGTGCTGGGTAAAATAACTCAGCACATTATAATTATAGGAACCACATAATCCAAGATTTGACGTAATCAAAATGTAGAGCGTGGGAAGGTTTTTTGTTTCCTTAAAAAAGATGGACTCCTTTAGTTGTTCATGATGAAGGTTCGTATGCACAATATCGACTAACTGTTCAGCGTAAAGACGCGACTCAAGCATCGATTGTTTCCACGTTTTTAACTTCGTGGTTGCAATCATTTGCATCGCCTTGGTAACTTTTTTAGTTGCCTTAATTGAGCCGATGCGGCGACGTAAAACGGGTAAACCTTTCGCCATGATGATCCTTACATTCGCTTTTCAAAGAACGTGGTGGCAATCTTCTTTAATTGTTCTAAGGTCTTATCTTGGAATTTCTTCCTTACCTTGATGTCTTCAATAATGGCGGGATGTTTGCTTTCAATAAAGGAAACGAAACTCTTGAGTAAGGTTTTTAACTCGTCAACAGGTGCAGTTTCTAAAAAGCGATTTTGCACCGCATACAAGAAAAGAATTTGATGTTCAACTGGTAAAGGTGCGTATTGGTTTTGTTTGAGCACATTCATTAAGACTGCACCATGGACAAGAACTTTCTTGGTCGACGCATCGATATCACTTCCAAATTGGGCAAAGGATTGTAATTCTCGATAGTTTGCTAATTCAATCTTTAAGGAGCGGACAACTTGTTTCATCGCCCCAATTTGAGCAGCCCCACCGACACGTGACACGGATTGTCCAGAATCTATGGCTGGACGTTGACCACCATTAAAGAGATCGGTTTGTAAAAAGATTTGACCATCCGTAATGGAAATGACGTTGGTTGGAATATAAGCCGAGTTATCTCCAGCTTGGGTTTCAATAATCGGAAGTGCGGTTAATGATCCACCGCCATGAGCTTTATCGAGTTTGCATGCGCGTTCCAATAAACGGGAATGTAAGTAGAAGATATCCCCTGGGTAAGCTTCTCGACCTGGTGGTCTTCTTAAAAGTAACG
>CAZOHK010000005.1:0-23477 GCA_964579925.1 uncultured Staphylococcus sp. | reverse complement strand
GTTAGATTTGTTGCTGTTTTTTTTAAGCCGAAAAGACGTTCATAAGACGCTAGTTTCTTTAAAAATGAATTAAATTGGTTGGGTTTCGGCGTTAATTTGATTGATGAGCGTGGCAATCGACACATTATTAAATGGATTATCGAGGTTATAATCAACCACAACACCACTTTCTACACTTGTATAAGTGCGATTTTCGTTTTGATCAACAGTCACGTTTGCAAAGACGTTATTAGTACTTCTTAATATAATGGTTCCGTCTGGTGTTACAAACAATCCAATCGAAGCAGCACCACCAGATGATTTTGTACCAATTATGGTGGCAACCCCCATTTCTTTGGCCATTGCTGCCATTAAGTTTGCCGCACTAAATGTCACCGATGAGGTCATGACAAACCACTTATAGTCATAAGCGACATAATCACTTTCGTAAAAATAAGTAGCAGCCGAACCGTCTGCAGGATTCATCGAGCTATATTGAATCGTTTCTTCGGTCATATACCCTAGTAAGCGGAAGACAGCGCCGACGTTACCGCCACCGTTATATGACAGATCGATAACAACGCTTTGAACTGTTTCCGGAAGTGTTTGAAGCAGGGCATTGACTTCATCTGGTGTATCAACGGTAAAGTTTTTCAAAAATATAACAGCAATCGTATTGTTATCGATTAATCGAAGCGATGGGGGGTTAACAGGAGATCCGTTTGGGTTTGCTCCATATGCTGCTTCCATTAAATCCTCAACTGCCCAACGCCCTTGATAATAGTTTTGTGTGTTTCGTCCTAACTGATTCAATGAAGTTAAAGGCAATGTATAAGAAGTTGCTTCATAGAAACCCGGTGCTTCGTGCCATGAATGTAGATCATCCAAACCATAAACGAAACTAAACAAACCAGAATACAAAGTCTTATCGGTTCCTGTAAGAATTTTCTCTGCATACGTTTCTAAATAATCATAAAAGGATACGATTTCTTTATCGTTTTTTAAGCCATAAAAATAATCAAAAGCCAAGGCAAGAAAATGATAAGTAGCGTGGCGTAGATCAAGTGCCATGGTGGCGGTGTTAAAACTACTTGTTTTCATTTCTGTTAAAACCGGACTTGTACTATCAAGCGCAGTAAAGGTGTCAAAACCATAGATTTTATCGCCGTTATAATACACATCAAAATATAATGCGTTTAAAAATAAAAGGTTTAAAATCGAAATTGGCATCATGTAATCGCCATTATGTCTAACTAAATCAATCCGATAGTCATTGAGGGGAATTGTCACTAATTGTGGATCATTTCCGATGCCACCTAAGAAAACCAGCCCATCAGAAAAATCGGTTTCCGTTGCCTTCACATAATTCCCGAAGAAACTAAAATCTTCAACTGTAAAAGTATTTAACTCAAAATCTAGGATTGCTTCGTAGTTGTAAAAGATGGGCTCTTGATTTTCATCTTCGTCTTCTAATGTGTATGCAACCGTGAAAATATCATCTTCTTCGGTAAAGGTTAATAAATCAAAATCAATTGCACCATTGACCATTTCCATAAAGGTAGCGATGTCCATATAAGGAATGGTTCCAGTTTCTGTGAAATAAACAGGAACTTCAGGTTGATCCACCACAAGATACTCTTCTGAGGTGTTTACAAAAGGTAGTAATACTTGTCGCGTTAAAACTTGTTCGGGTGTGGGTTGCACATTGACAATAATTTCCCGAGTACCGGTCACACTTCCGTGTCTGGCAGATAACGTGAGGGTAACATCGACAGCCTCTTCATTAGACTTTAGGTTGACGTACGCACCCTTTGAAGAAATGATGTCTGGATGACTCGAAACCCACGTCATCGCACTGCGATTAGGCCCGAGTGATGGCAAGGTCATACCTAATGTGTATGAAACCGATGCGAGATCTAAATCGACGCGATCCTGACTCGTTAAACTCGAACTTGGAGAACTAGATGATGGCGTTGCACTCGATGAATTTGATGACCCTGATGCAGATGATGTGGAACCTTCATTCATAGAGGAATCGCTTGAAGTGCTGTCTGAAGAGGATGTTTGTTCGGATGATTGACTGACAGAACTAATCACACTCGAGAGTGAGTCTGAAACGGTCGCCTCACTACATGCACTCAAAAGTGAAACTAAGATAATTAAGTAAAGCGAAAATGGTTTTTTCATAAAAAATCTCCAAATCTTTTTTTAAATTATTAACCATATAACCTAATAAAACAACTATCAAAAAAAGATTTCTGAAGAATTTAAAATTAAGAATTTTTTCAAACAAATCGCAAACGTACAGCGAATTCACCATCATTTAATCAGTGTTGAAAGCGTTTTCATAAATATTAATAAAGTGGACTAAAAGTGCGATGAATAAAATGTTTTTAACCATTATTGCTTGTAATTTAGTTTTTTTTAAAATGGGCTAAAAACATTAAATTACATATATTTTCAAATCTTATGTATAATTATTTTCAATTCATATGGAGGTGCTATATGCATTCTAAAGTTAAGTCTAGTTTTTTCCTAACTTTATTTGCCATTGTTCTCTCTGCATGTGGTGTGACACCATCATCATCATCGTCACCCTCATCGCAAACGACTTCACAGTCGTCTAGTGCAAGTTCGAGTGCTTCATCCTCTGCTTCATCCTCTGCTTCCTCCTCTGCTTCCTCCTCTTTAGTCGATCCTGTCACTATCACCTTTAATGCAAAGGGTGGCTCGGCAGTTTCTCCAGTGGTAGTTTCTAGAAATGCCGCAGTTGCTGCTCCAGCCGTTCCTACTCGCGCTGGTTACTCCTTTGGTGGTTGGTTCAGAGGAACCGCCGGCTTAACATGGTTAGAACCAGAAGCAGTTGGTTTCCCATTTGTTGGAAGTGAAAGTTTAACCCTTAATGCTTATTGGGAACCATTAAACTCAAAAGCCATCACTTACACCGATAACGAAACTTATTTCTCAACCTTACCATCTGTTGGGCGTACTATCCTTAATCCATTAACGTATGAAATGTCTCATGAAGATTCTTTAATGGATGATATGAGCACTGCTTTATTTACAACCGAAGTTGACTGGGCAAAAGCCATTGAAAACGGAGTTGCGGATTATGTTGGTGATTTTTCCAAAATCGAATCTAATGAATTCAGTATTGAAGCGTTAGACTTTATTTGGATCACCCTTGGTGCAACCGGTTTCCCAAGAGATATTGATGGCGATGATCATACAATTGATGGTTTATATAACCGCGAAGGTGCATCCCAAATCAAGTCAACCGAATGGACTTATGAAATCAGAGAAGATATTTTCTTCGAAGATGGCACCCAAGTCACAGCAAACACATTTGAATACACCCTCAAGCAATTCTTAGACCCAGTTCAAAATAACTTCCGTTCAACCCTCTATTATAAGGATGAAGCTAACCAAAACGGTTATCCAATCTCCGGTGCGGCTGAATATCGAAAACAAACTCCAGAAGCTCCAGTTGAATGGTCAACCGTAGGTTTCGAAGTCGTTGATGACTTCACCTTCACCATCACAACTTGGGAATCAATGTCTCAAGCCAGTGCATTAGGTTTCGGTAACATGAATTTAGTCCACCCAACTGTCTATGAAGCGTCATTGACTGATGGAACGAACTCAAATTATGGTACGCCAGCAAACCCATTCCGTTCTTACGGTGCATATATCATCAAATCGTGGGATGAAAACCAACGCATGGTTTTAAATAAGAACTTTGAATACGTATATAAAGGTGTTGTAACCTATAAGTCAGTTGCTTATGAATTTACCGCAACACCAGCTGACAACATGGCCTTATTTGAAAACGGTCAATTATCTGCAGTTGGATTAATTGGTGAATTTTATACAGAATACGCTGAAAACCCAAATGTGAAGACAAGTTGGTCCGGTTTCCCACAATACATCATTGTGAACACCGCTCCTTCATCCAAGACAACCGAACCATACCAAAAGAGCCCAATCACATCTGATGAACGTTTCCGCCAAGCCTTATTCTTCGGTTTCAACCGGTCACTCTATAACAGCACCGTTTATGCTCCAAACGCCCCATCTGTCTTACCAGTTCCACAAGATATTAAAGCTTATACACAAGATCCACTCTACTATATGGAATCTCCTCAACACGAACAAAATTTAGAAGATTTTGGTATCGCTGAAGGAACCTTTGGTTTCGATCCAGAAAGAGCGGTCGAATTATTTGAAGCTGCACTTGCTGATTTCCGTACTGAATATCCGGCATTAACTGGCCCAATCAACTTAAAACTGATTGTCAATGACAACGCCTTAAACTTATCCTTAGCTAACTGGATTAAGAACGCCTATGAAACCTTATTCAACACGAACACCGTCTCACCAGACAAATTAGTGGTTAACGTTGTGTCAAGCACCACCGCTGCTACCGCACAAGCCCGCAGAGAATGGGACTTCGACTTACTCATGATTAACTTAGGATTTGGTGGTTCTACAGGTGTTCAATGGCAATATCCTGGTATCGCCTTTATTGGTGCCGCCATTGGTGCTGCCGGCTTTGGTTTAAACTTACCTTATGCATCAACCTTTGATGAGGCTGGTATTGCAACCGAAGTTGATTTAAGTGAAGATCCAGAATCCTGGATGAATGCCCCACTCAATATCGATTTATCTGTCACGTTAGAGTTCCTTGAATCTTTAGGCGAAGATTTCATCTATGAACAAGAATTAGATGAAGATGATGTCTTACAATATGTCAACCCAGGTCATGCTGAATTATATGACGCACTAAAAGAAGATGGTGCGAAGGCTGCTGGTATTTATACTGGAAGTATCCTTGATTTAGCAAACAACATGTTTATCTTAGACAACCCATATGATGGTTCTGCTGTTGCTCCATTCCCTGGCGCAACCCAAGAAGTTTGGAATGTGGTTCAAGCGTTTGAAGCAGTATTCTTCGAACAAATGCCAGTCATCCCAACCTCAACCTTACAATCTGCCATCTTATATGCAGACAACGTTGAAATCTTATGGCCAAAATACTCCACAGCATTTGGTTGGGGAGCATCCCGTTACCGCTTCTTAAGCACCGATCCAGACTTTGCGAACGGTTTATTTAACTCCTTCGCGGTTCCAGCATTAGTCGCTGCCTAGTCGATCGTTTCATAGTTTTATCAAATACGCCTAGATTAATTTATTAACCTAGGCGTATTTCTTCTAAGGGGTAGTGATTAATAAAATTATTAAAACCATTAATTATTGATATTGATTAAGGTATAATAATTTCATTAATTTCATTCAACAGAGGATAAAAGAATCAATGCTTAATTACATTCTTAAACGCACTGGTTTGATGCTAATTACCTTCGTAATTACGGTTTTCTTGTTCTTTGTTTTCATCAAATTAATGCCAGATCAATATTTAGATCCATTTGGTGATCCAGCATGGTATGAAAATTTAAAGGCAAAAGAAGGTTGGGATCAACCGATTCCGATTCAATTCATTATTTGGATTCGAAATATTATTACTGAAGGTTCTTTTGGTTTTTCGAGACAAAAATTTATGGACGTTGGTACCTATTACTTTTCAAAAATTCCTGCATCGATTCAAATTAATATTGTTCCATACTTCTTGTCGATTCCACTCTCGATTGGTTTAGGGGTTTTAGCGGCGTTGTACAAAAATAAGTGGATTGATACTCTAATTTCAATTGGCATTATGATTTTTATTTCTGTTCCTTATTTTGTGGTTATTGTCCTGTCGCAATACTTCTTTTTCTTTGAATGGAATCTTGTTCCAAGTCATGTGGTGGCGACTGCAACACAATTTGGCGAAGATTTTTGGTATGGAATTTCGACGTATATTCTTCCAGTAACGGTTATGACGATTGTTGGCATTCCCGGTTTAGCCCGAAGCGTCCGTGCAGAATTAACCGAACAATTAACCCAAGATTATATGTTATTGGCTCGATCGAAAGGGTTAACGCAACGTCAAGCAACCTTCCGCCACGCGCTAAAGAACGCCTTGGTTCCGTTTTTACCAGGTATCTTTATTGGTATTATTGGTATCATCAACGGTGGTTTAATTACGGAACGATTATTCCGTGTCGATGGCACAGGAAGAATTTATCTCGATGCATTTAACTCCATACCTGCTGATTATCCAATGTTGATGTTAATTAACGCGTTTGGTCAATTTGTTGGTTTAGCTTCGGCGATTGCAGGGGACATCTCCTATACGTTAGTGGATCCTCGTATTCGCGTTGGAAGTGGAAAAATCTCATCATGAGCATGGATAAAAATAAATTTGTCTTGGTTCACACCAAGGATGTATACATTCAAGATAAACCCTTAAAAACCAAAGAAATTGGTTACTATAAGGACTCTTGGAATCGCTTTAAAAAGAACAAAGGCGCTCTTTCTGCTTTTTATATTATTTTAGGGATTCTTGCCTTTGTCACGATTGGTCCGTTTTTAAATCCATATAATCTTCCACAAACCGCCCCAAACGAAGCGTTGCGATTTGCATATTTAGAACCAAAAATCCAATTCTTGGAAAACTTTGGGATTTTTGATGGCTCAAGAGAAATCAAAGTCGGTAAACGTTTCCTTAATGCGATGGCAAACAGCACATTCGGTGAAGGCATTATCCTATCCGGATTCCCCGAAGAACTTGTTGAGGATGTCAATCACCCCGATTGGCTTGATGTCAGCGAATTAACTGTTCGCGTTGACTCTTATCTTTACACCAACTATATCCAAAGTTACATGCCGCCAACCTATTTTGCTGATTTAGATGCAGGTAGAGATCCACTAGCTTCTGTTACCGAAACATTAACCCGGGCTCAATTTGAAAAGTTCCTATCTCAGAATTATATTATTGATATTCTCGCAATTATTGAATCTCCAAACTCATCTAACCCAAGCGAACCATTCCTTCAGTATAAAGTGCGTGTGAACCGGTTTATGATGTCACTTGGTCAAGAACCAGAGGATACTTATTTCTGGTTTGGTACAACACGTGATGGTCAAGACTTATTTACGGAATTATGGCGTGGTGCAAGACTTTCCTTAACGATTGCATTGCTCGTCGTTGTCATCAACGCAGTGATCGGTTTAACGATTGGTTCCGTGGTTGGTTATTATGGAGGACTTTTAGATTTGCTCTTTGACCGATTTGTTGAAATTGTTGCATCGATCCCATTCCTTTCCGTATTAACTTTACTTACCTTACGTTTTGGAAACGATTTATGGGTCATTATTTTTGCGTTTACGGCGACGGGTTGGCTCGGGTCCTATGGAACCGGTCGACTTCAATTCTATCGCTTTAAAAACCGGGAATATGTTCTTGCAGCTCGAACGTTGGGTGCAAATGATGTTCGGATTATGTTTAAACACATTCTTCCAAACACTTTAGGTTTAATTGTGACGTCTTATGCGTTAGCGATTCCTGCATTTGTATTTACGGAAGCTTCTTTTTCATTCCTAGGCATCATCAACTACCAAGAAGCGATTAGTGTTGGCTTATTGATTGATCAAGGTCAACAACAAATGCAATCCTATCCATATTTGTTATTGTTCCCAGCGTTATATATCGCCATCTTGATGATTGCTTTTAACTTATTTGGTAACGGATTACGTGACGCGTTCAATCCTTCACTACGGGGGGTCGAATAACATGGCAGAAAAAATTTTAGAAGTTAAAGATTTAGCGATCTCGTTTAAAACCCAATATGGAATCCTTCAAGCCATTCGCGGCGTTTCTTTTGATTTATTCCGCGGAGAAACCTTAGCGATCGTTGGCGAATCAGGATCGGGAAAAAGTGTCACATCCCGAGCGATTATTGGCTTATTAGCAGGAAACTCCATTTATGAAAATGGTTCCATCATGTATCAAAACCGTGATCTAACCAAGATACCAGAAGAATTGTTCCATGAAATTCGTGGTTCGAGAATCTCGATGATTTTCCAAGACCCAATGAGCTCTTTAAATCCGATTCAACCTGTTGGTCAACAAATTGCAGAATCGTTGATTTTCAAGAGTGGTATGCCAAAAGATTTGGCTAAGAAACGGGCTGTTGAATTGATGACTCAAGTCGGTATCGTTGATGCAGAAAAAAGATACTATCAATTCCCATTTCAATTTTCAGGCGGGATGAGACAGCGGATTGTTATTTCCATCGCTTTAGCGAACAATGCAGAAATTCTCATCTGTGACGAACCAACCACCGCCCTTGACGTGACCATCCAAGGACAAATTTTGGAATTAATTAATCAATTAAAGATTGACCGCAAATTATCGGTCATTTTCATCACCCACGATTTAGGTGTTGTTGCCAACATGGCAGACCGCATCGCGGTGATGTATGCAGGTAAAATCGTTGAAGTCGGTAAAGCTGAAGAAGTCTTTTACGACCCCAAACATCCCTATACTTGGGCATTGTTATCATCCATGCCGAATTTAGCAACCACGAATCGTTTAGATGCAATTCCTGGAACCCCACCAAATATGATTTTCCCTCCCAAAGGTGATGCATTTGCAGAACGTAATAAATACGCGATGAAAATTGATTATGAAGAACAACCTCCATTCTTTAAGGTTTCTGAAACTCATTTTGCAGCAACCTGGTTACTCCATCCAGATGCACCTAAAGTCCCCTTACCAGAAGCGGTTGTAACCTTACAAAAAAATAGGGGTAAATTGAAGTAATTATGGGTAACATGATTGATTTTAAAGAAAAAGTTTTACAAGTAAAAAACCTCAAGAAGTATTTTCAGGTTGGATCAGGTAAACGAAAATTGATGATTCCTGCGGTTGATGGTGTCACGTTTGACATTTATAAACGGGAAGTGTTTGGCGTTGTTGGTGAATCGGGGTCTGGCAAAACCACCTTGGGTCGTACGATCATTAAACTCTATCAACCTACCGATGGTTCGGTAACGCTCAATAATATCCCAATCAGTGCTGGTTATATGGGCATTACGGATGAAATTGAACGCTTAAAGAAAAGCATGCATAATGAAATCAACGCGCTCAATCCAACCAAAACAAAAAGCATTGCCTTGAAAAAAGAAGCCCAATCCATGATTGAAAATTTTAAACTCGACATTGCGAACCTCATCAAACAAAAGCACCAAGAAATTGCATTAATAAGCAAACACTTTGATCAATACCGCGCTGATTTGTATCAAATCAAAGCAATGCAGCAAATTGAGTTACAAACCGTCCTTTTTGAGTTTAATCAAAAAGTGATGAAGGCTAAATTAGGTTTACAAAACGACGCTTTATTAAAGTATAAAAACGAAGTTAAGATTGCAAAAACAAAGTTTGAAACCAAATTAGAAGGGCTAAAGGATTCGGCAGCCCTCCAACAAACCACCATTGATCAACGCATCTTTACGCTTAAACATGATTACGAGGCACAATTAAAATCTTTAGAATCCACGTACAAACCACAAATTGAAGAAAATGCAAAAAGCGTTTTAACCAAACAAGTGGTGACAAACCTGATTGCGAATTATGCAAAAGAAAAGAATCTTGCAACGGCAAAGATTAAGGCGAAATTTTCGAAACAATTAAAAACACTTGAAGTGCCAAATAAAGCGTCGTTTAAAATTGAAAAAACCAAAGTAGATCTAAAATTTTCTCAACTCATTTCCTCGATACAAAAGAAAATTAAACTTACACAATCCGAACTTAACGTAAATTTGTTGAAGTTACCAAGAGATAATCAAGCTTTTTTAAATGATCCAAAGATTAAATCAAAGATTGAGAAAATCAAGCTTGATAACGCTTTAAAAATCAAAGAGTTGAAACAAAAACTCCACGAAGCAAAACGCGTTAACCAATCGGCAGACACCCTTCGTGAATCGCAAAAGATGCAAATGATTTTCCAAGATCCCATCTCCTCTTTAAATCCACGCATGACGGTTAAGGAGATTATTGGTGAAGGTTTAGTCATTCAAGGCAAGTTAAAAAAGGCCGACATTGAAAAGAAAGTCGCAGAAGTTCTTGATCTTGTTGGCTTGTCCCCAGAATATGCATCACGTTATCCTCATGAATTCTCGGGTGGTCAACGTCAACGTATTGGGGTTGCAAGAGCCTTAATCATGAATCCGAATGTGATTATTGCAGATGAACCGATTTCGTCTTTAGACGTCTCCATTCGTGCTCAGATCATCAACTTGTTATTTACCTTAAGAGAAAAATTAGGCTTAACCATTTTGTTTATTGCCCACGATTTATCAGTGGTCCGTTTCTTTTGTGATCGGATTGCGGTTATGTACAACGGTAAAGTGGTTGAGATGGCGACCTCAGAAGAATTATTCAAACGCCCAATGCACCCTTACACGGTTTCTTTATTGTCTGCCATTCCGCAACCAGATCCGGATTATGAAAAGAACCGTAAACGTATTCACTATCTACCAAAACCAGTCAATTATCGCTTAGATAAACCTTCATTGCAAAACCTATCAGATGACCATTATGTTTTTGCAAACGCAGCCGAATTTTCCAGCATGAAAGAAGCGTATCAAAAACTGATCACCGCAGAAAAGAAAGGATCAAAATAAATGAAACGTTCATCCATCTATTTACCTTTATTTGCAGCGAGTGTCATCCTTTTGAGTTCATGTAATGGTTCAAGTTCTTTAAATCCTGAATATAATGTCTATTTTTTTACTGCGAATGTTGGTGCAACCACCACCGATACATATTTTGATGTTGAAGTTGGTGAATTACTCGTAAGACCTGAAGATCCATCGCGCCCTGGATTTGATTTCAGTGGTTGGTTTATAGATTATGCAAGAACGATTGAATGGGATTTTGAAGTAGACATCATGCCAGAACGTTCTCTAGTTCTATATGCAAGGTTTGATACCACAATTAAAAACATTGTTTATAACTTAAATGGCGGAGAAATTGCAGCATTAGAATACCCAACGCAATTTAATCCAGGACAAACCTTTGTATTACCACAAGCCATCAAAACAGGTTATACCTTCCGTGGATGGTTTTTATATGATCAAATCTTAGAAAACTTCCCAAATAACGAAGGTACAAGACCAGGTGATCGAGGCATTAATGCATTGCCATCATCGGTTTTTGAAGATTTTGTCATCTATGCGCACTGGTCTGCTATCAAAGCTGTGGTTACCTTTAGAGCAAATCACCCATTAGGTACTGGAACGATTAGCAATCCAAGTTCAAGAACAGTCACCTATGGAACGGTCATTGAATACGGTGGTAACTTCCCGGCTGATTTTGGTGTGGTTTCTGGTTATACATTTATCGGTTGGAATAGTCGTGCTAATGGTACTGGAGATTGGTACGCAAATGGTGAAATCTTCACACGCACCCTTGCAATTACCATTTACGGTCAATGGCAACCCGTCGTCTAAATCCTTCATTTAAAAAATATCAAAACCAACGTCGGCTTCTCATTGGTCTGGTTAGCATGCTTTTTATCATCACAGTTGTTTTATTGGTGCTCGCGTATATACAACCTGGATTTCAAGATTTGCAAACTCTTGTATTCTTATTTTTAATTGGTTTGATGGTAGTTCTCTTCATCTTTCGCCAATTGATGTTTGCCATCAACATGCATTATCATTACTTTCGGATGGTTCAAGAAGAACAACCACCTTTTCCCGTTAAAATTTTGCCGATGACTCAAAAATTTATCTCCACCTTAATTGAGCATGGTTTTAAAAAAGGAATTGAAAGGCCCACCCACGATATTTACTATCAAATTTATGCTCAATTACCACACGTCAAACGTACTGGAACCACAGTGGTCTGGATTCTTAAACTAAAGGAACCCACATTGAATCCTTATGGGGAAAGTTTGGAAAGTGATTTTCAACAAATCAAACTTTCATTTCCCAAGGCCACCAACATCTTGAATGAACTTACCATGGTCGTCAAACATGTTGACACCTGGAACCAAAAAGAACGAGAAAAACTCGACCAAATTGTCAATTTTTCCTTAAATAACCGGGCGATGGTGACAATTCAATTTGGGCAATTACCAACGCAAAAGGTTTATGCGTTAAGGCCGAAACTTCAATATCCAAACAAATACTATTATGCAGCGATGCAAATTATGTTTAAATTAATGGAAGCCAATCACGTCCAATGAAAAAACAAAACGCTCAACAACCTAAAGGTTCTGACATCAAAACATGGTGGTGGATGATCCCCCTTATCAATGGATTGGTTTTGGTGTTGATGTTTCTCTTTTCATTGTGGTGGCAAGATGACTACTCATTAAAGGCAATGGCAGATGGCATTTGGTTAGTCTTTGCGTTACAACTAACACTTTCATGGTCCATGTTTGTGTATAACAAAAATATTTTCACACCCCTTCTCCATGGTTTAAAGACGTTCTTTTTAATTTTTGTTGGCAAAAAACCCAAAGAAGATTATTACACTGCGTATACCAAAGTGCTTGATCATCAAATTCCAAAACGTGTGATTTTGATACTCTTCTTCATGACCGCGTTGGTGTTGGGTCTTGGTATAACCCTTGTTCTCTACGCGTATTAATGTATGAAGCAAGCAAAACAAAATCAGATTTTTACCTATGGAGATAATGCACATTTTACTCAAGGTTTAAAATTTGAACTTGGTGAAGGTGGTTTGGTTGATTATGATCAAGCATTAACCAACTATCAAAAAGGTGCGAAACAAAAACATTTTCTCTCCACGCTTAAAGTCAAGCAAACTCAACCCCGTCCACATACGTTTTATCCTTTTTTATTGATTGCGTTGGTTGGTTTCATTGCTGGATTATTTGCGAATCAATTTTGGATTGGATTGTTTATCCTTTCTTTTGCTTTGATGGTTCTATATTGGATGGATCGTGATTATTATTGGTATAAGCCAGGGTGGGTTGCTCAATTTCATCAAATTGGTTTGTATCTAGGTTTAACCATCTTTCTTCCATTATCTGCGGTTCTACCGTATTTAAATGGGGTTACTTATTTTCCATTGATTGCTTTGTTCGTGATTGGCTTATTTGTTGCCGGAACGGGCGTCATCCTCTTCATCCAAATTCGCAATAAAAACCACCTGATGCTGACTTTATATGGCTTTGGTTTATTTGTCTTTTCTTTGGTTGCGTATGCAATCCCAACTGAAGATATTAAATTTTCCTATCTTGAATCAAATGGTGAGATTGAAATCACCGATTATCGTTCCTCGGATACCGAAGTTGTCATTCCTAAAAAACTGAATAACTTACCTGTCACCTCTATTGGATCGTATGCTTTTGCGTCAACGCCCATCACCAACGTATATATTGGCGATCACATTACCAATATCGGTGCATTTGCTTTTGCATTTAATACCGATCTTCAAGACGTTTATTTAGAGGATGGGGTCCCACTATCGGTTGGTATGTTTGCGAATAATCCTCAACTTCAATCGATTCGCTTACCATCGGATGTAGAAGCCATTCCTTCATCATTTCTTGCTAATGCAAACCTTTTAGAAACGATTGAGTTACCGGACCAACTAAACAGTATTGGAAATTACAGTTTTTATATCAATTCAAATTTAAGTGACGTGTCCCTTCCCAATCAACTTGAAACGATTGGCGCTTATGCTTTTGCTGGAAATCAAGTCATAAAGAGTGTGGTCATGCCAGATTCGGTGGTAAATGTTGGCCAAGGTGCGTTTGCCAATAACACGCAATTAACCGATATTACCTTATCGAATCAATTGACGTATTTACCTCCATATTTTTTAGAAAATGCCTCATCACTTTCTTCATTTGTTGTGCCGTCTCAAATTGATTGGATTGGTGAATATGCTTTTCATAATGCAACCCAACTCACCTCGATTGCATTACATGACGGCATTGAGTACATCGGGAATAGCGCATTTAGAAACAACACAAGTTTGACCACGATTGATCTTCCAGACTCACTAGATGAAATCGCGGATTATTTGTTTATGAACAACACCTCGTTATCCACGATTGAGATTCCTGAAACCGTGACCTATATTGGTATTTCAGCATTTCAAAACAATTTATCGTTAACTTCGATTGAACTTCCTGACGGATTAACATCCATCAATACAAACGCCTTCAACGGAACACCCTTATCAGCAATCACCCTTCCCAATAGTTTAATTTCCCTTGGTGAAGGGGTTTTTGCAAACAATACCGTGTTGGAATCCATCATCATTCCATCACAAATCACCATCATTCCTAGTCACTTATTTTCTGGAGCTACATCGCTTCAGGATGTTCAGATCCTTGGGCCTATCACCTCCATTGGCACGAACGCCTTTCGCCAAACCATTGCTTTAACGACCATTGATTTACCTACTTCACTTGTCACGATTGAACCATATGCTTTTTTTGGTGCTGCCAATCTGACAACACTTACACTCCCTGAAGGTTTAGAAATCATTGGTGCGTATGCGTTTTATGGTTTAACGAATTTAACCTCATTAACCCTTCCTTCTACCTTAACTAGAATGGAAGACGGTGTTTTTGCCTTGGCAAGACAATTAACCACCTTATGGATTGGAGAGCATGTTGATTTTGTTGGTCATTTTGCCTTTTATGGATGTGACGAATTAACCATTCAATTTGAGGGTTCTACCATTCCCACGAGCTGGACCCCTTCTTGGAATCCTTCGAATCGGCCGCTTGAGTTAAATGTTGATCCAATCAATTAATCGTAAGTAACCCCCTTTAGTTTGATAAAATTATGGCAATGAAAACAAAACTACAATTAACCGATCAACGACTTATTTGGGAGCTCAGTGCAGCAATCTTGTCTTTTATCATGATGGTGATTGCAACCATTACTAACGGATCACCGCTGAGTCCTTGGTTTTGGGGCATTGCATTTTTTACAGGTGGATTTTTTAAAGCGGTAGAAGGGTTTACAAAAACCATCCAAGAAAAAGCACTTAATGTTGAATTTTTAATGATTGCCGCAGCGCTTGCTGCATTTACAACTGGTGATTTTGCAGAAGGAGCCGTTCTCATTTTCATCTTTGCCGTCAGTGGCGTGCTAGAACAATTTGCAACCGCCCAAACGGAAAAAGCGCTCACGAGTTTGCTTAAAGTTGCACCGAAAACTGCATTACGATTAATTGGCAAAGAAGAAACCGTTGTCAGTATTGCGGATTTAAAAATTAACGATCTTGTCATCGTTAAACCAGGACAACAAGTTCCGGCCGATGGCGTGGTTCAATTAGGTGGTGCGTCGTTAGATCAATCATCGATTACTGGTGAATTTAATCCTGTTGAAAAACTCATCGGTGATGCTGTTTTTGCCGGATCGATTTGTATCGATTCAACGATTCAAGTATTGGTTACCAAAGATCCAACCCAATCGATTGTCCAGAAGATGATTGATTTAGTGAAACGGGCTCAAGAAGAAAAAACCAAAGCAGAAAAACGAATTTCCCTTTTTGAGAAAATCTATGTTTATGTGGTTATCCTCTTATCGTTATTTGTCATTTTTGCCACCCCATTATTTGGGTGGTTACCCACCGATGAGGCCTTCCGCAGAGGTGTGATCGTTCTTGTTGTTGCCTCACCCTGTGCATTGGTTGCTTCGATTACACCAGCATTACTATCAACCTTATCGCACGCTGCTAAAAAGGGCATCCTGATTAAGAGTGGTCGTTATATCGATATGTTGAGACGGATTGATGTCGTTGCGTTTGATAAGACGGGAACCCTAACCACCGGTAAACCAAAAGTGGTGGGCGTCTATTTTGAAAAGAAAACCGATGAAACTCAATTTTTACCCATCGTTGTGAGTGCGGAACGAAACTCAAATCATCCATTAGCGAAATCCATTAGTAAGCACTTTAGTGCACTGAAAACCTTGCCGGTCATCATCAAAGAACTTCCAGGCAGAGGTCTTGAAATTGATTATCAAGGCATGCATTTACAAGTCGGTAAGTTTCCGATGACCATCTCTTCTTCATTTGAAAAGACGTATCAATCCACGATTGCGGAAGGTAAAACGACCGTCAACATCATGGTGAATGGCAAATTAATTGGATTTATTGCCTTACAAGACACTGTCAGAGAAGAAGCAAAAATTGCGATTCAAGATCTTATCGCATTAAACATTCAACCGGTGATGTTAACAGGGGATAAAGAAGAAACGGCAAAGGCAATCGCACTTAAAATGAATATTGCCAAGGTTCACGCAAACTGTTTACCTGAAGATAAAGTCAAAGTCGTTTCCGATTATATATCTCAACAAAAACAAGTCTTGATGATTGGTGATGGGATTAATGACGCCCCTTCATTAGCGACCGCATCGATTGGTGTTTCCATGGGTGATGGAACCGATGTTTCCTTAGAAACCGCGGATATCATTATGATGAATAATAACCTCGGGAATATTCCTTACCTTGTAAAGTTATCAAAACGAACCCAAATCATCATTACCCAAAACGTCGTCTTTTCCATTAGTGTGATTGCATTATTATTGCTGTCTAACGTTTTTGGACTCATCATTTTAAGAATTGGTGTGCTTGGTCACGAATTATCCACCATCCTCGTCATTCTCAATAGTCTACGTTTATTGTCAACTGGAACCAACAAGCGAGGAAAGTAACATGAAGCCAACCAATCCTTATCCAACCATGCGATCCAAGCAAAAGGCATTATTTGAAGCCAGGGAGAAAGATTGGCGCAATGGTGGCATTGTTTATCAAATTTTTGTCGATCGCTTTGCCCCTAGTGCGAATCTCGCGAAGAAAAAACATCTTTATGCTGCCCCAAGAACCCTCCAAAACTGGACAACCTTACCTCAACGCGGTGTGAAAGACCCCCATACGAGATATTGGACCCATGAATTGGCGTTTTGGGGTGGAGACTTACCGAGTCTCATTTCCAAAATGGATTACTTAACGTCCTTAGGGATTAACACGGTTTACCTCAATCCAATCTTTGAAGCCTTCTCCAACCACAAATATGACACCTACCATTACGACAAGATTTCTCCAGAATATGGCACAATGGACGACTTACAAACCTTGATCAATCAGTTATCAAAAGCCAACATGCATTTAATCTTGGATGGTGTCTTTAATCATATGGCGATCGAATCCCCTGCCTTTACCAAAGCAAAAAACTCTACTAAGGCAAGTGAAAAAGAATGGTTTGTTTTTGGTCGTGAGTTTCCTACTGGGTTTCGTCTTTGGCATAACGTTTCTAGTTTGCCGGAATTAAATTTAAAAAATCCAGTTGTCAGAGATTATTTATTCAATGGGCCTGATTCGATTGTGAAACGCTACTTGAAGATGGGGTTATCTGGATGGCGATTGGATACTGCCATTGAACTTGGTTACGATTACTTGTATGAGTTAACGGCAGCAGCCCATGAGGTCAATCCTCAATCCGTTGTCATTGGCGAATTAAACAATTACCCTCAAGGTTGGGCCCCGGCGATGGATGGCACCATGTTATTGCCATTAAGGGATTTAATCATGCAAATGATCAAAGGATTCGTTTCTGCTAGAGTTTTTTCTGAATCCGTTCAACAAATGATTACAGAAACCGGTCTTGATACAATCCTCAAATCATGGTTATTGTTGGAGAATCATGATACCGGTAGAATTGCCAGCGATTTACCTGACTTCAAAGAATATTCCTTAGCAAAAACCCTTCAATTTACATTACCAGGTACGATCAATCTTTATATGGGTGAAGAAATTGGAACCCAAGGTGGCGATGATCCCTTTAATCGCGCGACGATGGATTGGTTAATGGTAGAAAAAGGAAATGCTTATTCAACCCTACATCGGCAACTCATCACCATCCGTCAACAGCATAGAGCGCTCAAGATTGGTGATATCAAATTCCTATCATCCGAAAAACTGATTGCCTATCTACGAACCACAGACAAAGTTGATGATTCCATCATAGTGATTATCAACCCACATTCCTATGCGGTCCAAGAAACGATCTTGGTGAGTGAACCCCAACTCAAGAGTCACCTTCGATTCATCAATCTCATCACTGGAAAGGTTGAAGTCACGTCTTATGGTATTCTCTTACCGATATCAATCCCAGCGAAAACAAGTTGGATACTTAAACCAGACTTATCTCCAGTTAACGGATATTCAGCGTATAAAAATTTCAACGTGGAAAATTAATTTACAGCAAGAACACTAGTTTCTAGGGTCTCCAGCCAACCAGGTATCTTTGCATAACTTAAAACAAGTTGTCTTTGCTTTTCTTCGAGTTTAAAGGTTTCGATAGCTTGCATATCCTCGCTATTCAATTCATTGTCTTGGATTGCTCGATGAAGGGCCATTAATACTTTTGCATCAATTCCTTTAGCTTCGTTGATAATCGCCTTTGCAAAAGCGTCTGCTGGTATCCAAAAATAAGGGGATACGGCTTTTGATTGTGGTAATGCGAATGCTCCTTGTGCGGCAAGTGCTTGAATGGGTCCAATCGAAAGAATTTCAGGATCTTGTAAAGCACCAAGATTTGAAGGCGCAATGTTTAATGTTTTTGCTTTGATGATTTGATTTTCTTCCCCTGTTAACCAATTGGCAAATCGATGGGCTGCTTCAGGTTGTGAAGAAAAAGCGTTAACCCCAACCAATCTTGCCCCTACCATCGATCCAAGTTGATGGGTTTCTCCATTGCGATTACGATAGGTTGGCAACTTGACAGTTCCCATGTGCTCCCCAAGAATATCTTCAATGTCAGGCGCTTGCCAATAGCCGGATACTGCAGCAACAATACCTTGTTCAATTCGACCCGCATTATTTTCTAAAAACAAAGTAGGAACTAGGGCGTTGGTGTCAACAATGAGATTTGTCGCATAGTATGACATCATTGCTTCTGCCGCTTCAATACCATCCGCGCTGTTCCAAGTAATGACTTGGGTTTCTCCATCCCATGATAGGGTGTTCTCTGGTATAAACCACATGGTCATCCCCCATCCACCCATTTGATCAATGTTTATGCGACTACCATAGGACGTTGCTTTTTCAAGAATCGTATCTAAAGTAAACGTATCTTCTTGGGTTAAATAACGCTTGTCATAAAACAAATAAATGCCGTTATCCGCTGTGTAAGGGTAAGCATAAAGATGATTTTCATAGGTTGCTACATCCAGAGTCCAAGGAATATTCCTTTCCGTTACATCCTGTTGAAATTGTTCAACCTTCGCCAAAGCTCCAGCATTTATCAAGCTCGACAATTGATCATCAAAAAAGGAAAAGACATCGGCACCACCGGGAATATCTAATGTTAAAAAACCTTTGAGTTCTACTTCGCTGACCGCTGCAATTTGAAAATCAATTTCTAAATCTGGGTTTTGTTGTTGATAACGCGCAGTAGCATCATATAAAAAATTTTGTTCCTGTTGAGGACCCCAAAGTTTGATGACGATCGGTTCATCTTTAGCCGATCCACCACATGCGGTTAATAAAAAACTTGCAATTAAGAAAGTCTTTTTGTTCAACATCATCTATCCTCCTTGGTGATGATTATGAAAGAATGAGCGTCGAAAAACCGGGGATATAGAGTTCGTCCGCGCTTGCGGTACCGCGCTTAAGCGTTGGATATATACCTTCTAACAACGTCCAACCTTCTTGATTACCAATTGTAATGTCGGTTGCGGTTACATTGGTGATAATGGTAATCGACTCACCGGCATAGGTATAGGTCAAGGTATAGAGCCGGGTATCAAGATTGGTGGCAACGATGGTCGCTTTTTCAATGATATGGTCATATTTATTCCTCACGGAAATGACCTTTTTATAATGATTCCAAAGACTATTGGGTATCGCTTGTAAATCTGCCACCCCTTGGGTTACTTGAAGCGCAGGGTTATAATCTGCTGCACTTGCAGGATTGGTTTCACCGGTGTCATCAGTTTCTGACCAAATCATCGGTAAACGTTTGTTTTCATCCCGACCGGAGCCCTTTAAACTAATTTCTTCACCGTAATACATAAACGGTCGACCTGGCATCAATAAATAAATAGAAGCCAAAAGTTTATGATAAAGTTCGTTATTTTGAACAAAGAGAATACCTGCAAGTCGACTCTGGTCGTGGTTACTTAGAAAAGGTGTATCGATGGCATCGGGCCGAATCGCCGCTAAGTTCGTGTTGAATAAAGCATTCACACGTGCGAGATCATAACCTTGTTCCAAGCGAACGCGGTCCACAATCCGATTTCCAGTCACCGATACTGGGAAGTTAAAGAATGAATCGATGCGCGCAGGATAATATTGTAATAATCCAGATGACGTCATCGACCACGGACCTTCTGCCACAATAAAACAGTTCTCATCAATTGCTTTTGCCGCATCACCTAGCCAACTTAAAAATTCAATATTTTTGTTCGCGTTGCCAGTGAAATAAGAGGTCACTGCATCTAAACGAAAACCATCGACACCCATGTCTAACCAATAGCGCATGATGTCGTCAATTTCGTCTTTAACAAAAGGATTATCTAAATTTAAATCCGGCATCCCAGACCAAAACCGGGCTTCCGCATAAACACCAGCACCATAAGGTTCATAACCTTCTTCACGGGTTCTTGAAAAGTTGTAATAGTGACATTTACTGGCAGGACTTCCGCAATTGTCATTGACGTAATCTAATAAACCTTCCTGAAACCAAGGGTGGGAATTGGAGGTGTGATTCACGACTAAATCTAAAATCGTTTGAATATTTCTTGCCTTTGCCTCTTCTAAATAAAATTGAAAATCAAATAAATTGCCATACTTCGGAGCAATATCGTAATAATCTGTCACGTCATATAAATGATAAGAACTACCCGGATGAATCGGCATAAACCAAATGCCGGCAACACCCATATCTTGTAAGTAATCTAACTTTTCAGTGACACCATTCAAGTCACCCATACCGTCGCCATTGGAATCATAAAAGGATTGCACGAAGATTTCATACCAAACCGAACCACCTTCGTTGCTAACGGGTTCAATATCATAAGAAAATACCGGTTCAGAGGTTCCCCCACATCCAGAAATAAGGGTCGCCAACACGACGATGGATAAAAGCCCAATAGGATTACGCACGATCAACCTTTTATTGACCCGCCGGTCACACCTTCGATGTAATAACGTTGCATAAAGACGAATAACAACGTGATGGGTAATGCAACCAACACAGACCCTGCAAGGAACGTTGTAAAGTATTGGGTAATGTTTTCCCGTTGGGTAATCCAAACGAGCCCAACCGCGACGTTATAACTATCCGTATTGTCTAAAAGGATAACGCGAGCGAAGATATAATCTCCCCACGGACCAATAAACGACGTTAATGCGGTAAAGATGACGATGGGTTTTGAAAGCGGAAGTATAATGTGCCAAAAAATTTGCGATCGAGACGCCCCATCAATCATCGCAGCTTCATCAATTGCCTTACTAATCGTATCAAAGTAACCCTTGGCGATGTAATAACCAAAACCCGCACCACCAGAATAAATAAAGATTAATCCCCAAATATTTCCGGTTAAGTTTAAGAGTTTAAGGATATTAAAGACTGCAATCATCGACATGAATCCTGGAAATAATCCAAGAATTAAAATCAATTGCATCATCGGTAAGCGAGCACCAAAACGTAAGCGAGAGAAGGCATAACTCGTCAACAACACCATGATTGTGGATACCACCATCGTGACGGTGGCAATGATTAACGTGTTTAAGAACCATTGAGGAAACTTAATTGAGGTTTCTGCAAGGGCAACCGGGTCAAATAAATTTAAATAGTTTTGAAAGGTGTAACTTTGGGGAAAGAAGTTGACTTGGACAGAACCAGGTTCTGCTCGGAAGGACTGGATGACCAACCAAAAAATGGGAACCACCCAAATAATCGATAAGATGGTTAAAAACGCGTAAACAAAAGCATTGGATAAGTTTTCTAAGAAACGCTTACTTGCAAAGAATCGAGGTTTCTTTGATTTGAATGTTTCCATTATTGGAATGCCTCCTCGTCTTTAACGCCCTTAATCTTCGAGAACATGATTAATGAGATAAAGCTAGAAATCACAAAGATGATGATACCCAAGGTGGACGCCATCTTATAATCTTGTTCAAATAAGGTTAATTTAAATAACCATGTTACCAAGAGATCGGTTTCACCAGCTTGGAATAAGGTTTGCGAACTTGGACCACCACCGGTTAAGAAGTAAATCACCCCGAAACTGTTGATGTTACCGATAAACGCGGTCAGTAAAGACGGACCTGTCACAAAGAACATGTATGGCATCGTAATTTTAAAGAACTTTGTGATCGTGCCAGCACCATCTATGGTTGCACTTTCATAAAGGTCTTGTGGGATGTTCATCAAGATACCAGACGTCATCAACATCGTGTAAGGAACCCCAACCCATAAGTTGACGATGATGACGGTGATTCGCGCGTTATCTGCAATCCCAAGGAAACTAAAACCTTGGTCAACCCAACCGAGTTCAAGAAACAGATTCTTTAAAGGCCCAAGATCATTTAAAAAGAAGTTGATGACGAGTAAGGAGATAAATTGAGGAACGGCAATCGTGATGACAAAGGCAGTTCGCCATAATTTCTTTAAACGAATGCCTTTTTTATTAATCATCAAGGCAAGAATGATGCCAAAGAAATAGTTTAAGAATGTCGCAAAGAAAGCCCAAATGAAGGACCATCTTAGGATGGCTACTAACGTACCAGGTAAGAAGCGATAATAACCCGCTTTACCTGAAAACATCGCAATAAAGTTATCTAATCCAACCCACGTGAATAAGGTTCCCGGAGGTTGATGGAAACGATCAAAATTCGTAAAGGCTAGTAAGATCATAAAGATAAGTGGAAGCACCGTGAACGTGAATGCAAACAAGGTTGGGAAGGTTAACACCGTCACATGGAAACGATGATTTAATAGTTCATCAAGATCTTTTCTAAAACCTTGTGGTTGTTTTCCAACCTTGACGAGCTCCTGATTCTTATAAGCAGTTTCAATGTTTAACGTGTAAACATAGAACAAACCAAAGACGAGAAGCAATGCCGCAATTGAGAATAACAACACAAGCATCGAGTTATCACCTTCAGTTGCAGGTACATAACAATTACAAGTTTCATCAAAACCAGCAGGAGTCGTTAAATCCGTTCCAAGGGTGGTAAATTTAACAATATACTTCCAAAACACAGTAAAAATCGAGGTAATGATACCGATTTGAATTAAGAAGTAGCCAATACCCTTCACGTATTGCTTATGAATAAAGGAGCCCCAACCCATGACCAGGAAGGATAAACGGGTGTTCAGATCGCCTTTCATAAAGATCTTTACATAATGTTCAAACATCTTGTAAATTAAAACAAAAAATTGAACAAAGCGTTTTCCAAAGTTAATCAAGAAACTCGCGATGGAAATAATGATTGAAGAAAAAAATCCAAAAATGCTTTTTGTTAACGAGACAAGTGTGTCCCACAACGCAAGTGGAATCCACACATAAAAAGGCATACTTTAGGATTCAACTTTCATGTCAAAGTC
>CAZOHK010000004.1:25840-26997 GCA_964579925.1 uncultured Staphylococcus sp. | reverse complement strand
TTCCTTATCAACATACCACTCAATGACGTGATGATATGGAGGTTTACAACGTTCGGGAACATGTTGTTCCATCTGGAATGTCATCAAATAAATAAGATCATTCAGTTCTTTTCTTAGACTGTTTGGATTTAAACTTTTTTCAATGACACACCTTGTGAACAGGTTTTGGATTGCTTGAAAAACTGCGGAAGAAAAATTTTCTTCCAAGAGCTGGTTTTGTAATGAAATTAAAAGATGGTGATCACCTGTACTGAATGCATCAAAAGCATCCAACCACCCCAAATAACCATTTAAGTATTGGTCCACACTATAAGCCACTTTAGGAAAACCAGCAGAGCAGTATGAGACAACTGCTTCAATTGGAATATCGATAACATCAGAAGGATACTGAATGATAACACGCAAAAATTTCTTATTTTCTTTTTCAAATAGGAATTGTGTATGCCCAGATATTTCTCCAAAATGACGCCAATGTGGTTGCTGCTTGCCATACCAACCATTTTTGAAGGTTGTGAATCGTGATTGAAACTTTGTGCCACCTTCCCACAAACGAAAATCAACGGCAATCGTAAGAATTGCACGCCATGTTGACCTACGTATATCCGCTTCAACGTCAACTTTATGCTGTCGACTTCGAACCGTAGAAAGACCTTCATCCAAAAACCAAACATACCAACGTCCTGACATGATTGCACCTCCTCGTGCGAACCATCAAGCAGGTTTTTAAAAAATAAAAACCCTATCGTGACAATAGGGTTTGTTTGCAAATGTATTTGCGTTACCTATCGTCAAGCATTAGCACCTTACTGTTTTGAGCAGGTTGCTGTGTTGTCATCGGGCTTGTCCCTCGAACACTCTTGATAGAACCTCTATACCTTAGCATTCGCTCGCAACTAGGTCAATCCCTTCATGGTAAATTTAGCCAATCTTAAAAAGATACACGGATTATTGAATAGCAAATACTTTTTGATTTTGGATGGATGTAATCTTAGTGCTAATTATGAAGATTATGTTAAATTGTTAAGGATGGATTACATTCAATTGAATCCTTTCGATCGAGAACCTTTATATCGCCAATTAAAGAATGCGATAAAAAAGGCAATTTTTTCAAATCGACTTAAACACGAAGAGGAACTTCCTTCTGAAAATACACTCGT
>CAZOHK010000004.1:19538-25830 GCA_964579925.1 uncultured Staphylococcus sp. | reverse complement strand
GTTTGTTTGATATTTCTTCTACCGTCGTCAAGACTGCTTATGAAGCGCTAGAGAGTGAAGGCCTTATTCAACGAATTCGTGGTAAAGGAACCTTTGTTCATCATCCTCGCTCGATGATTATCCAACTTCCGTTTGTCAAAGCATCCATCCATAACCTCTCTTTTGATATTAGCAATGTCACCGCATTGAATCTTGATAAAGATTCACCAATTTGGGGTTATTTTCCTAAAGCAAATGCGGTAACAAAAATCCGTCGTCTAATCAAAATGAACCACGTGTTAACCACCTATCAAGAAGTTTTTTTACCAGATCAAGATAGAGATACGTTGAATGATGTTGTACTAAGCAAGACCTCTTTAAAAGATGTCATCCTTGGAAGTGTGAAGAACGCTAAAGAAGGTTATTGGAAGAACCAACACGGGATGAAGAAATCAACCCATATTGAATCTGGTTTTTTAAACATTCCATTAGGTTCACCTTTACACAAAATCGTGAGTTCAGTGTTTGATGAAGAAAATCGCTTAGTTGCGCTCGTGTTCACATTTATCAGAGGAGAACTTGTCTCCTTTCGGTATGATCGGAAGCTATGAAACAGTTCTTTGAATTTGATCGTCGGAAAAAAGATAGTGTAGTTGACCAAGTAGTCGAACAATTTATTGGTTATGTGATGGATTACAAACTCATTAGCGGCTCACCATTACCCGATTTAGCCTTAACAAAAAAAGAACTTGATTTAACGGATGCAGAAATCAATATCATTTTAAAAACCCTTCTTGAAAAAGGTTATCTAAGCTATCAAGCAAAGAAAAAACAATACATCATTCAAGCCCCCACTTATCTTTATGACTTTTTAGTCAATGTCTCTCCGGCATATAAGGAAATCTTAAATTCGGGGAAAAAACCTGGCGTGGTGACGTTAGAAAGATCTGAAATCACCTTAGATGCACCTTTAGCAGCGGCTTTCCAAATGCCGGTTGGTGAAAAAGTATTTCGTTTAAAGCGATATTTGACCGCAGATGGTTTACCCATTTTCTATATGGATGTCTGTTTTGCCTTAGCATCACTCCCCGGTATTCAAAACGCATTTCTAGACAATCAGCCACACTTACAAATTGTGATTGAAAAATATCCACAACAATATAAATTTCATACCCGAGAAGTCAACATCGTCATCGCACCGCCGATGATTCAAGCCATCCTTCATCCAAAAGAAGAAGGTATGATTTGTACCCATGGTAAATATCGATTCTTAAATACAAAGGGTGATGTCATCGAATCAGGTATTACCCACATGACTGATTTAACCGAATATTCAACCACGACTAAAAATTTAAACGACATGGTCTTGTAGGCTAAAATTTTGCCTTAACGTAGGGCTTTCTTTTTTGGTTTGAACAAGAATTGCCAAATCAACTTAATGTATCGAATCAAGTCATCGACAAGCGTTCCCATAAAGGTAAAGGCTTCATAATCGATCTTACTATGAGGATTGGTTACTTTAATTTGTTTAATTAAGGAAGCGACCATTAAACGAGGACCACATAAGTACACTTCGGTATCCGGATCGAGTTGAACGCCTTTAAAACTTAAATAACCTTGTTGTTTGGCATCATGTAAATGCATCGTCACGTTCGGATAAGTCTTGGCAATATCACGAAGTAATGCTAAATGAACCGCATCTTTTTCATGTCGGTAGCTATAATAAAAATCGATTTGTTGATCAAGTTCAGCATGACTTCGTAATTGCGCTAAAAAAGGCGTCACACCGATGCCACCAGCAATCCAAAGTTGTTTTGGTCCTCCATCGACCATCGTTAACGTTCCGTATGCAGTGGTGATTGCAATCGTCGTCCCAAGTTTCAACGATTGTTTCATATGCCGGGTGAAATCACCAAGTACCTTCATCGTAAAATAAACTTTTTTTCCTTCTTTGCCAGATAAAGAAAATGGATGTGGTGCATCTTCGATTCCTTTTTGAAAGACTTTCAAGAAGGCAAATTGTCCAGGGATATAGTTGTATTTTCTTTTGAGGGTTAACTCAATTTCAATCGTGGTCTCATTTAAATGGGTGATCTTGGTAACCTTGCCGCGATTAGGAAAGGCAAACCATTGATAGGTATACACCATGTAAAACGACGCGAACATGCCTCCAACGACCACAACCATCATAAAGATGGACAAAGCACTGCCATTAAACAAATCATACGTGGATGAATAAAATGCGTGATAGGAACCATAAATAAAGGGAATAATCATCAGCCGATGGATGAGACGCCAATGTTCGTATTTCAGAAACTTACTCAACATCGCAATGACGATTAAGGCGATAAACAAGGTTTGCGCTGTTTCTCCCGCTTCATTGGCTTCACCTAAAATGGGGGATTCAATATCAAAAATTTCAATGATCGCATCAGAGAGTTGTTCATGAATCGTGATCACAAATAATGGTAGAATCGCTAACCAGCGATGATAGAAATACAATCGGTCTAATCCACCAAACCATTCAATGAGCAACTTAATCCGCATCGATAATAAGAAAACGATGAAAAAGGATAAGAGGATAGCACTACCAATCGCTTGGGCGAGAACACTATCAAAAGGTTGCGCAACAATCGGTACTGCTGTGAACCACAAAAAAAAATTCAATGCATATAAAATCACAATAAACGTTAGACCACGCCACGTCTTTGAAAGAAAAATCATACTTTACTCCTTTGTATGTTGTAGTAGGTTGCCTAGATAAACCAGAAAGATAAACAAGGATTCATATACTAATCGTTGGAAAAATGAATAGACGAATTCATACGGCCATTGCCATCCCATGATATCAACATAAACCAAGCCAATCAACACACCAAGACCAATGGATAAACCGGCAATGATTTTTAATGTGTTTGGTTGATAAACTTTTTTGAATATCATCCAGATGATGAATCCAATGACCAATAAGAGTAAAGACCAATACCCATATAAAAATACATAGTTTTCAAATACCCACAAGGAGTCAATCATCAAGTAGATGGTGGGGATGACCACCAATAGCAAAGATGGAATGGATAATTTAACAAACTGTGGTAAAGCAAACACCATCAAGCCATAGATAACCAATCGGGCAAGGATGTTCACCGCGCCAATCGTTGTAAAATCAATGTCACCCTTCAAACTAATCCAAACCAAGGTAAGTTGATCGAAGGGAACGATGAGAAAGTGAAACAACGTGTCAAAAATGAAGATAAGTAGCAAAAACAATGCGATTCCTTGGAAAATCTCTTTTTTCTTCATTGGTTTCATCATCCATTAAACAAGTGAGTTGATGGTTTTATTGGGATAAAAAACATTTTCCAATAAAAACCCTTCCATCTTTGTTCAATAAGTAGGAAAATAAAAAACATGAAAACAACGCTCATCGGTCAAATTCTCGTCGGAACCAGTATCCTCTTTGGTGGTATTGCCACGCCCATTATCCAAAACATTCAAGAGCAACAACTCACAGGAAGCAGCAGCAATTGGTTACAACTGACCTTAGCAGAACTTGCGATTTACGATGGCCAAAATGGTCAGCTCGCTTATATTGCTTACGACGGTGATATTTACGATGTCACGGATGCATCTGGTTGGAACAATGGCGTCCACGAAGGTTTACATTTAGCAGGAACTGATTGCACCTCCGTCTTACAATCTTCACCACATGGAACAAGTGTCTTGATCCAATTAACGATCATCGGCCAATTGGTTGAAGCCAATGGTAGTTCTTCATCTACCCTTCCAAACTCAAGCAGTTCTTCTACCACTGTTAGCGAAGTTTGTATTTGGATTGAAGAAGATGACGCAATGCGTTTTTCAGATGAAGAGGAAGAAGATGAAGACGAGGAATATGAAGACGAGGATGAAGAGGAAGAAGATGAAGACGAGGATGATGGTTATTGGTCTTGTTCCAATACCACAACCACTTCATTGACCCCTGGTAGTTCAATCACCCTACCCAACACACCATCAACGGATGGAATGTATTACCTAAACTTAAGTGAATTAGCCTATTATAACGGCACAAACGGAAAACCAGCTTGGATTGCGGTCTATGGCAAAATTTATAATGTCACCAATGAAACCGCATGGAGAAATGGTGTTCACCGCGGTATCGCGATGGGCGGAACCGATGCGACGGCTTTCTTTGAAAGCTCGCCTCATAGTCTATCGATTCTCAACACGATGTCTCACATCGGTTGGCTGACTGCGTAAATCAACAAACTTAAATTTTCTTGAGTGTCGCTTTCGTTAATGAAATTAAATACATACTGTCAACGGTTAAACCAACTGACGTTAAATAACGGGCATACGTTTGTAATTGGCTCACATAATTGGGGTCTTCAATGTTATTCGTTTTATAATCTAAAATCGTCGCTTGTTTACCTTGGATGATGACAAGGTCAATGATTCCTTTTTGCCCTGTCAATTCATCCAGATACGCATATTCCTTGAGGATATTGACTTGATTCGATTTGGCAAGTGTAGATAATTGTTGGAAATAAGGCTGTTTTAACAATTGATCGATCATCTGACGATCTTTTGCAATCGGAATAAAACTTGTATCTAACGTTTTAAAGTCCAATAGAAAGAGGCATTCGTGCAAGTACGTCCCATACACAAGGGTTGCTTCATCCACATCCTCTGCATAGGCTTTACTGGCCCGTCGTGGGGTCACGGTTTCAAAAGATTGACTTGCGGTTGAAAATTCCACGGGTAAATCCTTCATCGTAAAACCTGGGACTTCTAAAGCAGGCATCGGTTGATCCATCTTCACATAAAAATCATTGGTGATATCATGACCAATCGCCTCATGATAAAGATGAACAAAGTCAGAAATCGAATGCGCTTTTTCTATATCCACAATCTTTTTCGGTTCAGAGGATTCAATGATGAGGATAATTTTTTCTTTGGCTCTGGTTAAGGCAACGTACCATAAGCGCATTTGTTCGGAAATGATTTCTGCTTTTTCTTCATTAAGAATTAAATCAGCAAAAATCGGACGGGCGTACGCAGCCTCTGGATACGGTAACTGAATCCCATACCGTTTTGAGTATTGGTATAACCCTTTTGTATCCATCATGTTAAACCCTTTGGTTAACCCAGGATAATACACATAAGCAAATTCAAGACCTTTGGACTTATGAATCGTCATCAATTGAACGGCATCTTCACTTTGCTTCGGCGCGGCAATCGTTAAATCCACATCGACATGTTGGCTTTCTTTAAGGAAATCTTCAAAGTCCGGAAGTGTATAACCCATCTCACTTAAGGCTTTCACTTTCTCAACCCAACCTTCTAAGCGGGCAAGGTTTGCCGGTAAATCAGGAATGGTCAGTAGTTTTTGTTCAATCTCAAGCGTATGCAATAAACCTTGGATGAAACTGAATAACGTTTCGTGAGATTGTCGTAATCGAAATGCAGCAAGTAAGGAAAATAAAGCAAAGCTTTGTAATGGTTTTTGCCCAATGGACCAAGCATACAAATCCTGATCTTTTTCTTTGAAGATGAAACTTCTTAGGACAGACACATACGCGTGCTGGTAGGTTTTTTCTGCGAGTGGTTCTTCACCGTGAACAAGTAACGTGATCAAGTTTTTTAACACCCGGAACAAATCTGAGTTGGAAAGATCTCGTTCTGCAAAAACTTCTAACGGGATGCCATGTTGGTTAAACACTTCCAAGTAAGATTCAAAGTTGGTTTTTCGATCGATAAGAATCGTGAAATCTTTAAAGGTGATGGGACGAGGTTCGTTTTGTTCAAGATTCGCGACCATGATTTTTGCGTTCATCTTATCGATGATGTCACGGGCGATAATCGTTGCTTCATTGAGTTGCGAATCTTGGTCAGTTTTTTCATAGCGTAAAACATCCATCGTATAACGCATCGATGGTGAAGTTAGGTGTGCGTATTTGGTTTGGCTAGCATTCAATTGTTGCGTATGGTCATAATCAACTCCACCATATGCCTTCGTCATCATTAACCCAAAGAATTGATTAATCTCCTGGAGAACTTCTGGTCGAGACCGGAAATTATCTTGGAGGACGATTCTTGTTTCGTGTTTATCACGCACAGATTCATAATCTTGATAACGTTGGAATTTTTCATAAAAGATTTGACTGTTCGCATTTCGAAAGCGATAAATCGATTGCTTGATATCCCCGACCATAAAGAGGTTTCGATTGGCGATTTTGAGCAAAAACGCTTCTTGTAAATCATTTGTATCTTGGTATTCATCCACCATGATGTAACGGAATTGTTGTTGAAT
>CAZOHK010000004.1:12332-19438 GCA_964579925.1 uncultured Staphylococcus sp. | reverse complement strand
GCTTTGATCGCCATCAATAAATCATCTAAGGTTGGTTGCCGTAAGAGTTCTTGCGTGATTTGATCAAACGTGAAGGCTTCATGACTATTCTCAAAGGTCACGGCAAGATGTTGAATCATCTTAATTTCTTGCCGATAAAATTCAAATAGTTCCTTGCGACGGTCATCAACCCAACCGCTTTCGAAATGGGTTTCTAGGTATTGGCGATAATATCCTAACTTATCCACCATCAAATCTGCTTTGGCGTCAATTTTTAAAACAAACGCCTTCAGGGCATCGTCTCGGTTCACGACAAACTGCTTAATCAATTTGATGAAATCCGGTTGACGGTCACGATATCCTTCCATGAAGATGGTGTTAAGGATGCGTTTTCTTTCGACTTCATAAAGGGTAGCCTCATAAATGCCAACCCGTGGATCAAATTGAAATGCATAAGCGTATTTTTGAACTAGGAATAACGCAAACGCGTCGAAGGTCATGATAAAGGACTGATCAATCTTAGAGGCTAAATCAAGGCGATTTGCTTTTAACAAAGCTTTGCGAATCCGGTCCTTCATTTCCGCCGCTGAAGCATTCGTAAACGTTAATAATAATAATGATGATAAAGGTACTTCATCTTGGACGAGGAGTTTTAATACCCGTTCGGTTAATACTTTGGTTTTACCACTTCCAGCGCCAGCAGCGATGAGGACATCTCCATCGCGATGATCGCGGGCAAGTAATTGAGATTTAGTCAAGTTCGACATCTGGTTCTCCTGCTTTTTTCTTTGGGGTGCGAATCATCGCAACATCTTTGGACGCCCGGAAACATGTATCTAAGAATGGACAATGTTCACAAGAAGATTTTCCATCAATCGATTTTGGATTGATGTGGAATGCTCCATGGCGGATGCCATGTGCAGCTTCGGTGATTTTGGTTTTTGCTTGTTGCGCAAACGCTTTCATCTCAGAAGCGGTTTTGACGTGATTGGTTTTCTTAAATTCTCCAGACTTGGCCATACTTACGCCTTCAAGAAAGGAACTCTTTCCAATTTGAATGGAACGATCAAGCATGGCAATCTTGGATTTGTCGGCAAGGACAATCCCATCCAATTGATAAGATTTTGGGAAGGTTTCGCTGCCAATTTCAATCGTTTTTGCAAGTAATGATGATTCAATAATGTGTTGAATGAACAAGCCAAGGATTTCTTTTCCTTTAAATTCCGGATGATTTTCTAACATCAACGCATAAATCGGTAATTGTAATGACCACCCATAAGGAAGTAATTTTTCTTCAAAGCTTTCTCCACCAGATTTATAATCCACGACCGCTAAATATTCTTGGCCTGATTCATTTCGGACCATCACAATTTTATCGATATAACCAACCAAACTCGTTTGTTCATCATGGACATATTCTACTTTTAGTTCAGCCACAGAAGATGGTGACTGCATCGATTGTCGGTGTAATTGATTAAAGACACAAACCCGATAAATTTGTTGTTTTAAATGTGAGAAAAGAACCTTTTCTTTATCACTTAAGTTCACTTGGTTTTGAAAAGCAGCCTCAAACACCTGGTCAAATTGGTCTACGTTATCGCCAATCGTTTCAAACACTTCATGGGCAAACGTACCAAGGTGCATATAAAATTCATCTTGATCCATCGGTTTCACTTTTAATATCCGACCAACATAATATTTAAATGAACATTGGAAATAATCTTTCAACGCGGAATATGAAAGTTTTAATGGCTTTAATTCAAAATCTGCGTCAAGTGGTGAAAACGCATAGTCAAACATCTGGATGGGTTCATGGAAGCGTTGTTGATAAGCGTGAAGGTATGGATGGATTGCTTTAAATTGTTTGGCAAGGTATTCATATTTGACCTTACGCAATTGGCCAAGGCCTTGACTGTAATCGATGCCGTTTGCTAAATAATTGCCGTATTGAACATCCATGTTCCATATGTGAATCAATGGAGAAGGAATCGTTTCTTTTCCTTGTAATAATCGTGGCATCGAAATGACGAGGTTTTCGGTTTGGGCAAACGTTTGACCAAGGAGATGAACGTGCCATTGTTGGACATGGGTTGTAGTCAATAAACCCAACGCGGTTTTGATCTCATCGGATAAAAAGCCTTTGTCGCGGACGGTTTGTGGATATTGCCCTTGAAGAAAACCAAGCACAAAGACATGATCTTGTTTTGAAGGTGCCAATTGGCGAACCACTTGTATCGCGCGAAGAAATCTTGGTTCTTTCACTTGCGTTTGTTGAAAACGTTCAATCAAAAACGACACCAACATGGAGGCAGGGATACGTTTAAAAGGAACTGATGATAACGTTTGTTTAAGCAATTGAAAATCTGCTTGGGGATACGCGGATAAACTTTCAAGCGCGGCTTCGTGACTTTTTCCAGCTTCTACATGCCTTAGGTAAATTTGAAAGATGGGTAACGCATATAACGTTTCTTTTTTTCGAAGTTGAATTGGAATTTGAAAATACATCGATTGACGGTGGAGCTCATACGTATAAACATCATCCGGTTCCAATACATAAATGTTTGCTAAAGAAACCCCTTGTTTGATGAGTGCAGCAACGCGGTTATAAAAAGAAGTCACTTCATCTTCTACACTCGCGAATTCATAAACAGGCATACGCGTTGGGATCGCGAGGGTTTGCGGGTGCATCACCTGCATCTTGTATTGATGGAACAACGAATTCAGTTGACCATCTTCTGGGTCATAACCATCGACCAGGATAGTTTTCCCTTCGTACTTCACGCGAGCCAAAGGATTCTTTTTTAATAAGTCTTTTTGTTCTAACCATACATAAATGCGATGGAGCAACGCGAGAGAAGGTTCTTTGGTTAATTGATTGGTTGGAATCGTGAGCAAGGTTTTCACCAAGGTTAATGCTTGGCTATAGGAAAGTTGAAAGGCCTCAACGACTTGAATGACTGCCTCATCAAGATCTAGATTAAACTGAACGTCAGTGAGAAATTGTTCTTTGGTGATGGTTTGGAAGGTTAAAAGCCAGTTGCCTTTTTTGAGTGTTAAGTACTTGGTTTGAAACGTAAAAGGTGTCAGGACAAAATCCACGTGTTGAAGCGATGTGATGTCCCCATGTTGATATTGTTTATTCATCAAAAGATTAGTCATATTATAACACGCGAAAAATTCACCATTGCCTAAACCTTTGCAATGAAATAAAAGAAATTTGTAATTAAATCTTGGTTAAGGTAAATGTCACTTCTTGGTTGGTCACACTGGATACATTCATAGAATAACCAATGAGGGTTTGATCATTAAAGCGACCACCTGCATGATGGAAGAAACTGCCATGGGTGGTGGTTGGATTAAAGGTATCACCTGCTCTAAATAACGTATCATTCGATGCAATGTCACCTTCTAGGAAGGTGTTAACTCCACCTTGTTCGAGTAAATGTAATAAGCGATAGTTTTCATTGATCGAACGATCCACTGTATTACTATGGGCAAGATAAGGATAGTTGCTTGCACCAACCGAGAGCGAATCTGTGTAGCTGACAAAATTACCGGAACTATTTGAGAACCTACCTAAGCGAGCATCCACGTGATAGATTTTAATCCCAGGAACCGTAAATCCTTGAACGTTATTTCCAGGATATCTTGCCGCTGAATCTTTTTGGTTTAAACCGGTTGGCGTATAAAACTCAAACAATAAATAATTATCAAATGCAGATCCATTCCACGTATTCCCTAACAAGAAAAATTCACCTGAGGATTCAAAGGGTTGAAGAGTAATCGTGGTCGTGGTTTGATTGCCAGTTAACACAAACGGATTTGCCCAACCTAATAAATATTTAGAAAAAGCGTTGTGATCTAAAATATTGTAATCCATCATATCTAGACCACCCGCAGCGCCCCAATCACCATCTGAGTAGGTATAATAATCATCCAATCCAAATGCGTGGCCTAATTCATGAATATAAGTATGAGCATCTAATCCATCCACGCCATATCCTTCAAACATAAAGTCATAACTTGACCATACCAACGTCAAGCCGACAGGGCTTTCGATATTGTATGTGTTGACATTGTTATAGTTCCAATAGGTATAGGCCCAAAACACTTCATCTCCACTCGCAGAATAATTAGCGTTGCTTGAATTCGGATTGTTATACACCATGTAGACGGAATCAATAAAACCATCACTATCGGTGTCATATTCGGTTAAATCACTGCCAGAGTACGTTTTATACCATTCAATCGCTGCATCCAACATCGCCCAAGTTGGATCAAATGCATAATCATAATCCCCACCAGTTCCAGTTAAATCTGAAAATTCCGAACTTGACCAAGATGAGTCATACCAATCCGTGACCACGCCGGTTAGGGTTAATGCGCCATAACTGGAGGCTTCGTAATAAGATTTAACAGAATGCCAAGAAGTGTCACCTGGTGCTCCAAAAAAAGTTTTGCGAATTTGTTCTTTACGCGTGGCACATTGCGAACCACAGCGATAGTCTGTGAAGGTAACCGGAATTACCAATAACTTCACATCCCCAACCGTGGGTAATCCAAAGCTATCCGATGCAGCGCGATATTGATTAATATCAATTGAAGGCGATGAATTCTTTGCATAGCCGCTTGGTCCCTCGTTCGAGGTGCCTTCACCACTTGAGGAGATTAACGAGCTCGTGGTTTCTCCATCATTGGATGAGGTTGGATTAGTGGATGTGGTATCGGATGATAAAAAAGAAACACTCGGTAAGACAATCTCACAAGAGGCTAAAATTAAGGTAAATAACGATAAAGGAATCCACATGCTTTTTTTCATATTTATTTTTTCTTTCAAACTATTCTATCATTTTTAAATACCGGAGATTAAAATATAAATATGAAATGGATGCGTCAACACGTTCTTAACATTCTTTTAAGTATCTTGGTTATCCTATTTCTGTTTTTAATAGTGGTAATGGAATTTCCGCTTCTCGCAGAATGGTGGACCACCCATGTTGCAAGAACCTATCACGTGATGATAGCTTGGTTTGTGGGATGGATTCCTTTTTCGTTGATGGAATTGGTCATCATGAGTTGGATTATCGTTTTAGCCTTGATGATCTTAAAATCCCTTCGCTTTGCAATACAAAAGCAATGGAAACTTAGTCTATTTTCATTGCAAAAGGCATTGATTTTATTTCTCACGATGGCGAATATTTACGTCGGAACCGCTGGTGTTGCGTATGCTAGACTTCCCGTTGAAATCCCTCAATACGCTGACCGGGTTGAAGCAAGTGATTACACGACAATCATTGAATATTATCGCGATGCATTTAACGAAGTGAGTGAACAGTTAAACTTTGAAGATGGTTCGGTGATCAATCCTTATACGATGGATGTTCTCAACGAAAAAATCCACCAGGCGTTTGAAGATGCAGATTTAAGCCAGGGTTATTTCACTCCTTACTCTACCCGGATTAAACCTTTATTATCATCGTTTCTTTACCGCGAGTTTCATATCACCGGTGTTCATTTTGCGCCGACCACAGAGGCTACAATCAATACCCTGATTCCAGATGCCTTAATTCCCTTTACGATGGCGCATGAACTTGCCCACGCCAAAGGGGTGATGCGTGAAGAGGATGCCAACCTCGTTGCCCTCTATGTTTGTTTAACAAGCGATGACCCTTATCTTCAATATTCCGCTTACTTCAATGCCTTTTATGCGTTGCTGAACTTATCAAGGTATATTGGGGACGATGGAGCGTACCAACGCTTATATCAAACCTTACATCTCAACATCCGGACCGACTATCAATATCAAGGAACCTATTGGTCTGCATACAACCTCTTGGATGATTTGGCGCGATGGGTCAATGACACGTACTTAAAGATCTTTGGTAATGAAGGTGTGTCGAGTTATGTGGATGTACCGGTGATCATCACGATTCAAGATGGAGAAAATACAATCGACGTCATTGAGACGTTTTCTCCTTATCAACAACTCTTCTTTTATCAATATTTTATTTAGTGCGCTTTTTCAAACGAATCATATGCGTGTTAACGACCTTAGTCATTTCGTAATAGGTTTTTAATTCGTTTTGAAAGAATGAAATCGGCTTTTGCTTCGTCGCGCCATAGTTTTTTGGGTTGAAGTCTTTCATTTGAACGCGAAGCGCTTGAATGACGGAAGCAAAGTCGGCGAACTCATCACCATCGGTGAGGTCATCGATGATCTTATCAACGATTGCAATTAAATCATTTAAGATTGGACTCTTCGTATTCGTGGTGACATTTTGACTTGATGCAATCTTTTCAACCGAAATGAAGGTATTGCAAGCATCCTTAAAGTTTTCGGAAGCTTTGTTGTCACCAGTCCCAACCACATAACGGTTATGCTTTTGAATCGTTTTAATTAATGGGGTAAAATCGGAGTCATTGGTGGCCAAGCAAACACAATCAATATAATCATGATTGAGTAATTCCATCGCTTCAATCGTGATGCCAATGTCGACAGCATTCTTACCAGATGAATAGGCGATTTGAGCGCGTGGTTCAATACCAAAGCGAATAAATTTATTCTTAATCGTCGCATCGTTAAAATTGGAATAGTAAGCATATTTTATGATGACATCACCAATATCGTTCAATGCCTCAAACAGAATTGGAAAGTATCGTTCTTGGTTAAAATTATCGTAATCAATCAATAAGGCTATTTTTCTTCGTTGTTCCATAAGATGATTGTATCAAAGCAACGCGCGTTAAGATATTGGAACTCACGAAGCAAGATTAATACGCATCAATTCTTGGAGGTGATGGTTTTCTAAAATCAGGGCAACGATGTCTTTAAATTCATCAAGCGTTAACATCTCCGCATGGGTCATTTTGTTACGAAGATCGGTAATCGACGCGGCGAGTTTGATGATTTCAATCAATTTCCCTTTTCCTTGACCATTCAACGTGAGCGATTGGGTTCGTTTTTTCCAATACACTTCAAATATCGGCGCGACAGAAAGGCCAGAAGGATCGATTTGTTGGATTTCTTTTTTCGCTAATTTCCGACTGATGCCGATAATGTAGGTAATATTTCCGATGGAAAAGTTTTCTGGTTCCGTGGATTGGTATTGATTGGGTTCTTGATCCAT
>CAZOHK010000004.1:0-12232 GCA_964579925.1 uncultured Staphylococcus sp. | reverse complement strand
CGATGGAAAAGTTTTCTGGTTCCGTGGATTGGTATTGATTGGGTTCTTGATCCATATCTACAATCGTAGAATAGCTACCATTGCGAAAATGTGGTGGGATAGAAGTTTTCGGGGGAATGCCTTCTTTAATTAAGTATTGAATGAAATCTTTAAAAAATAATTTATAGCATTCGTGTTCATAGGCTTTCACAAACGGTAAAGCAAATGCTGAATAATCTTGAATCGGACCTTCTTCAAGCAGACTTGCCATCCTTGAAGACAGATAAAACGCCGTTTTCACCATCGTTTTCGTTTTAGGGTCGGCCTTCTTCCATAGATTTAAGTCAAAAACTTTTTCAATATAGGTTTCAATTTTATCAACCGGATAATTTTGTTTTTGTTTAATGTCATTGAAAAAATCCAAGTGTTGAAATTCGTTGACAGCCTTGTCAGCTTCACCAAGAAAAGCGGTTAAATAACCATTGGGATAGGACGATTGGTTTTCCTTGAGGGTTTTCAGTTTTTCTTTTAAATCCGCTTGGTTTCCAAGGGCAAGGTCAACCTTTGCTTGGAAATAAAGTGCGAATGTTTTGCGATGAGCATCACCCACATTCTTGAGATACACTCTTGCGCGTGGGTAATCTTTTAATGCCACATACCAGATACCTTTTAATAAGTCCAAAAAAGGAAATGCAGATTTATTGTCTTGCACGCGATCGAGCAGTTCTATAATTTTGGGTTGGGTCAGATGAAGGTCGGTAAAGGAGTTCGGAAAATAAAACTTGTAACGATGAAAAGCATAACCACTTGTTTGATCAAATGGTTTATAACCTAAAGTAAGAAGTAAAACAAACAAGATTAAGTCTGGGTCATCTTTCCAATGGCTTTTTTCATAAAATAATTTAATTTCTTTTTGAACATAGTTCTTGATGTCATTTGATTTCACCACCGGATGGTTAACCAAATGATGATCGGCAAGTACATATAAAAAATTCAACGCGGTGCGATCGCTTTTATCAACAGGAAGGCTTTCAATCGCTTTCCATTGATGGGTTAAAACATAACTAAATAAGCTCTGGGTGGTTGCCTTCATGCATCTATTTTAACAACAAATATTGTCGCGAATAAAGTTTATTCGTCTTGATTGGTTCCCTTGTCATCAATTTTTAAGTTTTCACCTAGTGTTTCTAAGTTTTTAAGTTTCGATTGGATCATACGGGTTCTTGTACCAATTAAGCGGTCTAACTCTGAACCTGCTGATTGAATTTTTTCTTGGGCTTTCGCTAACACTTCTGCAAACTTATCGAATTCCTGACGGGCGGTCGCTAAGACATGCCACACTTCCTGCGATTTCTTTTGAATTGCAAGGGTTTTAAAGCCGATTTGTAATGAATTTAATAACGCTGCCATGGTCGTTGGACCTGCTAAAACCACGTTATATTTGGTTTGAAGTTTTTCGACCAAACCGCGACGAATCGCTTCTGCAAATAAACCTTCCACGGGTAAAAACAATACGGCAAAATTTGTGGTGTAGGGTACCTCGATATACTTACTCGCGATATCACTCGCAAAGCGTTCAATTTTTGCTTCTAGTACTTTTAATGCAGTATCCACTTGCTTTAAATCATTTGTGTCATATGCGGCAAGGACGGTGTAATAATCTTCTAACGGGAACTTGGAATCAATCGGTAAGAACAATGGTCGATTGCCATCACCAGGTAAACGAATCGCATATTCCACTCGGTCATTGGATCCTGGTCTGGTCGCCACTTCTTTCAAATAAATATCAGGTGAAAGAATTTCTTCAAGAATTCTTCCGAGTTGAATTTCTCCCATGATTCCTCGGGTCTTTACGTTACTCAAAGCGCGCTTGAGTTCATCGACACCGGAAACCAAACCTTGCATTTCTCCAAAACCTTTTTGAACGGTTTCAAACTGAGAACTAATCAATTGGAATTTTTGAGTTAAGCGTTCCTCTAGGGTTTTGTTTAACTTTTCATCGACCGTTTCACGCATCTTTTCAAGTTTTTCTGAGTTATCTTTTTGTAACTTTTCTAACATATTGGTCGTCGTTTGGCGAATCATCTCCAACTTGTTTTCGTTAGTTGCGGTTAACACTTCTAATTGTTTGGTTAATTCTAATCTTAATTGGTTTTGACCAAGTGACGCATCAGTTTGCGATTGACCCACTTGTCTTTGCATCATCATCAATACATCATTCACCGATTGGTTGGATTGTTTAATTGACTTGTCCACTTGCGTAATCACCGACATCAAATCCTCTTTTGTTAGACTACTATGACGTTTTTGTTGGTTAATGATCAAGACCAACATGACCACGGTGATGGCCAAAAGTAAACTCGTTAAGATAATCAAGATGATGGTTTCCATAATTCAAATTCCTTTGATAATTATAGCGTATTTATCTTCATGTACTTGTTGAATTTCAATTCATTGCATAAACTATTATTGAGATGAAACCAAAAGTAGACAGTGTGGAAAATTACTACCATCGTTTTGAATTTCCTGGTGGCGTTAAACTTTATCCGTTGGGTTATTTAGATCAACTTCAACCTTTAAGACAAGTGAATGTTCGCCATGGCGGGACCATCAAATCCAAAGGGAAAACATCCATTCAATATGAATCTCGTGGTGAAAAAAAAGAAATTTATCGGATGCTTAAAATTCTAAAAGCAGAATGCATCAAGACCCAAGTCCTTGAATTAATCACCCCATCCGGCAAGCGGTTTTATCCTGATCTCATCTCACAATTAGCAGACGGCACGATTCTTGTTGCAGAGATTAAACATGTTTTAGATTTTCTATGGGTTGATGTGATTGAAAAATATCAAACCATGATCGCGTATTGTAAGGAAAAGGGTTACGGTTGCGCCTTAACCGATGGAAAGTGGAGAGATTTTCGCTTTCTGCAAAAAGGTGGAACCATTCATTTTATGACGGTTGTCGAATGGTTTGAAAAAGTCATCCAAACCAAAGGTTTCTTTACGCTGAAAGACTTACGCCAACGTTTTCCAGAAGAAAAATATTGGCCAACGCTTGTCAGTTATTGTTTGTTGCAAGGCTACCACGCCCACGTCTCTTTTCGTCATCCCGGATGGGAGATACGCGTTCATCCTAAACGGTAAATATGATAAGATAATCTCACCCCCATAGAGAGGGGTATTATGAAAAAGAAATTACCAAATAACGAAATCAAATTACTGCTAAAAACCGCTGAAGGTCAGTTGAAAGCCATTTTAGGTATGTACGATGATCATCGTTACTGTGTCGATATCACCAAACAAGTGCTCGCTTTGCAAGCATTACTAAAAAAAGCCAACAACCTCATTCTTCGCGATCATATGGACCACTGCGTCAAAGAAGCGATTGACAATCATAAACCAGAAGAAAAACTTAAAGAATTATCTGATTTATTAAATTTAATCCAACAATGAGCAAACCCCTTCGTTCCTTACTTGTTAGTTTCGCCTTAACAAGTTGTCTCGGTGGGAGCTTTCAAACGAGTGAAGAAAAAGCTTATGAAAACTTTTGGGATGATGCAACCCGGATTCAAGTTGAATTAACGATGGCCCAAGATCTCTTGAGTGCCTTAGAAACGTTTGGAAAAGAAAAAAACGACCAATATAACGATTATTACTTTCCTGCATCCTTACGTATCACCGTCAATGAAACGCTTTATGAACTCGATGAAGTGGGTATTCGCCAAAAAGGGAATATCTATTCACGTGGTTCCTTTCTAGATGAAGCCGGGTATCAATTTCAAGCATTCCATTTTCGTATGTCCTTTGATCAAACCTTTGATGAAACCTTTTATGGAAGTTTAGGTATTCAAAAAACGTGGATGAATGGTGAACCTGCCTATGAAGCAAGACAATCTCGCCGTTTCTTTGGCATGAAGTCATTAGAATTTAAATGGAATCGTTCAAACGATCCGTCCTTGATTAACCAAGTTTATGCCTCGCAATTGTTTTTAAACCATGATGCAATTGTGCCCAAATCTACCTTGGCTAAAGTAAGCCTTATCACTGAACAACAAGGACATGATGTTGGTATATATACGATTAATGAAGCGGTGGATAAAATCTTTATTGAACGTCACTTCTCGGGTGCTGCCGCGGATGGTGATTTATATAAAGCGTTATGGTCCAATCAACTTAAATTGGCAGATATGGCTGATTATAGCAACATCATCGGTGATTATGTTTTCCGCTCAGACAAAGTTGGAATCGAAGATACCGAAGCTTTTTACCATCCCGTTTATGATTTAAAAACTAATCAACAAACCTCCCAACATGCTCAATTAATGAAACTGGTCAAAACCTTATCCACCTTAAATACTGAAAGCAGTGTTGATCGTCAAAAGGATTTGCTCAACGATGTGGTCGAGGTTGAAAGTTTTTTAAGGTACGCGGCGATTAGTTACTTAAGTGGCAACCCTGATGACATGAGAAACTTAACGAACAATACATACATTTATTTCCATGGTGTGACCGGCCAAGCTTATTTTATTCCTTATGATCTGGATTGGAGTTTAGGTGTAACGTGGGACCCTTCCTTAACTGAAAAGATGGCAACCCATAGCCCGCTCAATAACCGTGATTCTTTTGATTCACTCATAGATAACCCACTTTATTGGTATACCATCTTGGATGGTTTTGTCACCCAAGCCAATCGCTATCCGCGCATTCCAGGTTACCAAGCCACGTATTTAAATGAAGTCCAAGATGTCTTAAATCAGCCTTTCTTTTCAATCGAAGCGTACGACACGTTATTTAATACAAAACAAGCATTATATGCTTCGGATACGTTCACCTTACCATCGAATTCAACGTTTATGAATACGGATTTATTCGCCTATCATCATCAAGGCATGGTGACGGCAAACCCTTCCTAATTTAAATTTATTGTCTCTTTGTTAAATGTCAATTCTGAAGCAACATTTTTTGTCATGCAAAGACATAAACTATCATCAGAAAGGCAGGAATGCTCATGAAAAAAGATTTGGTCGAAATGGTCTTTATTCTCGATCGCAGTGGCAGTATGAAAGGTTTGGAAGCGGATACGATTGGAGGTTTTAATAGTTTGGTTGAAAAACAAAAACAACAGCCAGGAGACGCCGTGATTAGTTTGGTTTTGTTTGATGACCAATTTGAAGTGATTCATCATCGCCGCGTGTTAAAAGCATTAGAACCGTTAACATCAAAAGAATATTACGTGCGTGGTTCAACCGCGCTTGTGGATGCGATTGGACGAAGCATTCGTAAAATCCGTCAAATCCATCTCGCCTTAGGTCAAGACAATATCCCAGAAAAAACGATGTTTGTAATCACTACCGACGGTCAAGAAAATGCCTCACGTGAATTTAACAACCTTCAAATTAAACGGATGGTGGAAGAGTTTCAAGAGAAGTATGGTTGGGAATTCTTATTTCTAGGTGCGAATATCGATTCCTTTTCAACCGCAGCGGATTTAGGGATTCTGCGAAGTCGTACTGCAAACTTCCAAGCTAGTAAAGAGGGAATGAATCGTCATTACGAAGCTGTGGATGAAACGATCCGTCGTTTCCGAAACCATGATGTTAACTTTATGAATAGTTTAGATGAACACCTTGGAGAAAATAAGCCAAAACCTAAAAAGAAATAATCGTTACGAACTGAATCATAAAAAAGGACTGGGTGGGGGACACCAGTCCTTTTCACTTTTGAATAAGTTTGTTTAAGGCTTAATTGTATCTAAATCCGTTAGTTTTAAAAACCGATAAAAAAGCACCGCGAGGATTGCGCCAAGGGTTGGCCCAAGGATATACACCCATAATTGAAGAAGGGCATCTCCACCGGTCAATAAAGCGGGAGCAAGCGAACGAATGGGATTCAGACTTGCACTTGAAATCGGTCCACCGATTAAAATGAGACCCACTAAGGTAAAGGCAACGATGATGCCAATAATGGGTTGTAATGCTTTTCTTTGAGAAACCGCTAAGACCAAATAGACCAGGATAAATGTTAAAAACATTTCAAAGATGACAACTACAATCGCAGTCGTTGGTTCTGTAAATGAACTGACGCCTAAACCGACAAATGCATCTGAACCCGAACCGATGAGCAAGGTCAGAGAAGCAAAAAAGGCACCCCCAGTTTGTGCAATAAGATAAATCCAAAACGTTTTCCAACTCATCCGGCGATCGAGGAGCATTGCTAAACTCACCACGGGGTTCAGATGAGCCCCTGAAATATGTCCAACCGTATAAATCGCAATCATCGCACCAAATCCAAAAGCAAAGGCAACGGATAACAATGAATCCCCCGCACCAAAAGCGATTGAGCCGGTTCCAACCAACACAAGAATGAACGTTCCATAAAACTCTGCTAAAGCTTGGCGAAGCCACATCGGTATGTTCATAGGTACCTTTCTATTTTTTGGTTAACTTGATTACTTTATCTGCAGCAAGCTTACCTGTTAATGCACAAGTTGGAAGTCCTGCAGGGGCAAAAGCCCATTGACCAGCTTGAAAAATATTTGGATATGGAGTTCGAATCGATTTTGCCACTCTCGTGAACAAAAATTCAGAAAGCATCGGTCGATTGGTAAAAGACCAACCACTCAACGAACCTTCATAAACCGAAGCAAACTTTTCCATGGTTAATGGGGAGGCATGCATGGTTTCGTAAGTCGCATTCTTTAAACCAGGCAACCAGGTTTGATCAAGAATATCGACAAAATACTGATTACTCATTTGCTTTAACCGTTCATACCAACCTTGATTAGAAATAAATTTCGTTAATTGGTAATCCAATAATAACGAGACAATGAATCCAGATTCATCGTTGGGGGCTAAAGTGGAATCCCTTAGCACAGGAATAGAAATTTCGTAAGTGTTGCGACGATACCATTCTTGAATCCAGGCAAATACTTTCGTCTCGTCTTTAATAAATGCTCCTTGAGCATCTTGGATCAATGAAAGGGGGTGGCCACTTAAACCTTCTAGGTAAGGCGTAAAGAATGTATGCATGCCGGCCTTCTTCGCTAAGGCCCGATTTGGATCCTTCACTTTCATGAAAACCGTCATGACTGAATCAGCACCTTTGCCTTTTGATGTGCGAGCAAGGGCTTGCTGTTTTTTTGCAAGTATCGATTTATGTTGGGTTGTTATCGCCCGATGCATGGCGGGGGGACTACCAGCCCATACAAGGGTTTTGTAATGAAATTGTTGACCATCTTTGGTTGAAACTGACTGCAAATCTAAATCAATTGAAACCACTTCTGCATTATATTTAATTTCACCTTGATGGGCGAGGATGTAGTCAATAAAGGCTTTGACAACCGATCCTGTGCCGCCTTTGGGATAATTATAATCCGTATATAAAGAAAAGTATGACATCGCAAAAATCGCAGGTGTTTCTTCAAAGAAATGTTGTGAAATAAAATCGATCAAGGATTGGTTCGTGGTGAACTTCTTCAAATGTTGAACAATAGGCGTAAAGTATTTCTGAGTTTTTGGGATAGTTCGAATAAATTTAATCGCCCAAGGCAAAATCGTTTTGGTAATATACGTCATATTCGTGAAAGCATCATCTATAAATAATGGATTTTCGATACCGTACAAGACACGCATTTGCAAAGAAATCTTGACGATATCATCACAAATCAATCGGATTGATTTTTCCTCATTTGGAAAGAGTTTGATGAGAAATTGAGCATACGGTTCAAGTTCAACATCAGAAGTAATGGGAACTACATGTTTTCCTGACCCAATATTGACCGGACTTTTGACAAATTCTAACGGAAGACCGAGTTGGCGGAACATGGGAACCATAATACCCGAGTTTTCTACTGCTCTTGCGCCATGATCAAACACATATTGACCGGACTTAAAACTTCCAAACAATCCACCGGGTTGGGCTGATTTTTCCAACAGTAAAATGCGCCGTTTCGCGCGAGAAGTATAGGCTGCAGTGGTTAAACCACCCATTCCTGAGCCAACCACAATGACGTCAAATAATGGATTCATTTACGTATATTTTATCAAAATTTAACTCTTTCGTAATTGATAATCTTTTTCGTATAATAGAAAGCATGAAATCAAAACCATTACCAGTCGAGATGGGTCCTTTACCAGAGCCTCTCACAGTCAAGTCGCTTCGTCATTATTGGTCCAAAACCTATAACGAAAAAGGAAAACCAGATTGGTCACATATTTTCCCCTTTTATCATCCAGACATGGTTTTTCATGATTCGATTCAAATCATTAAAGGTAGAGAACCATTCTTAAAGATGTGCCAACGCTTAACAAAACGTAGTCAAAAATTAGTGATGGATATTGGCACCGTTACTGCAACTGAAAATAAACTACTATTTACGTGGACCATGACCATTGTTTATAAACGGGCACCCAGCACACCACTTTATGGAGCGACTCAACTGACGTTGCATCCGGATGGCCGTATCCTCCATCAACGCGATTTTTATGACCTTTGGGGGGATATTTATAATAATGTACCAATTTGGCGTCGTTTTTATCGTTGGTTCATGAAAACGTTTTTTGGATAAATCATGAAGATATCGTCACGTTATGAGTTTTTAAAACTTGGCAACAAACCGCCACTTCAAACCCAAACTTCCATGAAGGACAAAGTGGTGCTCATCACTGGCGCAACTTCTGGGATTGGGCTTGCAGCATCACACCGCTTTGCAAAGGGTGGGGCTCGTTTAATTTTCATCGTAAGAAACAAAGAAAAGGCAATTACCTTGTGCAACGAAATCAAGCACATTTATGGAACACCATGTTCGTTTTATCTTGCTGACTTTTCGGACTTAAATGCAGTCAAAAAAGCAGTCTTACAAGTGATAGAAAAAGAAAAAAAATTAGATGTGCTCATCAACAACGCAGGAGTTTATTTAACAAAACGCACGCTTTCACCTCACGGTTATGAACTTGCATTAACCGTTAATCACCTCGCAAGTTTGTTGATTACGGAACAACTGATTCCATTACTAACTCAATCCAAGGGGCGCGTGATCCAAGTCAATTCTGAAGGGCACCGCTTTAGTGGTTTTCCAGTCAAGGACCCCCACTTTAAAAAAAGATTCTATACGGGTTTAAGAAGCTATGGGGCTTCAAAAACCGCCCAATTGCACACCGTGTGGGAATTGGCAGACAAACTAAAAGAAATAGATATCACAATAAACGCCATGCATCCAGGAGCAGTTGAATCCAAAATTGGATTAAACAATGGGTGGTTATATCGTACGTTTAAAACCTGGATCATCAATCGATTATTAAAAAAAGTTGATGATTCAGCCGAGGCTCTTTACTACCTAGCAGCAGAACCATCAATCCAAAAAACGACAGGAAAATACTACTATTTAACCCACGAAACCTTACCAGCCAAACACGCACATGCTTCACTTTATAGTAAAAAGGTGCTTCAATTATCTTTTGAATTGATTGGAGAATGTCTCAAATAAAAAGGAGCTAACTATCCATTATCCCCCAAATAATTTTACAAAAAGGAAGGGGAAGATAAGTGAAGTTAAGAAAAAGTTAAGAAACAAATGAATGAGATACTAACATAATAAAAAAGTAAGTATTGCTGCCAATTCATCTAATGGGGGATCTTGGATGGAAATTATCATTTTATACAACGAGACGAGCTTTAAACATAATATCGATGGCCTAAAAAACAAAGTTCATGCGAGTTACCAGTTCTTATCCGTGCATCAATTTGAGGAATCTTATCCAAAACTAAATCCGGACCTGTTTATTTATTTTCACTCAACCACGACTCCACTTCCGTTAGATACCAAAACGATTCAGCGCATTAAAACTGATAAACATAAACCAGTTTGTATGGTCATTCCAAGAAATGAACAACTTTTAGAACACGCGTTTCAACATGGGGTCGACGAAGTCATTTATCATCCGTACTCCCTTCAAGAGTTTGCAATTCGTGTGGAGGCAATCCTGAAACGGCGATTGGTGAAGGTTCAACCGGTTGCCAAGATTGTCCCGGTTCATGATTTGGTTTTGGATACTGATAATTATCAAGTAAGACGCGGTACAAGCATTCTTCCCATCACCAAACTCGAATTTCAAATCTTATTAACCCTTGCAACCAATGCGAACAAGGTATTTAAAAAGAAAGACCTATATGAATTGATTTGGCAAGATCATTACTATGACAATGGTAATGTCTTAAATGTCCATATTCGGCGCTTAAGGAAAAAAATCGAAGTCGACCCAGATAACCCATTAATCATTCAAACCAAATGGGGAATCGGTTACACGATTACGACATAACAAAAAGGTCCCAATGGGACCTTTTTTAATGGATTGGCCTTGGAGGATGGGAATCCGCACCAGAGCACCAATCAAGGCTTCTGTTGACGAATCACTACAACCAGGGATGAATAAACGCGTAAGTTAAGGAATCGGTTTAGAACGATGGTCTTTAGATATTCCCATCCTCTAACTTCAGTATAAACAACCTTTATAAAAAGAATAGGGTTTGGGGAAAACTATTTTGACAACTTGGGTTTTGTAAATAGACGATGCATATACTTGCCGAACATCCACACACTGATTACCAACGTGAGGATCATCGCTGTCGATAAGGTGATCCACTTTAGGAAACTAACCGAGACACCAACGAAAGCCAACCAAGAGATTTCAGTTGGATAAATAATCACGATGATGGTAAACAAGATGTTTTCCAAATAATCCAAGCCGACTGCAATCAACGGCAGGAACTTCACGATTTGCCAATTTTTCCCAACTAGTTTTGGTAAGAATAATTGAAGTGTGGTAAACAATGGTAAGCCATATGCGAGAGGCCAAACCAAATCAAATGTCCATCTTTGTAAAACATAATAAGCTCGACCATCTTCACCATAAATTGTAAGGATGCGATAGATCTCATGCGCATCAAAACTAAAATTTGTATCAATCGATTCGGTAATACCGACTGAATCGGTTTGCATAACGACTGCTGGTAGAATCACCACCATAAAAAATATAAAGATGAACCACGAACTTAAAACAACCCAAGGCTCACGCATCCATTTCATTAAATACTGTTTCATTAATTCATTTCCTTTTATGAAGCAATAAAAAAATCACGCTCGACGCGTGACTTTTTATAACAATGTTACTTCTTGACTGGTTTTGCTGGAGCAGGTGCTGGTTTTGCCACTGGTTTCGCAGCTGGTTTTGTTGGAGTTGCCATGATGAATTCCTCCTATCAATATTATTTATACGCTTTTTTATCAAAAATGTTTCTTTTTGGTTCCTGTGAAAACATTTCAAAAAACTAACCCGCGTTAGAATGGGACTTTTTTTGAAATAATGACCCAATAATGAAGAACATGCTAATGAGAAAAATACCAAGTCCAAACATCGCTAATTGATAAACAAATTGAGATGTGCCAATTAAGAATTGCAACGGACTGCCGTTACCATAATTTAATAATAAGAAATCTGAATTCGTGAAAGCATTGACAATCATGGCAACCGCGGCAAATGCTGCAGTAAAGGCGAGTGCATATGGAATGTCTTTGATTTTTGGTGGATAGTAACCTAGTTTAATTAACGCTAATGGGGCTGCGATCATGACCGCGTGATAAGTAAAGCTCGTCATTTCAACCACGTTTCTTTCTAATGGAAACCATGACATTTCGGGACCAAGAATGTTTGTAGGAATTAAAAGTGCAACCAATCCGGCCAACATAACAGTTGCAAAAGAAGCGGGCATTAACCAGCGTTTGATGGAACCAATTTTATTATCTAAAGCAAGTGCTGGATATAAATAAAGTGGTACGGAACATAAATTTAAAGGTAATTGATAAATCGCCAAACCGTTATCTCGATCAAAGAGCAATATCAAGCGAAGCAACTCAATTTCTAAAAATAAAAATGTGAACAATCGTAAATAAAAAATTTGTTGTTTCTTTAACGCTTGTGAATTTGGTTTTAGAAACACTAAAAATAAAATCACCAACACCATTAAGAAACCAGTACCAAAAAGATGTTTCTCGCCGAAAACTTGCGCTAATAACAACATATTTTACTTATCCTTTATCAACTTTTCGTTGCAACAATAATTATATAGAACTGCATACGATAATCCTATTACAATTTTATATCGTGAATTCATTGACATATGGTTTATATTTCGTAAAATTTGAATGGACACACTTGCAGAAATGTAAGGTCGTTGGAACTATTAGGGTCTAAAGG
>CAZOHK010000003.1:15831-31664 GCA_964579925.1 uncultured Staphylococcus sp. | reverse complement strand
AATTTCGTGGATTGTATGAAGTAATTTTTGATTCCCTTTTTTGCTTTCTTGTAAGTAACCCGTGACGCCTTGAATAACCAATAAACCAACCAGTGTTCCACCTGTTAAACTTGGTGATCCGGTGATTGAATATTGTAAGGCGGCGTGGGCGAATGCAGATAGCAACGCACCAATACCGAAATATCGATGATACTTTTTAAGGTTTAATAATAACGTTAAGTCCCATGAGGTGGTGATTGATTTTTCTTTGTTGCGATTGACCACTTTACCAAGTAGTAGTTTTACCACTTTGCGTGTTGAACTCATCACGATAAAGAAGACGGTTAAGAATCCTAAAAATGCACCCATATTTTTTCTCCTTTAATTGAATTGTTTTGGATGTTGCACAACACTTGAATTATACCATTTGATGATGAATTGAACTTCTTCACTCGATAGTTTATGGCCATATTTAAACCAACTCAAAGAAACCTTCGCTCCATGGTCATCAAGCACTTTTTTTAAGGCTTGCGTACTTTGAATCGGGACAATCGGGTCATTATTTCCTGCTGTGATTAAAACTTGTATATCTTTTAAGGTTGGAATCACGCCATCTTTTCTTGGGAGCATGGGGTGCATCAATATCGCCCCTCGAAGACTATAGGGAATTTGCATCAACATATTGGCTGCAATGTTTGCACCATTGGAGTAACCAACTGCAATCACATCGCCACGATCAAAATCATACGTCTTACTCGCTTGGTCAATGAAGTCATGTAATTGGCTCGTTCGATACAATAAATCTTGTTCATCAAAGACGCCGGGTGCCAATCTTCTAAAGAATCTCGGCATACCGTTTTCAATGACTTCGCCCCGGACTGCAAGCAGACTCGCATCCGGATCAATCAATTTTCCCACTGGCAAGAGGTCGTTTTCATTCCCACCCGTACCATGTAATAGTAAAAGTGTGGGTCTTTTAGGATTAAGGCCTTTAATATATTTATGAATCATGATATTGCTTTCTTTTAACATTATAATTTGATTGGGCTATAATATAAACGTTAATACTTAACAAAAGGAGAAAATTATAAGTATGGCAGAATTAGCAGTTGCGACCTTTGATCAAAAAGTAGATAAATTGATCAAGTTCAACAAGACGATGGGTCTCGTGCACTTTATTCAAGGTGCGTTGATGATGGCCTTTGCATTCTTCATTTATCCAAGTTTAAATTCAGGTCAAGAAGCATTTACCATCCCGGTGATTGGAAACTATTTAGAATTTATTCTTGGCGAAGGTTTAGTGCTCACCAACACCGATACCTTATTTGAATTACCATTCTTACCAATGACGGCAAGTTTCTTACTCTTGTCAGCATTATTCCACTTCTTAATTGCTTTCCCATTTAAGAAAAAGTATCGTCAAGGCTTATCCAAAGGGATTAACGTATTCCGTTGGTACGAATATGCTTTAAGTTCTTCCTTGATGATCGTCTTAATCTCAGCATTATTTGGTGTTCGTGACGTTGCTGTGTTTGCATTAATTGCCTTATCGAATGCAGCGATGAACTTATTTGGATTAGACATGGAATTATTAAACCAAGGCGAATCCAAAGTTGGTAAAAAAGTCAATTGGTTACCATTTATTTTCGGTACCATTATTGGTTTAGCACCATGGGTTGCCATTGCATTTTACATCGGCGTTAACCCTAATCTTGATGCAGTTCCATTCTTTGTTTGGATCATTTTAGGAACCTACTTCGTTGCATTCAATACTTTCCCAGTGAACATGGTTCTTCAATATTTAGGTGTTGGAAAATTCAAAGACTATCTATGGGGCGAAAGAGGTTATATCGTTTTATCCTTAGTTGCAAAAACCTTACTCACCTGGTTAGTTGTGTTTGGCGCATTCCAACCTTCTTAACCGTAACTTACAAAATTTAGAGTAAAATAAAGCTAAGGGAAACCTTAGCTTTTTTTATGAACAACACAAAATACCCAGAAAGATATCAGGGATTTGCCAAAACTCAAAAGTATTTTGAGGGTTGGTATTTTAAACTTGTATCCGCAGATCAAAAAGTGACCGTCGCGTTAATTCCAGGGATTTCACTTGCCAAAAAGGATCCGCACGCCTTTGTTCAAGTTTTCGTCGTTCGCCATGGTGACAAACCCACCCTTAAGAACATTTATGTCCGATATCAAATCAACGAATTTATTCCGGCAACGGATCGTTTTTATGTTGCCGTTGGCATGAACCAGTTTTCTTTAGAACATCTTCACCTTGATATCAACCAAGATGGCATTCAACTTAAAGGTGATTTACAAATCATTAATCCTACACCATTAAACCAAGGTTTCCTAAACCCATCCATCATGGGACCATTTGCATATTTACCAAATATGGAATGTAATCACGGTGTCATTTCCTTACTCCACACGTTTAAGGGTAAATTACTCCTTAATCAAGAATCCATTGATTTTACAGGTGGTAAAGGTTACTTAGAAAAGGATTGGGGATCTTCGTTTCCTTCCGCATATGTCTGGATGCAAGGCAATCATTTCCCAGAAAAAGACACCTCATTTTTCTTTTCTTATGCAAACATCCCTTATCTTGGTTTAAGATTTCAAGGTTTGATTGCCCATTTATATTTGGAAGGTAAGCATCACCGCTTCGCCACCTATAATGGCGGTAAAGTCACATCCGAACTACTAAGTGAAAAACAAGTGGAGTATGTCTTAAAAAGAGGAAATTATCGTTTGCGCATCGTTGGTTCAATTGATGATGTGGTCAATTTGCCATCACCAAAATTTGGAAAAATGGATCATACAATCAAAGAAGGTTTATCAGGAAAAATTTTAATTTGGTTAATGAAAGGTAAAACGATTCTGTACCAGGGTCAAACCATTTTGGCCGGTGTTGAAATCAATAAGAAAAAATGAAGGTTTTTAAAAGACTTGTTGGCAAGATCTTTAAGGGTTTACTTTGGATCTTGTATAGTGTGACCGTCATTGGATTGGTGCTAACCGGTTTTGAAGTTAATCGCATTCAAGAAACCTATGGATATGTTGCCACCACGTATGCAAAAACGATTGAGGTTGAAGGTTTGACTTATTTCTATCGCGAAGTTGGTGAAGAAAACGATGAAACGATTTTGATGATTCATGGTTTTTTAGGATCGAGTTATGATTTTATTGAAGTCATGGACGAGCTTAAAGATCGCTATCATATGATTGCAGTCGATTTAATAGGTTTTGGACTTTCCGAAAAATCGATGGACTTTAATTATGCCAAAGCAAATCAAGCTGCCATGCTTGTGAAATTCCTTGATGCGTTGAATCTTGATGATGTCATCGTGATGGCACACTCGATGGGTGGAGAAGTCTCCTTTCATCTTGCCCATGATTATCCAAATTATGTTCGCTCGATGATTCTGATCGGTTCTGGTGGTTATGTTGATCCAAACGAAAGTTCGATGATGCCAACCAACTTACCGTTATTTGTTTTTGATTATGTTGTCCAAAACTATTTTTTACAAAGAACCCTATTTTTTACTGCCTATTCCAATGAAGAAATTCAAAGTCAATTGGTCACCCAGGATGATTTTGACGAGATGTATTACGTAAATCGCACGATTCCTGGTGAAGTGCTGCGCGAATTTACCCGAGATAACGATTCCGGCTCTACAAATGCTAAACTATCATTAGTGAATCAACCCATCTTATTAATATGGGGTGAGTTTGATGGATTTATTCCATTATCCACTGGTGAAAAATTGTTAACTGAACTTGGCGATAATGCCGAGATGGTGGTGATGCCGAATGCAGGGCATTTACCATTTGACACATACTTTGTTGACTTTATGCAACACGTGGAGGAATTTCTAATATGAAATACGTGTATTTAAATCAAAAGGTCTTTTCAATTCGTGATGAATTCAAAGTTTATGACGACAAACAAAATGTGCTTTATGAAGCGAAAGGTAAATTCATCTCGCTGAATAGTCAACGAGATATTTTTAAGGCGGGTGAACTGACCCCGGTTTACACGATGAAACAAAAGGTCCTAACCTTTGTTCCAACCTATTTCTTATACGATTCACAAAAACAACAAGTGGCAAAGATGGCCCAACAATTACTTGCTTTTTTTGGGACAAAATTTAACCTTATCGTCAAAGAAAAGAAATATGACATAAGCGGTGACTTCTTTGGTTACAATTACCAAATCAAAGACGAAGCTGGCTTGGTTGTGCAAATCACAAAAAAAATACTGAGTTGGGGTGATGCTTATCAAATCGGTATCGCCGATACCTTTGATGAAGCACTTGCAGTTGGCGTTGTCTTGATGATCGATGACTTTATTGATGATGCTCGTAAACGTCGGGCTGCTGCAACCATCGGTGCTACAACCAGTGCAAATCGTCCATCAAATGGATCAGGATCGAATCGCGGTGGAAGAAGATGAAAACATTCTTACTGAATCTTTCAAAACAAATTCTCAAGCCATTTAAGAAAAGTTTTCCTAGATTTCCAGAAGCGATGATTACTTCGGTAGTATTAGGTATCTTGGTTATTTTTTATAATGAAAGCATTTGGAATGCTATGAACTTGGATGATCCCCTTTATCGGGTTATTAATAACCTCAACATTACCTTGTTTCTTGTGGTTCCTTTATTCATTGTATTAACTTTAGCAAGAGAAAAATGGTCACACGTCAAATCAATCCGACTCATTGGTTCCCTCTTGGTTGTAGTTGCAGCTTTATCCATATTTATCTTTTTACAAACCGAATCTGCTTTTTTTGTTGAACTCCACGTGTTCATGAATTTATCGTATGCGTTTTTCGGTATGGTGATCATTCTTCCTTATCTTTGGAATCAAAAAGACATCGCCATCGGGATCACCTTGTTTTTCACGAAGTTGTTTACGACTTCGTTTTACGCCTCGATTTTGTTTCTCGGTGTCTTCATTATTATGATCACAAGTAATGTCTTATTTAATCTACAATTTGAGTTAATTATCTATCTTCACTTATTGATTTTGGTTGTGACATTTATGTTTGTACCGACCTTTTTAGATGCCTTTCCTACATCTGAATATGAGTTAACCATTAAGAAGGACGTGCATCAAGTTTGGCAAACCGTTTTTAAATTTGTTGTTGCCCCTGTTATCTTCGCATTCACCTCACTCATTATCCTCTACGTGTTGATTGGTTTTTTTGGTTCGAATACGTTTGACGCTGAAGTATATATCTTCTCAACCTTTGTCATCGCGTTTGTCGGTATTGCCACCCAAGTTTTCTTATCACAGTTTAAAAATATGAATCGTTTCTTGAGTTTGTTTGTGAAGTATTTTCATTATTTTTTACTTGTTGTCATGGTTGGATTTTATCTTGAGCAATTCAAACGGATTGGTATCGAAGGTTTATCCTTAAATGCGGTCGTGGAAATCACCTTAGGACTGTGGCCACTAACGTACATATTCTTTGTGATTAAACAAGACAAACTTGCAGTAAAACGCGGTCTTATTGCCTTGATTGGTGCCTACTTACTCGTTGCTTCCGTCCCGGGTTTGAATGCTGTGAGTGTCACCGCATTCTTTCTCAATAATCAATTTCGCCAAACCCTTGAAGTCAATCAGATGTTAGATGAAGACAATCAAATTATTCATCAAGATACGTTAGAAGAAGAAGTTTATGAATCGTTATTACAGTCAGTGAATCAAATGGCGCTTTTGGGATTGTCTAGGTTCCCAATCATTCCAGAAGGTTATGAACACCCAACCGATTTTGATACAACCTTTGGTTTTAAAGCGATTGATCCAATTGACCCGAACGAAGAATCGTTATTTTTCTCACTATCATTATCTGTGATTGATTTATCTGCATTTGATTATGAATCATTAACTTATGTGAGTTCTTCTGAGGGTTTGGTGGAAAATGAATATGCTGGCAACGGATTTACGATGAGCCTTGTTGAGGATGTTGTCAATCATGTGTACACATTAACGATTACAAGAAATAACATATCAGAATCTTTAGACCTTTATGAAGATGTTGCGGTTGTGTTATTTGAACGTCTTGAAGAAAATAATTATGAAACCGAAGTGATGGAAGAATTAAAAGTGACGGTAACCTTTGATTCGTTTATCCTCGATTTTTGGATTTTATCTTTAATTTCAAGTCAATATGAAACGTTTAATGATTTCTCAATGGGGTTTTATTTGGGAATTACTCCCTTACCACCGATTTAAATGCTTTTAAGTCTCAGCCCAACGAATTGGGGAAAATTACAACTTGCTAATCGCATCGTGATGGCACCGATGTGTATGTATCAGGCCAATGAATCTGGTGTGATTCAACCTTTTCACTATACCCATTACACAACCCGGGCGTATGGTGGGGTTGCCATGGTGGTGGTGGAAGCCACCTCAGTGGAAGCTCGAGGGCGAATTTCCAGTCAGGACTTAGGCATTTATCATGATGAACACATCGTCGGTCTAACCGCCTTGGTCAATCAAGTTCATACCGCTGGAAGCTTGATTGCGATTCAGTTGGCACACGCTGGAAGAAAAAGTGGCGTGAATCAATCCCAAGCGATTGCCCCAACTGCCATTCGATTTTCCCAAGATTATCCAGAACCAAATGCGATGTCATTAACCGATATTCAAACCGTCATCCTTTCATTTAAACATGCTGCTCGACGCGCTCAACAAGCAGGGTTCGATGGCATTGAAATTCATGGCGCACATGGTTATCTCATTAACCAGTTCATTTCTCCACTCACCAACCAAAGACGTGATCAATATGGGGGAAACCTTGCCAATCGTTTTCGATTTTTAAAAGACATTCTTGAAGCGGTTCATCAAGTTTTTTTCGGTGAAATTTGGGTGAGGTTATCTGTGGATGAATATGCAGAAGGTGGGCATCATCCTGAACAAACCATCCAAGGTTTAAAACTGATTCAATCCTTAATCGCTGGTGTCAACGTGAGTAGTGGCGGGGTCGTCCCATTTCCAATCAAAGCCACACCTGGTTACCAATTACCTTTTGCAAAAGCAATTAGACAAATGGGTATTGCTACGATTGGTGGAGGTTTGCTGACCACCCTAGATCAAATTGAAGGAGCCTTAAAAGATGATGCAGATTTGATTTATTTAGGTAGAGAACTTTTGTTAAATCCGTACTTTGTTTTACAAACCATAAAAAAGCATGCCCCAGAGCGCATGCTGAAACCCTATCAACGGGGATAATTAATCCTCGTCCTTGTTTGATTGAGACGGTTTCTTTTTTTTCATCGAAGTCCAAACAGTTAACTTCAAATAATTAATGATTCCGATTGCAAGGGCAATCAATAACCAACCCCACCATGGCATGTTATACACTCCTTTCTGCGCTTACGCGTTTAACAAACCAACGAATTGACAAAGCAGCCAAGACAATTAGATAAACGCTTCCAATCAACAAATACCAACCATAAGCAAGGTCGTTAGGACCTTGGATGTTTAAGGCAAGGTTATAAAAACCTTTTACTGCCCAAAAATTAGGCGCAACACCGAGTAAAAATTGTTTCCAATCACCAAAACTATCGAGCAAGATTAACAACGGAATCATGAAGACAATTCCTCCTGATTTCATCAAGGCAAATCCTTCAATTTTGTTCTTTGCAATGGCAGCCATCAACACCCCTGCAGTAGGGGTCATTAAACTTGATACAAGAGAAAATAGAATGATATCAACATTTGAAATTTCTCTTAAACCAAAAACGGTTTCTCCATAAGCAAAACTAAACGTATCTCCAAACAAATATTTCATACCAAATAACAACACCAACGTGCCAAGCACACCAAAGATAAATGTGTAAGTGATTTTAAATAAGGTATACCCCATCACGGAGATGGGGGACACAGCAATCGCCTTGATCGTTTGATCATCTTTATTTTCTAACAAAGAAAACCCGAGAATAACCCCAGAAATAAATCCACCAATGGCAAGTATCAACGTGAATAAAAGTAACATACTCAAGGCATATTCCGGTCCTTGGGTATCAACTCCAGATCGTTTCAGCAATTCTGGAATTAGCCAGCCGACAAAACCTAACATGAACAAAGGATAAATTAACATGAATAAATTTAAGGGATCTCGTAATAAAGTTTTTAATTCATAACGAAACAGAGACCAATATTTATTCATGGGCGAATTGCCTCCTTACGGAATTGTGGAAGGATATAGAAGGGAAATAATATCCCAGGATAAATCAATAATAGGACGGTTGCGACAACAACATCACCAAGATGAAATGATTGCCAAATTTGCAACAATCCCGTCTGTCCAGCATACGTTGGTGATACATTTGCAATCCAATACATGGCACTGGGAATGATATTTAAACTGACAAGGATGACGGGAACAAAGAGTAATAAAGCAAAACCCGTGTACTTCAATAACAAGTCCATAAAATCATGACTCCAATAAATCAACACAAAGCCAAGACTGATGTGCGCAAGTGTGGTTAAACTAATCCAATAGAAAGCCCCAAGAAGCGGAAAATGACTTTCGTGTATTAGTAACATTGTTATCCACAATAAGATCACCGTGACATAACTTCCTATCATCGCTCCAACCACTTTTGCCAGTAGAAGAATGGAAGGTTTCGTTGGCGAAACCAAGACGGCCTTGATGGTCCCTTCCTGCTTTTCATAAAAATATGACGCTGCCAACAACACAATCGACATTAAGCCGCTATCGATAACCAGAAGTTGAGGAAGAAGTGCATTTGCTTCTTGTTCATTAACGAGTGCGATAATCACTAACCAAATTGCACTCACCAGTAAACCAAAAATGGTAATTTTATATCGCCACAATCTGAGCAGTTCACCTTTTAAGAGAGGTAGAAACTTACTCATGTTTTTTACCCGTAATTTCGATAAAAATTTGATCGAGCGATGTTTCTTGAGAATGCATTGTCACCAATTGATTCGATGCAAGGATCTTCTGAAAGTTTTGATTTTGGCTTAAACCATCCATCGGAAAGGTTTGACTGAGCATGGACTGATTGACCATATATTCTACTTTAAGATTTCGTTTTCCATACTTTAATTTCAAACTCTTTGGTGATGCCGTTTCAAGAAGTTTTCCATTGGCAATAAATGCGACCTCGTCACATAATTCTTCAACATCTCCCATTAAATGGGTGGTGATCAGAATGGTTTTACCTTTTTTCTTTTCTTCTAATATTAAATCCTTGATGATGCGAGCGTTACTTGGATCAAGGCCGTTGGTAGGTTCGTCTAAGAAAAGGACTTTGGGATTATTAAGTAAAGCTTTTACAAAATTTAAGCGCATCTTCATACCCTTTGAAAATTGACCGACGGGTTGATGAAGGGCTTCTGCTAATCCAACTCTTGTCATCAACGCTCGATAATCCGCCTTTTGTTGATAGAGTGAAGCAAAGTATTGTAGATTTTCTAAGGCGGTTAATTTGTTAAAGTGAACCGGCATTTCAAAACCAACCCCAATGTCTTCATAGTACGTTTGCTTTAACGTGTTTAAAGGTTTACCTTGATATAGCACTTCACCTTGGTAACCCGATAATAGTTTGATCAGGATTTTTTGTGTGGTTGATTTTCCCGCTCCTGAAGGGCCTAATAAACCAAAGATTTGTCCAGGTTGAATCGATAAATTCAAATCTTGAATCACCGGTTCCTTTTTTGGATGATAACGAAACGATAAGGCCTTGACTTGATAAATGGGTTGCATACATTAACCCTCCTCTTTCATTGCTAGTTTACAAAGAAACATATAGACAGTTTCAAATTCTTCAAAGAGTTTGTGGACATCTGACCTGGATTGCAAGGCGTTATCAAAACCAATCGTGACATAAAATAACGTTTTCCAGAACTGATCAACGACTACTTCTTTTTTGAATCTTTTTAGATCTTGAGGTGTAAAAGGGTGAGGTGGCATGACTGGTAATGCTGGATGTTCTCGTTCATAAAAAAGGTAAATGCCAGGGATCTTTTTTTCAAGTTCCATCTTTGTTTTCAAAATTTTTGGTAAATCTTCAAGAAAAGAAGAACTTGGTTGAAGATTTTTCTTTAAGGTTTGAAACTGTGCAATTACCAATGCATGACAGCTTTGATAAAGGCTTTCTTTGTTTCGGTAATGGTGAAATAAAAGGGGTTTTGACACCTTTGCAAGTTTCGCAATCATCGCCATCGACGCTTTTGCTTTTCCAAATCTTGCAAAAACTGAGATTGCTGCAATGAGGATGACTTCTTGTTTTGAACTTTGAACCATAATGTTATCTTACTGACCGAAACGGTCAGTGTCAAGCAATGGTTAACCTTTGGTTTTGAGAAAGGTATAATTAAATCATGATTACAAACGGAAACGTATTCCAACGTTATGAGAAAAAATTTCTCTTAACCAAGGATCAATATGAACGTATTTTATCTACCATCTCTCGCCATATGCGCCTAGATCCATACTGCAAGGATGGACAAATGTACCACCTTCGGAATGTTTACTTTGATACCTTGGATCATCAACTGATCTCGCTTTCATTATTAAAACCTGATTTTAAAGAAAAACTTCGGATTCGAAAATACGGCAAACAAGGTGATGGCACCAATCTTGTTTTTTTAGAAGTGAAACGAAAAATCCGCGGGGTGGTCACCAAAAGACGTGCCTCCTTGTCCTTACAAGAAATTGATGCATTTATGGATCAAGGAACGATTCCGATAAGAGAAAATTATTTTGACAAACAAATCCTGAGTGAACTCCACTATATGACCAATATATATTCTCTTCGAAAAGCGGTATTTATTGAATATAATCGGCTGGCTTTCTTTGATCGGCAGGATGAGGAATTTCGGGTAACCTTTGACCATGACATTCACACGCGTTATGATAACTTTGATTTTGAAAGCAAAGTAAAGGGTTTACCCTTGCTTGCAAAAGATATGGTCTTGATGGAAGTAAAAGTCGGAGAAGCGATGCCTTTATGGTTTGCCAAAACGCTTGCTCGACTTCGTATTTACCTCAATTCTTTTTCAAAATATGGCAAGGCTTATGAATATAGCATTGCAAAGGAGATTGGAAACGATGTTTGATAATTTAAATACGCAGTTTGAAAGTTTGGTTGCGATTGCAATCGTGGTGATGGTTTCTTCGGTGGTGTTAGGGATAGCTCTTGCTTACTTTTATATGTTTATCAAACGGGAAGATGGTTATGTGTCTGATTTCCCTTGGACGATGGCCATTATGCCTCCAGTGGTCGCCGTATTAATGATTATGTTGGCAAATAATCTTGCAGCAGGGATTGCGGTGGGTGGTCTATTTGCCTTAACCCGCTTTCGTTCCAATCAACGAAATACTGAAGATATTGCATATGTCTTATTGACTGTGGTGATCGGCGTCATCACTGGCACAGGATATGTGGCATTTGCAGTGGTCTTTACCATTTTTATGATGGTGGTGATTTTGATTTTATACGCGGTTAAATTCGGTAAAACCTCTGAAAAAAATCTTGCTTTGAGAATTGTCGTTCCTGAAAGCTTGAATTATGAAAACCTCTTCGATGATTTGCTCAAGAAATATTGTTTATCCTATGCAATTAATCGTGTTAGAACGATTGATTTTGGAACCCTGTTTGAATTGACGTATCATATCGTCATTAAGAAGTCGACCAAGCAAAAAGAAATGATTGATTTGCTCAGACAACGCAATGGTAATTTGACGATTACCTTAACCGTTCAACGATTCAACCAGGTCGACTAACGATGTTCTATGCCTTGTCGATTGCTCTGCTTCTAACCATCACACCACCTGTTCCTGTTAATGATGCAGTGTCTTTAACCTTTCGTATCATCAATGATGAACAAGACAAAACCTATACATTAGCACAAGGTGATTTTTTCTTTAATCCCCCAACTGATTTTCTATTACGTGACAATGTTCGTCTCAAGGGTTGGTATCAAGATGAAGCATTGACGCGTTTCCATGATTTCGATTTACCTATCATGGCAGACACGGTCGTGTATGGATCTTGGGATTATTTGAATCCTGCGATTTCCCTTGGCACACTCAGTGCATCCATTCCTGATGAACGGGTGGAATCTCGATCGATGGTCTTGAGTTTTTCACTTTATGAACCATTAAGAGAAAATGTTCGATTTCAATGGCAAGCCGCCCCTCAACAAACCGAGAATTTTGATAATATTGGCGGTGCCAATCTTGACCACTTCTCTCCCTTTCGAAACGGAACGTTTCGTTATCGCCTACGTTATCGCATCCCACTTTATAGTCCGTCTGGTGCGGTGATCGATACGATCAGTTATTACACCCAACCGGTCACGATTACGGTTTTTGGTCAACAAAGTGTGGTGGGATATGTGGTCGCATTAGGCTTGATGATCTTAACTGGGATGATTTTATTTCTACGGGTCAAGCGTCATGTATATTATGATGTATCAGGTGGAGAAGCAATGGCGTCAGGTCGTTTTTATATGGGTGAAGATATTTCTCTACAACCAAAAGCTAAGAAAAAAGGTTATCGATTCATGGGTTGGTATCTTGATGCTGATTTAAAGACTTCTTTTGAAGGCATGCGCATGCCAATCCGATCGATGAGGATATATGCAAAATTTAAAAAAACAAAAACAAATCGCTAAAGCGATTCAAACGTATCCGGTTAAACAAGCTGGCATCTTGATTGATTTTTTACGTGCAGAATTAAAATCGATGAGTCGTAACAATATCAAATCTTTATTAACAAGAAAACAAGTGATGATTGATGGTGCACCCATCAGTCAATATAACTTTGTGCTGACTCCGGGTGACGTCGTGATGATTGGGCGTTATAATCCTCAGGAAGTCCAAACCCCTACGCCAAAAATTATTTATGAAGATGATGAATTATTAGTAATTGAAAAACCTACCGGGTTGTTAACGATTGCGTCAGATAATGAAAAGAGTCAAACCGCGTTCCGCGTCATGATGGATTATGTTCGAGAAAAAGATCCACACGCTCGTCTTTATGTGGTTCATCGTATTGACCGTGATACGTCTGGTGTGTTGATGTTTTGCAAAAACGAAACCTTACGGGATGAGATGCAAAAACAATGGAACAGTATCGTTTCCAAACGTGGCTATTATGCAATCGTGGATGGTATTCCGATTGAAAAGAAAAAAACCATTCACACATGGTTACATAAAACGTCAACACAAATAATGTATTCTCGACAATATGAAGATGACGAAGGTAAAGAAGCCATCACGCATTATGTCGTGAAAAAAGAAATGAAAGAGCATAGTTTTCTAGATGTCAAAATTGATACGGGTAGAAAAAACCAAATTCGCGTTCATTTAAAGGAGTTGGGTCATCCAGTCATTGGTGATGATAAATACCACGCCTTAACCAACCCGATTAAACGCCTAGGTTTGCATGCTTACGCATTAGAACTGATTCATCCCGTCACTGAAAAAAAATATTCATTCTTTTCACCGCTTCCTGGTTTAATGAAATCCTTTATTGAAGGCCGCCATGGTGATAAATCTAATAAAAAGTAATTCGGTATAATGAAAATATGAACTTCCAAACTTTAAAACGCCAACTTCATCATCAATGGTTAATTCGAACCAAAGGGCTTCGCGTTGCTTGGGATAATCCAACTTCTTTATTGCGTTATATCACCTATCTCGTCTTGATGGGGATCATGTTTTATGCGTATGCTTTGGTGACCAATTTACTCACGATTCCATTGAGTGGTGATTATGTCCTCCAACAAATTCCTTTTTATTTGAATGGATATGATGATTGGTGGCATTTCTTTCGAACGGGTGAATTTGTCTTGTGGGATTCATCAACTTATCTTGGTGCCAATCATATTGGTTCCAACTCCTTTTATTATTATTTAAATCCATTCTTCATGCCGATTTTGCTATTCCCACGGGCGTTGGTCCCCCAAGGCATGGCGATCCTCATGATTGGAAAAATGGTTGGCGCATCGTTGACCTTCCGCCTTTACTTAAAATATTTTCAAGTCAAAGAAAACCACGCGAGAATTTTTGCGATGGCCTATGGATTTTCTGGTTGGATGGCGTATTACTTATGGTTTAACCACTTCATGGAAGTCGCCGTCGTCCTTCCATTGGTGCTACTCGGGATTGAAAAGTTATTCAAGGAAAAGAACTTTAAATTCTTAGCATTAAGCTTATTCTTGATGGGCATCACCAATTATTTCTTTTTGGTTTCCACAAGTTTTACGGCTGCTTTTTATGCGTTGTTTCGTTATACCCAAACGATTGGAAAGCGAAATATAAAGGCCAATGCGAGTGTGGCTGGCCTTGGCATCCTCGCCTTTGCAACTGGTATTCTCATGTCTGCTTTTGTTTTCTTACCCTCGGTGATGGTGGCCCTTACCTCCAATCGCGTTAGCGAAGCTTGGTACCTTGATCAATTGGTTGCAGCCTATCAAGCAAATGACTATCAATTGCTTTGGCGGTTATTGACCGTTTGGATGAACCAAGGTGGCGTAGAAGAACCGTATAATCAATTTTATCCGTTGATTTCATTCTTGTTTCCAACGGTAAGTAATCGTAGTTCAACATTATTTAAAACGGGTAGTTATGACAACACGATTTCGAGTTTGTTTGTATATACCCCGTTGACAATGTTATTGGTTCCTTCCTTGATTCATAGTTATATGAAGAAGAAGTGGTCACACTTAGTTGGACTAGGTCTGGTCCTGTTCATGCTATTTACACCGATTACATACCAGTTGGTGCATGGTTTTACCATTGATTATGGTCGTTGGCAAATCTTTGTGGTGGCCATTTTGATTGCCTATATCGCGGTGAACTTTGAACAACGCATGCAATTCAAGAGGTGGTATTATGATGCATCGTTTGCCACGATTTTTTCCCTTGCGATTTATGCGGTGCTCGTCGCGGTTGCCAATGAAAATCAATTTTTCTTTTCGGAGATGGAAGAACGACAATATGTTGCGGCCTTCGCCTTATTTTATATGGTCGTGGTCTATTGGTATTTCCGAAAAGATTTCCGCAAAAAATCTTTACCTGAAACCATGCAAACCGCCATCTTTTTTGAAGCGATTGTGATGGGCACGTTGATCATGAATATGCACGGGCTCATCAGTTATCCAAACAACCTCGACAACGGGTTAGACTTGATTCGCGACCAACGAGATATCGTTGAAGAGATGAAAGCGAATGATGATGATTATTTCCGCGTTTATAACTTAAATGCTGGAGAGTCCACCAACCTTGGGATGCGTCTAGGTTATAACGGGCTGACCGCTTTCCATTCGCTATATAATTTTTATACTTCTGATTTTAATAACTATTCTCATATGAATTATAACTATCGTGGATGGTCGATGGGATATCACGAAAAACGTTACAACCTTGATCTTTTCTTAGGTATTAAATATTATGTCATGCAAAATGTGTATGATTCCTATACCCGTTCTCAAGCGGTGAATCCAGAAACTGGCATCTATGATTATCTTTACCAAAATGTTCCCCATGGTTTTGTGAAGAGTCCAACCTTATCCACCAATAAGAATTCAGTTTATGTTAATGAGAACTTTATTGAAGGTGGTTTTTCTTACGATACGTTATATCGCAATGATCAAATCGAGGGTCAATTTGGAAATCGTTTCTTTAATAATTCCACGACTGAAGTGTTAAATAATGAAGAACTCTACCTTAAAGGAAACATTCTTGCGAACACGGATGTGGATGCAATCCTCGAAGAAGCACCACATTTCAATGTTCCGACCAATCCGGCTCGGTCGATTGATCGTATCAATGCGCAGGTGAGCCAAATTGCCTGTGA
>CAZOHK010000003.1:10286-15731 GCA_964579925.1 uncultured Staphylococcus sp. | reverse complement strand
GTCCTATACCGAGAACCTTATGCTGCTTTTCTTGACCGCATTGAAAACCTTCAAGCGTATCCATTAGAAAATTTTGAGCACACCGCAAATACGCGTCGATTCTCAACTGATTTTGAACAATCCCGCATGATTGTTTTAAATACGACTTTTGATCCGGGATGGCATGTTGAACGTCGATATCCAGGTGGAGAAAAAGACACCACACCAATCTATTTATCACAAGGTGGATTTGTTGGGTTTTTATCAGGCGTTGGTCCGACAGATTATATCGTTAAGTATCAAACACCTTATTTATCAGAAGGTCTACTCATTTCCTTAGCCGGTTTTGCGATATTTGGCGGTGTCATTGGGGCAACGTTCCTGGTTGAATCAAAAAGAAAACAAAAAGATAATTTCGAAAAAAGTTAGTGTTGATGGACGACTTTATAAATATAATTTTTTGCCATTTTTGTCATCTCTGACACTTGGCGGATGGCATCTTTCATCGATATACCCGTCGCCGTTAATGAATTCACAAGGTTGCGTATTTCATCTTCGGATAGTTTGATACCAAACTCGTCTTTGTTGCCTTCAACCAAGATCACCATTTCCCCTTTGAGGGTGGCGGGATCTATGTCCGATAATTCTTGAAGGGTACCTTCAATATATTCTTCATGTATCTTCGTTAATTCTCTGGCAATACAAGCTTTGCGATTTCCAAGCACTTCTAAAAGATTCTTGATCGTCACATCAATCCGGTGTGGGGCTTCATAAAAAATTAAAGTTTCGGTCCTGCGATACAAGTCTTTAATTTCATCAAGTCTTGCTGCTTCTTTTTGTCTTAAAAAACCATGGAAGTAAAAACGACTCGTGTCTAGACCGCTTCCGACTAATGCGTTGAAGACGGCGGATGGTCCAGAAATGACGACAACGGTGATATCTTCAACCAACGCAGATTGAACCAGTCGTTGCCCTGGATCAGAGATGCCAGGATATCCTGCATCCGATATATAAGCGATGGATTTTCCGGTTTTGATGATCTCGATTAAGGATTTACTGACCGTCATTTCGTTATGTTCATGGCACGCAATGAGTGGTTTATCAATGCCAAGATGCTTGACTAATTTACCACTGACCCGTGTGTCTTCACACGCGATCATCGAAACCATCGCTAACGTTTGTTTGGCGCGTTCAGTGATTTCTTCTAAATTACCGATTGGCGTAGCTACAAGATAAAGCTTTCCAAACGTTTCTTCTTTAAAGGATCGTCGGCGTTTCATGCAACCGTGGTTCCTTTTGGATGTTTATTTAATGCATCAACGTGCAAGAATTGAATCTCGCGATTTTGATTTTCAATTTTGATGACGCGACTTAACACGTTCATCGAGGTAACTTTAAAACTAACCCCATCAATCGTGTAACAATCACCAACCCTTGGAAGGGTGGCTTTTATTTCTGTATACGCATCATCTTCATACTTTAAGCAGCACAATAACTTTCCACAGTGCCCAGTTAATTTTGGAATATTCAATGTTAACATTTGGTTCTTGGCGCGGTTAATCGAGATATTATCGAATTCATTAAGAAAGGTTGTGCAGCAAAGTGGTAATCCACATATACCAATCGCCCCATATAATTTTGCGCGGTCACGTGCGCCGATTTGTCTTAAATCAATTCGGGTATGAAATTGCGTTGCTAGTGCTCTTAGTAAATCACGAAAATCAACACGGTCTTCTGAAGTAAACAAAAAATATAATTTTGATCGATCTAAGTTGTACTCAGCTGCAAAAACTTCCATATCTAGATTCATTTTTCGCGCGGTTTCTTTCGCAAAAAGCATGGCTTGTTTTGCATCCACTTCGTTGCGTTGTTGGGCGGCAAGATCTTTGGCGTCTGCGGCTCTCAGGATTGGAGATAATTGAAAAGGATAGCGGTACGTATCCATCGTCCTTAAGTTGGTTTTAATCAAACCAAGTTCATAACCCTTACCCGTTTCCACAATCACCACATCATTCATATGGTAGGTTTGGTTTTGTGTCGAAAAATATTGTAGTCTCGGCAGGTGGTTAATTTGTACACCGACAAAATACGGTGCTGCTTGTTGTCCACCCATGGTTATGCTCCTATCAATTCAATCATCAGTCCCTCTAAAAAAAGGTTTAGATTTGTACTTTTATCGATGCGAGAAAGGCGAGATTGCATGGCTTTATAACGCTGATAAGGATCCTTAAGCTTTTGGCTTATCACTAACAATATACTAACATAGCTCTTTAGAATCACAGCTTGCTTTGTTTTTGCTTTTCCCGATTCGATCAAGACGACCATCCATCGTTGAATGAATTCAGAAACGGTGTTGACGTCATCGAGTAAGGGTAACCAAAATTGGCGAAAGTAATAAAGCGCGTCATTGGGATCTTTTTGCCACCGCTGATTCATGGTGTCAAAATGGGTGATAAAACCAAGATAGGATGGGGATTGACTCTTATCGATCATCGCGTTAACATTTGCACATTCAAAACTGAGTAATTCTGCATCCGCTGGCTTAAGACCCTTTGCAAGTGCTTGTTCAATCAATAATGTTTGATTGTTGGGCTTGAAGTGAATTACTTGGCTACGAGATTGGATCGTGGGTAGAACATCATCCAAAGAAGAAGTCGTTAAAAATGCATAAATTTCTGTGGTTGGTTCTTCCAAAAATTTTAATAACGCATTGATTGCTTCAGGTGTCATCGCCTCGACTTGGTTTAACACATAAACTTGCTTATTTGCTTTTTCTAAACCCGTAATGGCGAAGCGTGATTCAAGATTAATGACATCTTGTTTCTTGATGGATTGTTCACTTCCATTGAGGACAATAATGTCAGTGTAATCTTCTTTAAGGAATCGTTCGCATGTTAAACATTGCCCACAAGCAAGTGGTGAAGGTTTTTCGCATAACAAGGTTTGGGCGAGAAATTGAGCAATCTCTTTTAAAGGTTGTCCATTCATTCCGTGCAATAAATATGCATGACTCCATCGACCTGTTTTTCTCGCCTTAGAAAATAGGTCATAGATCGGTTTTTGTTGTTCGCGTAGATAGGCTTCTGCATTCATAATAAACGTTGATGAATCGCGAGGTAAGTATTTTCAATCACTTGGGCTAGTGGTAACGAGGCGTCAATAATCACATAGCGGTCATGAAATCTTTTTGCTAGCGATAAATACGTATCACGAACTTTTTGATGGAAAGATAATTGTTCTAAATCAAGACGATTAATTTCTCGGTTGGCATTTTCTGCAATACGCTTTAAACCCAATGCTGGTGGTAAATCAAATAAGAGCGTTAATTGCGGATACGAAGATTCGGTCGCAAATAAGTTAATGTTCAAGATGGCTTCAACTCCCAAGCCTCTTGCCCCACCTTGGTACGCTAAACTCGAATCGATATAGCGGTCACAAATCACAATCTTTCCTGCTTTTAGCGCTGGCCAAATTTTTTCAACTAAATTTTGGCGACGACTTGCTGCAAGCAATAACGCTTCTGCCCTTGGATCCAGTTTTATATTTTCTTTTTGCAAGATGACTTGTCGGATTTGTTCTGCAATCGGTGTGCCACCTGGTTCACGGGTTTCTTCAATGACGAAACCTTCTTTTCTCAATCGCGCAATCACTTCTTTCATCACGGAAGTTTTGCCACTTCCTTCTGGTCCTTCTAAGGTAATAAACACACTTATTCTCCTTTGACTTTTGTTCGACCGGAAACCGCTTTGGTTAAGGTTAATGCATCTGCATAATCGACATGACCGCCCATTGGTAAACCATAACCCAACCGCGAAATCGTGAGGTGATGCTTTTTAAGTAACGTTGCAAGAAATTGGGCGGTGGTTTCCCCTTCTAAGGTAGGGTTAGTCGCTAAGATAATTTCTTTAAAGGGATGAATCGATAATCGTTTTTGTAAACCATCAATGTTTAAATCTTCCATGCCAAATCCTTTAGATGCAGAAAGCACACCACCCAATACATGGTAACGAAACGATACTTGTTCAAGTTTTTCAAAAGCCAAAACATCTTTGGAGTAACTGACAATCACTAACGTGTCATATGGGCGAGTGGAAGTACAAATCTCGCAGGCTTTTTCTTCGGTTAGAATCCCGCATGTAGCGCACGGATGAACAAGGTTTTTTACCGCAATGAGACTCGATTGAAATTGTTCAACGTCATCTTGACTTAACTCTAAAACTGCATTTGCCATTCTTTCAGCAGATTTTGAACCCACGCCTGGTAACTTCTCAAAGGACTCCATTAATGCTTGAAGACTCTTTAATGGTTTCATTGGAAACTCCAATTTTTAACAGTAGGTGGCGTATCTTGCTTGGTTGGTAATTTTTTCAAATCCGCTAAATCAATATAAAGTTTTTTCAACTTCAAGGTTTCTTGGCGATTTAAACAATAGACCAATCCACCGAATCCAGAGATTTGACGGATTAAATCTTGTAATGGTTTTTGATTCGCAACCAAGTTGAGTTTCATCGCAACGCTGACTTGCTCGACTTCTAAAGCAAGGATATGTTTACTCAACACATAAGGTTTTGCATCTTTGACCATTGCGGCTAAAGCAGCAAAGGAAGGTTGAAATAAAAAGTTATCAAGCTTTTTCCAAGCTTCCATGACATCATGTTTTCCGTCTTTATCACCCATGACCATTACTTTGATCATGTTGACATCATCTATGTAAATACCTTCACCTGTCTCTGCAATCTCTTTAGGTGCTGCTTGAGTTTGTGTTGGAGTTTTGTTTGTTTTCATCACATCAAAAATGGTTGGTTGTGATTTGTTATCGGTCACTTTAGGTTGAAGTTGTAATAATTTTAATTGTAATAATCCAGGAATCGATTGGGCATTTCTCACATCCATTTGAATGCTCATCAATGCATCTGCAACCGTGGGTATGTAGTCCATCGTTAAGTCTTGAAGGATTACATTCGCTTGGCTTTCTTCTAAGAGGTGCATGAGACCAGATTGTTGCGTTTTAACAAGAATGAGCAGATCTTTCAACATCACCAACAAATCCATTAATAACCGTTTGAAGTCAGCACCAATCATCACAAATTGATCAATTTTTCCAATCATGGTGGTGGTGTCTTGGCGACCAATGGCTCTTAACAATGTCATTTTTTCTTCAATACTGACAAGACCAAATAAGTTCAACAGATCTTTATTTTCAAATCGGCCACCCGTATAGGCAATCACTTGATCGAGCATGGAAAGTGCATCGCGAACACCACCGTCAGCCAAAGTGATGATGGTTTGGAGTGCATCGTCTTGAAAGGAGATTTTTTCTTTTTCAAGAATGAGTTTCATCCGGGCGGTGAGATCTGCGTCGTTGACTTTGCCGAAATCAAAACGTTGGCACCGGCTAAGAATGGTGGGCAAAATTTTATGAGGTTCGGTCGTTGCGAGAATGAAGATAACATGTGCAGGTGGTTC
>CAZOHK010000003.1:0-10186 GCA_964579925.1 uncultured Staphylococcus sp. | reverse complement strand
GGTGAAACTTCGCAATTTAAAGCTTTGGCAAAGATTTTGGCTAACGTGGTTTTACCTGTTCCGCGAGGGCCAGTGAATAAATAAGCATGGGAAAGCTTCTTTTGCATTAATGCATTTTGTAAAGTCTTTACAATCGCTTGTTGCCCTGCGACTTGTGAAAATTGTTGAGGCCGGTAGGTGCGATAAAGTGCCTTATATGCCATGACGTTTTCCTTGAAACATTATAACCAATTTTTAAACGATATAAAATAGAAAAAAAGAATATTTCCTTTCAAAAAATGCGATGCGTATGATAAAATACGAAAGGTCCTCAACATGGAAGAAAATTTAAGAAATCGCCTGAAAGTTATGCGCGATCGTTTATCAACGATTGATGATTTACTCGTTCAAGAAAAAATTCTTAATGATTCTCGCCAATTTAAGGCATTATCGAAAGAAAGATCAACCTTAGATGAGGTTGTGGATTTGTACAACCAATTTGAAACAAATGAAAAAAACTATGCCGACGCACTGCTCATGCGAAATGATGTTGATCCTGAAATTGCCCAGTTGGGTAAAGCCGAAGTTGAACAATTAACAAATGCTCAAGCAAAGCTTATGGATGAAATCAAATACTTATTGATTCCGAAAGATCCAAATGATGATAAAAATATCGTGGTTGAAATTCGGGGTGCCGCGGGTGGAGATGAAGCGTTTATATTTGCAAGTGATTTGTTCCGTATGTACACCAAGTATTGTGAAAAGAATAATTGGAAGGTCCAAATGCTTTCTGATGCGGGTGGTCAATCCACGATTATGTTCATGGTCAAAGGTAATGCGGTCTATTCAAAACTTAAATTCGAATCTGGAGCACATCGTGTTCAACGCGTCCCTGCAACTGAAGCTTCTGGTCGCATTCATACCTCTACCGCGACGGTCCTTGTGATGCCGGAAGTGGAAGAAGTCGATATCGTCATTAATGCAAATGATTTACAAGTTGACACCTATCGCTCCCAAGGTGCAGGTGGTCAAAACGTCAATAAAACCGAATCGGCAATTCGGATCACCCATGTACCAACTGGTATCGTCGTCTCTTGTCAAATTGAAAAATCCCAAATTCAAAATCGCGAACTTGCAATGAAAATGTTGTATGCAAAACTTGAAGCGCATAAGCAAGCAGAAATCGATGAAAAAGTTGGCAATGAAAGAAAACTTAAAGTTGGTACAGGTGAACGCAGTGAAAAAATCCGTACCTATAATTATCCACAAAACCGTGTAACCGATCATCGCATCGGTTTTACCATTAATCAACTGGATCGCGTCATGGAAGGTCAACTTGAAAGCATCATCGAAGCATTGGTCCATTATGATCAACAGCAAAAATTATTAGGTGGTGAATGACACGCGGACAGCTTTATCAATCCAGTCTAGCCACGCTTGGCCGAGGTTCGGTCGATCGTTATAGTTTGTTACAGTTATTCCTTCATTATGAGTCAATACCATCCGCGGATGATTTCTTTACCCATTTAGATGAACCTGTAAAACATGAAGCGGCGATTTTAGCGAGTTTAAAGCGATTAATTGAAGGAGAACCGGTTGCGTATATTACAGGACAATCCATCTTTTTTGGTTTGCCATTTCATGTAGATTCCAACGTCTTAATTCCTCGACCAGAAACCGAAGAACTCGTTCAACATTTGCTCAAAACATTTTCAACCCAATCGTTGATGCGTGTGGTTGATATTGGAACCGGTAGTGGCGCGATTGCGATCGCCCTTAAATTTCATCGACCTTTATGGGATGTCATGGCGACCGATATTAGTAAGGCTGCGGTCAAGGTAGCAACGTTGAATGCGCGTCGGCATCAGTTGGATATTTCTTTTTTGGTTGGGGACGGGCTTCAGCCTTTTTCAAAACTATCAACACAACCACGCTTCGATTTAATAGTTAGTAATCCTCCATATATTTTGGATGAAACCAGTGTCGATTCAAGCGTAAAAGACTATGAACCGCACCTTGCATTATTTGCCAACCCGAATACCAAGTTTTATCAACAATATTTACAAGAAGCAAAACCACTACTAAAACCTGGTGGCATCTTTGCATTTGAAATTAGTCCAGAAGTGGTAGCCCCATTAAAAACAATCGTTAAACAAATGTATCCCCAATCCAAACTTTCCATTCATCAAGACATCAATCTTAAATCTCGCATCGCAATGATTTATACTTAATGATAGGAGATACAACCATGAAAATTATTCTTGCAAGTGACCATGCAGGTTTTGCAAATAAACAAGCAATGATTCAAGCGTTACAAAAACAAGGTTTAACAATCATCGATGGCGGAACCTTTTCTGAAGGAAGTTGCCACTATCCCGAATATGCATTAAGTGCTGCCGAACGCGTTGTCGCCAAAGAGGCAGAGTTTGGCGTTTTAATTTGTGGTTCAGGAATGGGAGTTTCGATTGCTGCAAATAAAGTAAAGGGTGCTCGCTGTGCACTTGGTTACCACGATGAAGCCACCAAACGAGCCCGGATTGATAATGACGCCAATTTAATTGCGTTTGGCGCAAGATATATGACCTTTGATGACATGGTTCGACGTGTCCAATTATTTATCACCACCCCTTATGAAGGTGGTCGTCATCAAACACGATTAGATTTAATCTCAGCATACGAAAAAAAGCATTTCCGTTAAGATTTTTCACACCCTATTCTAAGGTGTGATACCTTTTCAATGCTCACGATGTGGCAACCAAGATCCAATCAAGATTGGCATGAAAGCCGGTCATCCTTATTGTCGTGCTTGTATTCACTTTCCTATGGAAACAGTCAGACCCACGCTTCGCGAACCGAAGCTGGTTGCGATCCAATTAGGATATGCATTGACCGAACCACAAAGACTTATTTCAGAAGGATTGCTGACTTGTTATCGACTTCGACAATCGGCAATGGTGGATGCCGTAACTGGAAGTGGAAAAACAGAAATTGTCTTTTCTTTAATTCAAGTCGCACTTGCGGAAGGCAAACGCATCGGTTTTGTCATCCCTAGACGGGATGTGGTTCAAGAACTTGCTCCCCGTTTTCAAAGCGTATTTCCTAGCCTAACCATCACCTCGGTGTTTGGTGGTCATGATGATAAGCTTGAGGGAGATTTGATCGTGTTAACAACGCATCAACTATATCGATATGATCAGTATTTTGACGTATTAATCTTTGATGAAGTGGATGCGTTTCCTTATCAAGGAAATCCAACCCTTGAAGCTTTTGTGAAACGATCGACAAAAGGAATCATTGTGTATTTGTCCGCAACCTTTACAAAAGAAAACTTGGTTGCATTTACCAATCAAGGAGGTAAAGTTTTTCACCTTTTTCATCGATATCATGGTTATCCCGTTCCGACACTCTCTGTTCAAATCCGGCCATTTTTTTTGAAGTGGATTGACATTGTTTTAACCTTGTATGCATTTAGAAGAGCAAAGAAGCCAGTTTTTATCTTTGTTCCAACGATTGCGTTGGGTAGGATCCTCTTTGTATGGTTATCGATTTTCTTTCCCAATACAAAATTTGTCTATTCATCAAGTCAATTTCGAACTGAAACAATTGCGTTATTTAAACAAGATCCAAACTTCTTTTTAATCACCACGGCAATTTTAGAACGTGGCATTACCGTTCCTCATCTTCAGGTCATTATTTTTTCTGGGGATCATATTTTATACACAAGGTCGATGTTGATTCAAATGGCCGGTCGAGTTGGTCGAAAAATCGTTTCTCCGACAGGAAAGGTGATGGTACTTGCTGATCGTTTGACGCCACAAATACAAGAAGCAAACGCTAACATCCAATTTGCAAATGCGCATGTGTAAAATTTGTTTTCAAAACATTCCCCTTAAACCGCTCATTGATTACGCCACACCCCCTTTGTTATGCACACGTTGCTACCACAAACTTGAATGGCACCACCGAATTGATTTCATTGAACACACACCAGTGGAATCTTTTTTTGACTATGGGGAGGTTTTTCAAGAACGAATTCATCAATTTAAAACCTTACATGACGTTGAAATCGGACCAACTTTTTTGGCCCAACATCTCAGTTACTTACGCCTGAAGTATCATCGTTACACGTTGGTGATGGCTCCGAGTCATGAAGATGACATCCAGTCAAGAGGATTCCATCATCTTGAATCCATCTATGGCCAATTAAAACTTCCTTTTATTCATCCATTTTTTAAGAACCAGCCTTATCGTCAAGCTTCTCAAAGTCGAAGTCAACGACATCAGATTAAACAGGTGATTGCATTAAAACCCGGGTTCGTCTTTAAGGACCGATTATGTTTCGTGGATGATGTGATGACGAGCGGAGAAACGATGCGTGTGATGAAAACAAAGATACCCATTCCCTTTTTAAAGACATTAAGGATCATGGTCTTAGCAAGAGTGAAACCGGTAAAAAAACCAATACAAACCAATTTAATAATGGTAAAATAGAAGGCGGAAAATCAAACATGTCATGGATTGAAAAAATCTTCAAAATTGAAGAAAAACAATTAAAAAAATTAGCCAAAGAAGCAGATAAAGTGCTTGCTTTTGAAGCAAAATTTAAAACCCTATCTGATGAAGCCTTAAAGGAAAAGACGTCCTACTTTAGAGCGTTACTTAAAGAAGGTAAAACCTTAGAAGATATTCAATATGAAGCCTTTGCCGTTGCCCGTGAAGCTTCAACCAGAACGTTAAAGATGACCCCGTTTAAAGTTCAAATTATTGGCGCATTTGTCTTACATGGTGGTAACGTTGCTGAAATGAGAACCGGTGAAGGGAAAACGTTAACTGCGACGATGGCGGTCTATTTAAATGCACTTGCAGGTAATGGGGTCCATGTCATCACGGTCAACGAGTATTTAGCAAAACGAGATGCAGAGTGGATGGGTGTGATTTATCAGTTCTTAGGACTAACCGTTGGTGTTAATTTAAGAGATAAAAACACGGAAGAAAAACAAGCGGCATATCGATGTGACATCACTTACTCCACGAACGCCGAACTCGGATTTGATTATCTTCGAGACAACATGACACCCCATCTTAAAAACCGCGTATTAAGAACCTTACCTTTTGCCGTCATTGATGAAGCGGATTCAATTTTGATTGATGAATCAAGAACCCCGTTAATTATTTCGGGTGGTGCAAAAACTTCAGAAGCAGAGTTCGTCAAGTTTGATCGGTTTGTGAAATCACTAAAAAAAGAAAAACACTTTACGATTGATGTCAAAACAAAAACGGCGAGTTTAAATGATGCTGGAGCAAATTTAGCAGAAATGGCGTTTAATATTCGCAACCTCTACTCTCCTGAACACTCAGAAAAAGTTCACCGTATTCACCAATCGTTAAAAGCTAACCACATCATGGTTCGGGATGTTGATTATTTAGTTGATCCAGAGAATAATGTTCAAATTATTGATCAGTTCACAGGACGCATTCTCAAAGGCAGAGAGTTTTCCGATGGCTTACATCAAGCAATCCAAGCAAAAGAAGGTGCCATCTTTCGTGCTGAAACAATTACGATGGCAACAATTACCTATCAAAACTTTTTCCGCCAATATAAGAAACTTGGTGGCATGACCGGAACTGCAAAAACGGAAGAAGAAGAATTTATTAAAATTTATAACATGAAAGTGGTTTCCATACCCACCAACGTTCCGATCAGACGACGGGATGATGTCGATTTAATTTATGCAAGCAAAGCAGCCAAACTTAACGCCATCCTAAAAGAAGTAACCGCTCGTCATCAAAACAAACAACCTTTATTAATTGGGACGCCTTCCGTAGAAGCCTCAGAAGAATTATCACGATTATTGAAAAATCAAGGATTACCTCACTCTGTGCTTAATGCAAAAAATCACGCATCGGAAGCAGAAATTGTTCGCCGAGCAGGCGAAAAAGGAAGCATCACAATCGCCACAAACATGGCAGGTCGAGGAACGGATATTAAGATTGATGATGATGTTCGCGCACTCGGTGGATTGTGTGTGATCGGTACGGAACGGCATGAAGCGAGGCGCATTGATAATCAGTTAAGAGGACGATCGGGACGTCAAGGTGATCCTGGCTACTCAAGATTCTTCGTTTCCCTTGAAGACGATTTGATGGTTCGATTCGGTTCGGATGCCTTAAGAAATATGTTCAAATCACTTGGTCAAGAAGCGATTGAAAACAGGTTGCTCATGAATGCGATTACCGGTGCACAAAAACGAATTGAAGGGCAAAACTTTGATATCCGGAAGAGCGTCCTAGATTATGATAACGTCCTCGCCAAACAACGTAGTGTCATGTATCGCAAACGCGATGCCATTTTAATGGCAGATGATGTTACCGATATTATCAATGAAACCTTTACGAATGCCGGGCATGCTTTTGCCGCAAAATCGATGATCCCTGATGATCGTAGCAAGGCAATCGATGGAGAAAAACTAAAGAAAATACTTGAACCAATTTTGTTACCAGAAGGAACGATTAATCCTCAAGCGTTCGGGGAATCACCTGCAGAAGAAGTTGCAGAAGATGTCACCGTACTCTTAATCAATCGTTATAAACAAGCGACAAAGGATTGGCCAAAAGAAGTGTTGAAAGGCTTACCAAGACAAGTGTTATTAAAGATGATCGATATGAATTGGCCACGACACATCGATGCCATGGATCACCTTCGCCAAAGCATTCATTTACGAAGTTATGCCCAAAGCAATCCCTTGCAAGATTATGTGAATGAAGGTTTTAAAATGTTTAAAGAGCTTAATGAAAAAGTCGCGGTTGAATTTGTGGTTGCGATGTTAACAGCAAAACTTGAAGTCAAACCAAAAAATCCAGCGATTCATTTAGGGCCCAATCCCGGCGGGAATCTTTCCTAATGGACATTTCAGTCTTAAAGTCGGAGTTAAATGACTTGGCGGTATTAATCCAGCAAGTCAGTGAATCCCTTTGACCTTGGTCAATTAAAATCACAAATCAAAGCCGATGAGACGTTAATGGATGGACCCCATTTTTGGGACCATCAACGCCAAGCAAAAGCGGTAATCCAACGATTGAATGAACAAAAGTTTTTTTTGGAATCGTTAGAAAAACTACAAAGTAATCAAAGTCATCTACAAGAACTTTTGCCATTAATTGAAACCGATGAAAGCTTAGCCTCGAGTTTTTATGTGGAGTTGTCTTCCTTGAAAAAACTTGGCAAACAACTTCAAGAGGTTATTTTATTTCGTGGAGAATTCGATCATTTAAACGCGATTGTTGAAATTCACCCTGGTGCAGGTGGTACGGAAAGTCATGACTGGGCGAACATGTTATACCGCATGTATGTGCGTTACGCAGAAGCGAATGGTTTTCAAGTGCAAATGCTTGATTTCTTATCTGGAGAAGAAGCAGGGATTAAAAGTGCAACTATGCTCATCAAAGGCACACGCGTTTATGGTTTACTTAAATCTGAAAAAGGGGTTCATCGTTTGGTGAGAATTTCCCCATTTGACTCGAATGGTAGACGCCATACCTCTTTTGCTTCCGTTAATGTCATTCCTGATATCGTCGACGATGTTGATATTGAAATTCAAGACAAGGACTTAAGAATTGATACGTATCGATCGGGCGGTGCCGGAGGGCAAAACGTCAACAAAGTCGAAAGTGCCGTTCGTATCACCCATCTTCCAACCGGGCTTGTATCTGCATGCCAGATGGAAAGAAGTCAATTACAAAATAAAGAAAAAGCAATGCAAATGTTAAAAGCCCAATTGTACCAACTCAAGAAACAACAACAAACGGATCATCTTGATTCAATTGTAGGTGAACAAAAGGACATTGAATGGGGAAGTCAAATTCGGTCTTACGTCTTTCAACCCTATATGATGATTAAAGACCATCGAACGGATTATCAAGAAGGCGATGTTGGTAAAGTGATGGATGGTTCGATTGATGGGTTTATACGCGCTTATCTGGAAATGGAGGCAAAAAACCGTGCAAAAAAATAAAAAATGGGTGAATGTATTCATCATCGTGATTGCCAATTTACTCTTGGCAATTGCATCCGCATTTTTCCTAGTTCCTTTAAATATTGTCAACGGTGGCATGAACGGCCTTGCGTTAATTTTTGATTTTTGGTTTGGCTGGCCGGTTGAACTGACGACTGCCATCCTTGCTTGGTCTTTCTTCTTGGTTGGACTCATCTTCATTGGAAAAACCTTCAGTGCTCAAACCTTTCTTGCCACAATCTTATATCCCCTTTTCTTCTTTTTATTGCTTCGATATGTCGGACCCAATTGGATTGGGTTTGACGCGGATCAAGAAACCCATCGTTTACTTGCTGCCATTTTTGGAGGTAGTTTAGTTGGCATTGGTATCGGCATGTCTTTTCTCGCAGGTGGCAGTACAGGCGGATTTGACGTGGTGATGTTACTTGGTCAACGATTTTTTGAATGGAAAGCTTCCATTACCTCGTTTGCAATTGATGTAGTCATCATTGTACTTGGGATGTTTACCTTTACCATCGTGTCTGGTTTATATGGTGTGATTTCAACCGTGGTGACGTCCGTCATGATTGAGCTTGTCTTTGTCGGTTTATCAAAAGTATATTTGGTGACGATCATTTCAAAAGAGCATCACGTGATTAATCAATTTATCATTGAAAAACTCGAACGTGGATCGACCCTTTATCCGGCCAAAGGTGGCTACAGTCAACAACCGATTCAAGTGATTCAAGTTGCGATTCAACGGCAAGAATATTATGCGTTGAAGCAATTCATTAGCCAAAAAGACCCATCTGCATTTGTCATGATTTCTCAAGCTCGTTCAATTCTTGGTTTAGGTTTTGACCCTTTATCTGCACCCTTACCATCCTTTAAAAAGAAAGCAAAATCAACATGAGCGAACTTTTTAAGATTGTCTCTCCTTATCAACCGACGGGTGATCAACCGGGTGCGATCAAAGCGTTGGTCAAAGGACTTCAAGACCAAAAACGCTTTCAAGTTTTACTTGGGGCAACCGGTACTGGAAAAACGTTTACGATTGCAAACGTGATTGAACAAACCCAGCGTCCCACACTCGTCCTTGTTCATAACAAAACCTTGGCTGGCCAATTATATGGAGAATTTAAAGAGCTATTCCCCAATAATCGGGTTGAGTATTTTGTTTCCAATTTTGATTTTTATCAACCAGAAGCATATATGCCAAAGTCCGACACGTATATTGAAAAAAACGCCGTGATGAATGATGAAATCGAAATGTTAAGAACATCTGCGATTAACGCTGTCCTTGAACGTCGAGACACGATCATCGTTGCATCCGTGGCCGCCATCTATGGATTAACGGATCCCAAAGAATATCGCTCGCTCGCGTTCTATGTCAAAGTTGGAGAGACGATTAATCGTAAAGAATTTTTCCGGAAATTAATTGATGCCCAATACCAACGAAATAACCTCGATCTTCCTGCTGGTCAATTCCGGGTACGCGGTGATGTCATAGAAATTGCCTTACCTGGATTAGCAGACGCCGCCTTAAGAATCGATACCTTTGGTGATGAAATTGAAAGCTTATCCTTAGTAGATTTACTGACTGGTGAAGTTAGAAAGACCTATAAAAGCTATCCCATTTATCCAGCGTATGGTCATGCTTCTACCCATGCTCGCATTATCAAGGCTTGCCAACGGATTGAAGAAGAGTTGAACCAACGATTAATTGAATTAAAAGCAAACAATCAATTACTAGAAGCGCAACGTTTAGAAATGCGTACAAAACAAGATTTAGAATCCTTACAAGAATTTGGGATGTGTCCTGGCATTGAAAACTATTCACGTCACATTGATGGTAGAGCAGAAGGGCAACGCCCATTTTGTTTAATTGACTATTTTCCAAAAGACTTTTTGTTTGTCGTGGATGAAAGTCATGTGAGTTTTTCCCAAGTTCGAGGCATGTATAACGGTGATCGGGCGAGAAAAGAAACCTTGGTTAAGTTTGGTTTTCGTTTACCATCTGCACTTGATAATCGCCCGTTAAAATTTAGCGAGTTTGAATCCGAACTTAAACAAGTCATTTGCACATCTGCAACCCCTGGAGATTATGAATTAGAAAAAACCAATCAGAACTATGTTGAACAAATCATTCGCCCAACCGGATTGGTCGATCCAGAAGTGGTGATTCGTCCAACTGTTGGCCAAATTGATGATTTGAT
>CAZOHK010000002.1:0-46240 GCA_964579925.1 uncultured Staphylococcus sp. | reverse complement strand
TTGGTGTTAGCCCCTTTACCAATAACCAAAGGAGAGTGAAGTTTTGCAAAATAAACTTTGGATTCATCTTTTTGGAAAAGAATAGCTAAAGCATAAGAGCCTTCAAGTTCTTCTAAGGTTAATTGAATGGCCTTTAAAGGTTGTTTATTCGCATCATTTAAGTAATGCCATTCCATTAAGTTGACGATGACTTCGGTGTCCGTATCCGATTGGAAGACATACTTTTTGTTTTCGAGTTTTTGTTTGAGGGCGCGGAAGTTATCGATTACCCCATTATGAGCAAGGGTGAATAATTGTTGTTGTGAGGTATGAGGGTGGGCATTCTTAAGATTTGGTTCTCCATGCGTCGCCCAACGGGTATGGCCGATTCCCGCGGATGCTTGAAAATTTTTAGGAACGAGTTGGTTAAGTTGATCAATCCGTCCTGGCAAGCGAAAAACGTCAAATTTTCCATTGGTCAAAAAAGCAGTCCCAGCGGAATCGTACCCACGATATTCGAGACTTTTTAATCCGCTAAGTAAATATTGACGTAATTGCGTTTCACCGACCGAGCCGACAATCCCACACATATCCTAAACCCCCCTTGGTTAGTTAATAAATGTACTTTCAATAAAACGAATCACTTCCATCACTAGGCTTTCACATTGCTGGGGGGCTAATGCTTCAACCATGACACGGATTAACGATTCGGTTCCCGATGCGCGAACAAGAATGCGCCCATCTTGACCTAAACGCCCTTGGATATCTTGGATGAGCAGTTGTAAATCCGGATGGTTCATCACCTCGGATTTATTCTCAACCACGATATTCTTGAGCACTTGTGGATATTGCTTTAATGATACCACAAGTTGGCCGAGACTTTCTTTGGTTTCTTGAAGGATATTCAATAATTTAATTGCAGAAATCAAGCCATCACCCGTGTTTAATTCATTTAGGAAAATGACATGTCCGGATTGTTCACCACCAAGAATTAATTGCTCTTTTTTAAGTGCCGCTTGCACATATTTGTCACCAACATTGGTTTCGATGTACTCAATCCCTAATTGACCAAGCGCTTTTTTTAATCCGAAATTACTCATTTGGGTGATAACAATTTTTTTCTTTAGTTGCGGTTGTTGCTTAAACATCGATTGACTATTCAAAAAGAGTAAGGCATCCCCATTCACTTCTTGACCATCCGAAGTCACTGCAATCATCCGATCGGCGTCACCATCAAAAGCAAAACCTAAATCATAGTTTCCTTTTTTGATTGCACTTTGTAAGGATTGGATATGGGTTGCGCCACACCGATCATTGATGTTATATCCATTAGGTTTTTGATGAATATAATCAACCTTCAATGGCAGTTTAGAAAATAAAAGAGGGGCAATCGCGGATGCAGAACCATTTGCAGTATCGATTAAAATGTTTAACGATCTTCCTTTAGGTTGATACAAATTTAATAAAAATTGAAGATAACGTTCGGTATAGGTGGATGAAAGGGGATCAATTTTACCAATCGATTTTCCTGTTGCAAATGGTAATGTGTCCTCGATTGAGTCAATATACTTTTCAATTTTTTCTTCAATGTCAGAAGATAATTTTTCCCCATCTGCATTGAATAACTTAATCCCATTATCGTAATAAGGATTATGACTGGCTGACACCATGACCCCAAAACCCTTTTTTTGTTTTTGTAAAAAGTAAGAAATCGCGGGTGTTGTGATTACACCTAAATCAACCACGGTTGCACCCGATGCCATCGCCCCAGAAAACAAGGCAAAAGCTAATGCTTGAGAGGATACGCGTGTATCTTGCCCAACAAAAATCACATCTTCTTTTAACGTAATCGAACCTAGATAACGTCCAATGCGATAGGCGTGTTGAGTGGTAAGTTGTTGACCGACATAACCGCGAAAACCATCCGTTCCAAAATATTTCCCCATCAATTAATTTTCAGCATGAGGTCTGTTTTCCATATAGTTGGCTAACGTTTGTTTAAACGTATCCAAATAAACAGGCTCAAGTTGACCCCCATATGTCAACGACAAGCGACCCGACTCCTCTGATACAACAATGGTCACAGCGTCCGTAGCCTCAGAAATACCAATCGCGGCACGATGACGTGAACCTAGTTTACCTAACATTGGTTTAGTTGTTGGTTGATAATAAACGTTTGCAGCAAGAATAAAACTACCACGAATGATCACGGCACCATCATGTAATCGGGTACCAGGATAAAAAATCGTGGTTAACATTTCCGAAGATAAAGGTGCATTTAACAGCACACCATTTTTTGTGTAGTTATCTAATTTTGTCGTTCTTTCAATGGTGATTAGCGCACCAATTTTATTCTTAGACATAAATGAAACCGCATCATAAATAAGTTCATAAATCATTTCTTTGTCGTAGTTAATTAAACTCGCTGAACTTTGATTTTTACCGAAGCGGAACATCGAATCGATGCGGGCCTTTAACTCTGTGGCATTCAAAACTACAAAAACATTAACGAGAATAATAAATGATGCAATGAGGGTAATGGTTAAAAAAGAAAAGTTATGAAGAACATAACTTATGAGAATGGATAAAGATAAAAGTAAAAATAAAATTCCATATGCTTTTCTTCTTACAAAGGTAAAGATATAAAAACTTAACGCTATTAAAAAAATTCCACCAAGGGAAAAATCGATCCAATCGGAAACTGTAAAATATAAATATGATACATTCATGAGATTCACCTTTTTAATTTTAGCAAACTTTTTTGAATTTGAATAAAAAAACTGCGTTTCCGCAGTTGTTTTCATTTCTGGTGGATGCTGAGGGGATCGAACCCCCGACCTTCTGTACGTCAAACAGATGCTCTCCCAGCTGAGCTAAACATCCATGCGTGCTGGTGCCGACGATAGGAATCGAACCTACAACCTACTGATTACGATTCAGTTGCTCTGCCAATTGAGCTACGTCGGCGCAGTCATTCCTATGCAAGCGCCCATTTATCATATACAAGATTTGAAATGATTTCAAGTTTTAACCTTGGTGGATTGTCAACGGTTTCAAAAGGCGTATAATAACTTTCGGTAAAAAATTATGGAAATTCATCAACATCGTTTTATTAAAGTATTTTGGCCCTTATTAATTGAAATTTTTCTATCAGTATTAGTCTCTTTATCGGATACCTTAATGCTCTATGCGGTTAGTTCTCAGGCGGTTGCTGCCGTGGGAAGTGCAATAACTTATTTGAACTTTTTAAATGTTGCATTTGTTATCCTTTCCGCTGGGATGCTTGCGGTATTTACGCAATATGTTGGCGCAAATCAAGCTGAGGTGACTCGCAAAGCAGCCCGTATTGGTGTATTGGTTAATGGTCTCATTGGAATCGGTGTCATGGCTCTAATTTACGTTTTCTTCTCTGAATTTATTCATTTCATCATTCCCGATCAACAAATTGCTGATTTAGCAACGGAATATGGCTTGATTGTTGGTGCTGCTTCCATTTTTGTTGCAATCAACCCTATCATAGGAAATTACATGCGGGCGTTTGGCCATGATAAGTCGCCCATGGTTGCAACGATTATCGCTAACGTAATCAATATCGTTTTGAACTATCTATCCATTTATGTCTTTAATTGGGGTGTTGCCGGTGTTGCTTGGGCAACCTTTATTTCTCACGTTGGATCTTTTGTTGCCCACTTAATTTTGGCAAACTTCCACCTACCTAAAAATATTGCGAAGGCAAATGTTCCTGCAAGAAAATTACTTTCCGATTCATTAGAAGTTGGCTTACCATCTGCATTTGAAAATTTTGCTTTTTTGGGTGCAATGGCTGTGATTATTACAATATTAAACTTCTTCGATACCACTGGTGTCGAGACGTCTGTTAGAGTCACAGTTGAACACATTGCAAAAATGGCTTTTGTACCAGCCGCTGCATTGGCACACGCTAGTGCCATTAAAACTGGTTTTTATGTTGGTGCCCAAAATTATAAAAAAGCCCAAAGACGCATCTTTAAAATTTCTGCTATCGGCATTTTGATATCAAGCTTACTTGGTTTACTCATTGCCTTATCGCCGGATGGGATTATTTCTATTTTTACGTCTGTTGAGCATATTGAAGGACCAGAATTAGTCCACCATATAGAGCTGATTAAAACGGTCCTTTGGTTAAATATTGCGGTTGAGGGTGCTAGAACCGTCAATATTATCCTCGGTGAATCACTCAAAACAACCGGTGATGCATGGTTCTTAGGAACGATTTCATTATTTTCACTGATGTTTTTTGCAATCGGTGGATCATTCTTGTTTGGTTTAATGTTTAATAATGGTGTTGTCGGAATCTTTATTGCCCTCACCATTGATGAAGCCTTTAAAGCATTAGTCTTTATGTGGCGTTGGTCAACACGACGTTGGACCACTCGAGCCCTCGTATTACCAATCAATATAAACGCTTAAATCAATTTTAATTTTGAAGATGAGTGGCGCGCCCGGCACGATTCGAACGTGCGACCCCAACCTTCGGAGGGTTGTACTCTGATCCAGCTGAGCTACGAGCGCAAGTAAGAATGGTGCCTCCGGTCGGACTCGAACCGACATGAGCTCACGCTCGACAGATTTTGAGTCTATTGCGTCTACCAGTTCCACCACGGAGGCAACGAATTCATTATACGCACTCCAAAGATGTTTCTCAATCCTGAAGGTGTTTATAATAAAGATAGGAGGTCCTCGTTATGGACTTGATCATTCAACAAGAACCAAATCGCTTTTACATCGCTGATGACCGTCAGCACATGATTGGAGAAATCACTTACCACCTTGACCAAGACAAACGCTATGTCGTGACCCATACCTTTGTTGATCCGCTTTATCGAGGTCAAGGACTTGCCAATCGACTGCTCGATCAGGTCATTCAGTTAGCCACCAAAGAAAAGCGTTATATTTATCCCTTATGTTCATTTGCAGTCAAGGTATTACAACATCCACGTTATCGATCACTTTGGGACCCGAAAGAAGGTGAACCTTCTGGCGGATCTTGTACGTGGGTCAAGCGTTAAACCAACATAAAAAAACCTCGGAAACTTGTCCGAGGTTTTTGTTTGATTGATTTAAGCAAACTTATCGTAGAAGACGTTTTCAGGTTTGATTTGATGTTTATTGAGCACTTTAATACAAGCATCAATCATACCCGGTGAACCACATAAATAAGCTTCAGATTCAGAAAGATCCGCGGTCATGCGATCCAACACATCCGTAATTAAACCAGTTGTACCAGTCCATTTATCTTCTGGTAAAGGACTTGATAATGCTGGGATGTATTCAAAATTCGGGAAATCTTTTTGTAGTTGTTTCATTTCTTCGGTGTAGTAAAGATCACGCACGGCTTTTGCGCCAAAGAAATACCGAACTTTTCGCGTCATCCCTTGTTCTTTTAAGCGTGTGAGAATCGAACGAATCGGAGCTTTTCCTGAACCACCGGCGATGCAAACGATATCCCGTTTGGATTGTTCTTGAAGAAAAAATTTACCAAAAGGACCGGATAACGTGACGATATCTCCCACTTTTAGTGCTTGGAAAACGTAGGTCGTGGCTTGACCTTTGGGAACGTAACGCACAATCATTTCAATGTGAGATGGATCGGATGGGTTGGAAGCAATCGAATAAGCCCGAACAACATCGATACCAGGAACCTTAATTTGAGCAAACTGACCTGGTTTAAATGGCATCGTACTTGGACTAATTAATTTAAAGTCCAATAATTTAATGTCATAGGTTAAATCAACCATTTTCACAAGTTTAGTCTTAAATTCTTTTGCAGTTAATAAACCTTCTGGGATCGTAATTTTGGTCAAGGAGGTTGGTTTAACTTGGCAAGTTAATCTCACTTTGTTTTCTTTATCTTTCGCAGATAAAAAGGCCATCTCGGTTGGTTTAATCTCACCGCCACCTTCCGTGACCTGACATTTGCATAGGCCACAGGTTGCCTTACCACCACATGCGGAGGATAAGAAGATTTTATTTTGCGAAAGAATATTTAATAACGTATCGTCAGACGTGACTTCAATTTCTTTAGAACCATTGATGATGATTTTTTTTAAACCACCACTTCCTAAAGCTTTATCGGCAAGAATGATGAGCCCGGTAATGGCAAGCATGATGCCAAGCAAAACAGAAGGCAATAAAATATATTCCATGTTGTTATCTCCTCATTATTGAATTGGATCGACGCGGGCAATGCCTGCAAACCCAATAAAACCAAGGGCAAGAATACCTAAAAGAACAAAGGCAATGGCTTTACCCTTCAAACCGCGAGGTAAATCAGCAATCACCGATAATTTTTCGCGAATACCTGAAAGTAAGACAATCGCAAATGCCCAACCTAAAGATGATCCTAGCGCAAAAACAACGGTTTCTAAAAAACCATAATCATAATTGACAAAGAATAAACTGACCGCGAGGACGATACAGTTGACCGTAATTAATGGCAAGTAAATACCAAATGCATTGTAGAGCGCGGGTAAGAACTTTTGCATCGCCAATTCAAGGAATTGAACCGAAGCTGCAATCGTAATCATAAAGACTAATAAATCTAATGTATCCGTGCCGCTCCATTTGAGGAATTCATAAATGGGCCAGTTAATCGCTGCAGTTAAAGTGGTAACGAGGACAACCGCTAATCCCATGCCCTTGGCATTGGTAACGTTGGTAGAAATTGCAATTAAAGGACACATGCCTAAAATCGAGGCTAATGCGATGTTGAAAGGAAGTAAGGAGGCAATAAAGATTTCAATTAAAACTGAGATGCTTACCATAATTTTTTCTCTCCTTATTCTTCGTAATACTTCAACCAAACACGTAAACCCCAAATGAACAAGGAGATGATAAAGAAACCGCCTGGAGCGATTGCAAAAATCGTCCAGTTTATCCATTCCGATCCCAATAATTGAATATTAAGAATGGAACCATTAGATAGTAATTCTCGGATGACCGACATCATTATTAAGACGAAGGTATAACCCATACCACTTGCAAATGCATCAATCGTCGAATATCGAACCGGATTTTTAACTGCAAAGGCTTCTGCACGTCCCATGACAATACAGTTAGTGATGATTAAACCAACATATGCCCCTAAGCGTTCCGCAATTTCAGGCGTTAAGGCTTTTAAGAACATTTCAAAAACGATCGTAAAGGTTGAAATGACCACCATGTACGTCACCATGCGTACTTGCGAGGGAATTAAATTCCGAATCAACGCAATAAACGCGGAAGATAACATCGTGACAAGGGTCACACCAATGCCCATTGCAATGGCGTTTTCCACCATGTTTGCAACGGCTAAACTCGAACAAATACCAAGCACGGTCACAACGATTGGGTTATTGCGGGCAATCCCATCTCGTAAGACGTTATACCACTTCTTATAATTTAAACGAATCAAAAATTTGTTCATAAACTAAATAACCTCCCAAATGGTTTTGTGATATGCATAGGTTGTGTTCAATAAATTTTGAAAGGCGACGGAGGTTCTGGTAGCACCGACAATGGATGTTACAAAATTTAAGTCATCAATTTCTTCTGCTTGAATTTTGTCGATCACGATTCGAGGTTCCATTACTTTACCAACCAAGGAATCTAAAAAAACTGCAGTGGTGACTTTTGCGCCTAGTCCTGGGGTTTCCTTTTGAGAGGTAATCGCAACTGACTTGATGGTAACAAAATCACTTTCTAAGGTGAGGTAACCAACAATTGGTCCCCAAACCCCTGATCCAAATCGCTTATCAAAAGCGATCGTAATATCATTACTTTCGCGGTCTCGATAGAAATTAACGGGTAAATCTTTATAACTTTCCGGTGCCGTTAAGACTTCAATTTTATCATCGTAATAATCAGCCAAATCCGTTACGGAGGTTAAATCATAGTCGTGAGATTGTAAGATGGTTCGTTGCTTTAGGTTGATTTGATTTTGTTCAATTTGAGCACGCGTTAATAAATCGCCGCCCACCAATAGAGCACCCGCGGTGGTACCCATGATCAAAACGAAGACAATCATTTTGCTATAGACTTTATTCATGATTTACTTTCCTCCTAACGTTAGCGGAATCGCTTTTTTAGAAATCCATGCATCGATTAAAGGAGAGAATGCGTTTGCAAGTAAGACGGCATAAACAACCCCTTCAACAGAACCCGTAAAGTAACGGATGATGGTGGTGATGAGTGCAGCAAGTAATCCATAAACAATTTTCGCAAGACCATTTCTTGGTGCAGTTGTTTTATCGGTAATTAAGAAGACAGAGGCAAAGGCAACCGAACCCACCAAGGCGACATAAGTAGGCTCTGGAAACTTAGCTACTTCCGCAAAAAAGGTTGGATTCATCAATTCAATTGACCAAAATAAGGCAACGAAACCAATCACACCAAGTAGATAGCTTAACGTTAAGCGCAAATCAATCACCTTAAGGAAGGCAAAGATACCGGCAATTAAAAGAATACCTGCTCGAAATGGATCGCCAATCAAGCCTGGTGTAGGACCAACCAATAATTCAATAAAATCAAATCCAAAACCATCAAGCGACTTTAAGTCGGCAGCAGTGTTACCAGCCACCAACATATAGGTGGGGAAAGATACGCTCAAAAATACCATACCAACCGCCGCTGGTAAAAATGGATATTTTCCATGGCCACCAAAAACCAATTTTCCATAAAAAGTGGCGACTGCGCCACCGACACTTGCCATCCAAAGATGAGTAAGTGATGGAGGAACCAACATGGTGAAGAGCAATGGTGTAAACCACCACGCTAAATCCACAACCCGTTTTCTAAACTTTGCAAATCCTAATTCAAATGGAAGGGCTCCTAATAATGCAAAAACATAAATGAGCAATGGATTGATTCCTTGTGTGATCACACTATAAATCAATAACGCTAATAAACCGATACCTAAGGCATTCAGATCACGATGAGAAAAGCTTCGCTTAAAGAAAATACTGATGGATTCAGATGGCAACTTTTGAGGTAATGTTTTTGCGTCCATAATTTCTCCTTTTTTTACTAAGAAATTGACCAAAAAGATTATACCATTATGTTTATAAAAAGAAAGTTGAATGTAATGATTGGTGCAGTCGAGGAGAGTTGAACTCCTACACCGGTGAAGGTACTAGACCCTGAATCTAGCGCGTCTGCCAATTCCGCCACGACTGCATAGGGGTATTTTACTACGAAATGGCGTCCAAGTAAGTGCTTATTTTTGCACTAATGTATTCATGAAACGTCAGGTTTAACATCGCTTTTTGGTTAAGGGAAAAGGGAACAAAAATATCGCTTAAAGCTGGTGCGGTCGGTTGAAGATACAAGAACTGACCACCTTGAGGATAATACACCGATCGATACAGTTGATGGATTGTATAGAATAAACCGGTGTAGTTTCCTGGTTCTGCTGGTTGAGACGTTAACCAGCCGCTTTGATAGACCGTTTGCAAGTTATTCGTGTACGTTTGACGGTATCCACTAAACGAACCTTGGTAAATGGTTAATCGATGTAACGGGTTCAGTCGACCTTGATTCCAATCTTTAAGTAACGCGGTTTGATAAGGCGTTGCTTGGGTCATCGATGGACCATACTGGGAAAAAGGATCAATGGTTGGATCCCAATCGCCATTGCTTCCCAAACCTCGATCTAAATCATAAGGAATGGGATAAGCCTTACCCGTGCTCGGTAAAAAATAAAGAAATAAATTATTGGCATTATTTCGAAAGTCATCTGGATTGCCAATAAAATATGCAATTGCTTCCATCATTAAAAAGGTGGGGATATCAATCAGTTCTTCAACACGTTGACGATAATCTGCATCATTGACATTGGTACTTCGATTTAATTCTCCGATCAAATTGACGATGTCAGAAAAATTAGCTAAGGTCGTATTGGTTTTTAAATCATAACTTGGATGGTAATTGGCAGCGTTATCTTCGATGCCAATCTTATTACCGGTCTTGATATGGTTACTACCATCACTATTGACTGCATCAAATCTTGTAAAGTCAGCAGCACCTGTTGCAGAATATAACACTTTGTATAAATTACCATCTGCTTCGGTGTTATTGCCTAATCGTCTAACAAAAAATCGACGGTCCATCGGTTCTGTAATTGTGTACATGCCTAAGTAATTATCTTGATAGTCCGATGAGACACCCGTTTGAATGATTCGTATCCCGCCTAGTGTTGCTTCTTGAGCAAAGGGCAAATAATGAGCATACAGCTTATGTGCAAAAACTTGACGCATATGCGTATGATCAAAATTGCGATTCCACTTTAAATCCATTCTGGTCATCCCGATAAACTGAGCATTCGGAAAGCGGCCATCAAGTGGATCGTCGGTAGCAAATGAGACTTTCATATTAAAAAAGTTTTTAATCGCTCCAGAACTTTCCACAAATTCGGTTCGAGAGGTATTTCCCTTTAAACGTACACCAACCACGGGATAGCAATAGCTTATTGAAGATGCGTTTTTTGGGGTCACATCCAAGCGTATCGATGCATTGACGTACCGATCATGGTCTGGGGTATTGTTTCCATATTCATTCATCAACGCAAGATTTTCTTTGGTGATGGTGAAGTCAATCATCACCTGGGTGGTTGGATGAAAAAATAAGTCATATTCTTCTGCTGTATTCAAACTGATGCGAGGTGTTGAGTTTGCATCACAGGTTGCTGGCGCAAAGTTGATTTGTGGAATCGTTGGAGGTGTGGAAAAATCCATCGATGGCATCGATGACGAAACAGAACTCGTTGAACCTGAATTGAATGTTGAAGATGAGGCAGATGAGGTAAGTTCAGAAGGCAAGGTAAAGTCACATGCAGCTAAAACAAAAGTTGCAATCGCAATCGTTAAATGGATTTTAAATGTTTTCATCATCAAAATTAAACCATAATTAGCAGGAAATTGTAAGCGTCATTAAAGAACTTTTACAAGTTGCTTCATCAATAGTTCGAGTTGTTTTTTGTCAGTGTCATCAAATCGAGAAAATTGATAACTATCGATGTCAAGGACACCAATGAGTTCTTTATTCTTTATGATGGGGACAACAATTTCACTATTGCTGCCTTCATCACATGCAATATGACCAGGGAATTTGTGGACATCTGGGACGACCACGGTTTGGCGATCACGAGCGGATTTACCACAAACACCACGATCAAGGGTAATATCGACGCATGCAACTTTACCTTGGAAAGGTCCTAAGTATAGGGCTGTGCCATTAAATAAGTAAAAACCAACCCAAGATACGTCACTTAAAGTTTGTTTTAATAAAGCTGATAAGTTTGCGTATAAAGAAACCGGTTGTTGTTTTTCTTGCATTAAGCCTTTTGCAGCCAAAAGCACCGATTGGTATTCGCTCAGTTTATCCATTTATTTCATTTCTTCTTTTCTTAAGACACGAAAATCAACGTGGCAATAACCGTTTGGGTTTTTATCTAAGTAATCTTGGTGGTAGGTTTCAGCATCATAAAAACCCCGTAGAGGTTGAATCTCTAAAGCTATTGGTTTTTTGAATTCAACTTGTCTTTTTTTAATATATTGTCTGGCGATGAGTTCATCTTTTACATCTTCAAAATAAACGCCAGTGCGATATTGTATACCTTCATCGTGCCCTTGTTTATTGACGCTGGTAGGATCAATCATACGAAACAGATGTTCCAATAACTTATCTAAGGTAATGATTTTTTCATCATATTGAATGTAAACGGCTTCAGCATGCGTCGCTTTTTCATCACAAATTTCTTCATAGGTTGGGTTCGGATAATTCCCATTGGCATAGCCCACTTGGGTATTTAAAACCCCTTTAAGTTTTTTATAGTAAGCTTCAACCCCCCAAAAGCATCCACCTGCTAAAATAATGGTTTTCATAAATATTGATTTCCTTTACACCATAATTATAACGAATTTCAAAGTTATTTTCGTATGGATGCTTTTTCTTTTGGACTATAATTATTTTAAGGAGTAAAGCATGATATTAAAAGATTCAATCAAATTAAGCAATGGCGTTGTGATTCCTTTACTTGGATTTGGTACGTGGCAGATTAAGGAAGGCGAAGAAGCGTATGCATCTACTCTTTCTGCATTAACTGCAGGTTATCGCCATATTGATACGGCGGCGGCCTATGGTAACGAAAGTTCGGTTGGTCGGGCCATTAAAGATTCAGGGATTCCAAGAAAAGATATTTTCATTACAACGAAACTACATTCGCATTTAAAAAACTACGAACAAACGTTCATCGAATTTGAACAATCCCGAAAACGTCTTGGGGTCGACTATATCGATCTGTATTTAATTCACGCTCCTTGGCCATGGAGTGAATGGCAAAGTAATCCAGATTATAGCCAAGGTAATATTGCTGCATGGAAAGCGATGGAAGTCTTGTATCGAGAAAAGAAAATTCGTTCAATCGGAGTTTCCAATTTTGAAATCCATCATTTAGAAAAATTGTTTAAGGGCATTGATGTGCTTCCCCATGTCAACCAAATCCCACTTTGGATTGGTCGTCCTCAAAAAGAATTACGTGCGTTTTGTCAAAGCAAAGCCATTGCCATTGAAGCATACTCTCCCCTTGCAACCGGGAGAATCTTTAAATTAGAGCAATTGAATGTGTTGGCAAAGAAATATGGTAAAACCCCAGCCCAAATTGCAATTCGTTTCACGATTGAACTTGGTGCGATTACCTTACCAAAATCTACCCATCCAACGAGGATTATTGAAAATGGTCAATTGGACTTTAAACTTGACCAGTCAGATGTCAAACAATTTCTAATGCTAGAAAACCTCGATTATCGTTAAATAAAAAAACCCTTCTAAAAGAAGGGTTTTTACTTGCATTTTGGTGGAGCTGACGAGGATTGAACTCGCGACCTCCTCCATGCCATGGAGGCGCTCTCCCAGCTGAGCTACAGCCCCAAATTGCTTTTACACTTTAACAAAGAATTACGGATAATTCAATCTCATCTTAGATACAAGAAAGCGAAGATCGACACTAAAAAACCCAATAACAAAAAATTGGAGGTTGGAAACGTCATCTTGAATTCACGAATAAAAATCAATGGTTTAAAGTCTTTGCGAATAAAGAAGTAATACAAATTAAACCCAAGGGAAGCCCAAAACACGTAATCAAGGTAAATTGACCCTTGTTGCAATTCGACTGCATAAGGTGAAAAACCATAGATAGCTTCCATGATGGGTTGGTAGAATAGGCCAATGACCAGTGAACTGATTGCAAGCAAAGTCATTGGAATATGTTGACTCATACTTGCACGTTTTACCAACACCGGTTGAATTGGTTTTCCGAACAGAATCATTGCGACTTTACTAAATGAAATCATCGTTCCTAAATTAATGAGATTGAAAAGGAACATCAAGATTTGATCACCTTTGAAGGCATACTTGATCATCGTCTTACTGACGTAACCATTAAAGAAGGGTGCTCCGGTAATCGATAACATTCCGATGATTAACAAGACAGCGGTCCAAGGTAAAGATTTAAAGACGCCACGGATGTCGTAAACTTTTTTGGTTTGATAAGCTTTGATGATGACACCCACGGCCAAGAATAACAATCCTTTAAAAATGGCGTGGTGAATGACATGCATCCATCCCCCGATAAAGGAAGTTCCTTGATCAAAAGATAATCCAATCAACATTAATCCAACTTGTGAAACCGTGTGATAAGCCAAGATTTGTTTCAAATCTTTTTGCACCATCGCGAAGATAACACCTGCCAATGCAGAAACCATCCCTAACCAAAACAAAACGGTTGAAAATCCATAAGGTGACCCAAACAAAAACCCATCGATGCGCATGACCAAATAAAGTGCGGCTTTTACAATCAAGCCCGATAACAATGCTGAGACGGAAGAAGGGGCAACGCCATGAGCTTTTGGTAACCAAGCATACAAAGGAAAGACTGCACCCTTTAAACAAAAACCAACCATCATCAATCCATATGCTAATTTCACCACGTTGGTGTCAATAACGTTGGCCATCGTTTCACCCATAAGACGAATATTGAGGTGACCAAAAACATAATAAAGTAATAGCACACCAACCAAATAAAGGATTGACGCCATCGAGGCAAGTAGCAAGTATTGTAACCCTGCTTTTAAGGCATGTTCAGCCTTCCGATACGTAATCAACAAGGTCACCAATAACGCAATCAATTCTAAGAAGACGAATAAATTAAACAAATCATTGGTCATCAGCATGCCAAGAAAAACCGATTGTAAAAAGCTCAAGAAAAAGAAATACTTCTTCTCTTGATAATTGGCTTTAAATGAATAAAAGAAAATGATGGAAAAGAAAAATAAAGTTAAGCCAATAAAGGTAAGGTTTAACGCGTCAAGATAAAACGTGATCGCAATCGTTTCGCTCCATCCACCAAAAATCAATAAGCCAATCGAAGGATCCTCTTTCCACGCAAGCACATAAAAAACAAAGGCAAGCATTAAGGCGATTTGCATCGGGAAGACAAGCCAATGGATGTGGTTTGATTTCACCAAATAGATGATTAAGGCAACAAAGATAGGTAAAAACAAAAGCAGGACAGGAACTTGACTCATCATTTGCTCATATCCTTCCATTCGATTGATCCATTATTATGGAAAACTTTAATACTAAGGATGAGCGCCAATGAGGTCACCGTTGAACCAATCACAATCGTGGTAATCATTAAAGCCTGAGGAATCGGATCGACGATGACGATGTTGACTCCATCAGCAATCGGGATCACCCCACCCTGAATTGCTCCTAAGTTTAAAAAAAGTAAAATGACACCGGATTCAATCATCGTTGCAGAAAACACAGACTTGATGATCGTTTCACTGCTAATCAAACCATACATGCCAATTAAGATCACTATCACAGTTAATAACGGTTCCATTTATCGACCTTCCTTTAAGAAAGCGATAAAAATCGCCGTTAAACCCAATGCCACTTTGGTACCAATGATTAAATTCAACATAATCAAAAAGATACTCTTGACCAGCAGATCACTTTCAAGTGGAGCAAAATTGGTGAACCATTCACCACGGGTGAAAAAACTGACCATGCTAATGACGAGTAAAAGAAGATAAAGCCATTTTTCAATCGTAAAAATGGTTTGGAGATTGGTCTTCTTCTTCAAATCAATGTAGTAAAGAATGAGGAGCGCAGTTGCTAAAATTGAACCGCCTTGAAACCCACCACCCGGAGCAAGGTGTCCATTAAAGATGACGTAAATTCCAAATAGCAACACGATTGGATAGATGATTCTTGCTAACGATACAAACAGTTCAGGAATCTTAAATTTATCAAGCATGAACAAGGGATTATGTTCAACATTTTCATGTTGTGCGATGTAGCTTACCCCGGTGACTGCCACCAACAAGATGCCAGCCTCGAATAAGGTATCTAGTAGACGAAAATCTAAATAAATCGCGGTGACAAGGTTCAAAGAACCAGTCAATGGATAACCAAATGTTTGATAGAAGATTCTTGCACTATCTTGGTATAAAAGTTCATAGTCCACCAATGCCAAGGCAAAAACAACAAATACTGCAATTAACAATGGAATCGTCAATATTCTTCTAATCAAGATTTTCTCCTTCTTCGACCATGATGAAGCGAATATGTTTTTTGCCCTTCAAGTCTTTCATCATTTTTTTCATCAAGACATTACTTGATTTTCCTTTTAGGATGTATTGCTGTTTTGCCTGATCCATATCCACGAGCACATCAACATTTAAATCTGAGAAAACGGTTTTGTCATTGCCATCCAAATCACGACACATGTTTAATTTCAGTTTATGTTTCATTGAAAATTGATTTAAGTATTCGTATATGTCTCCGACCAATGGAAGATTTGGATCTATTTCACCATGATGAAGTTTATCGAAAACAATCAATTCTCGTTGCCGAGATATCGCAATCACATAAATTAATGGAATGATGGCAGCGTTGATTGCAACCTCCGCAATCGCAACATCCGGTGCTTGATTTATCGTATATAAAGTAGCTGCAACGATAGAAAAAACAGACATCAAAATGATAATCGTAAAATGGTTTTTATGGAAAACCACTGCCAGGGCAGTGAGGATTAAAAAGATTTGAAAGAGTATCCCTAACCATTCATTCATTGCTTTTTTTCCTCATCATGTTTCAAAGGTAAATGACTTAAATATGCTGAACGGATATTCACATGTGTGGAAATAGGTGAGGTCAGGACAATAAAAAGGATTAATAGAGTCAAGCGAAAAATGAATCCAATTTCAAACATCATCGAAATCGCAGCAACAATGACGAGGATGGAGGCAACGGTATCGATAATCGTCGAGGCAATGATCCGCATATATAGGTTAGAGAAAGCAAAAATGGCAACTACACCAAAAATGATAAACAACCAACTGACGATTAAAATGAATCCACCAAGAAATATCATTTTTCCTTACCACCGGCAATAACAAATTTTGAGAATAAGGTCATCGTTAAAAAGCTAATCACACCATAAGTGAGCGCAATATCAAGGAACATTTCGTTCGATTCGTATACCGCATATAAAACTAAAACCAAAATGACTTTTGCAGAGATTAAATTTAATAATAACAATCTAGTCCAAACGTATTTGGTAAAAAAGATTTTGAAAAAAAACGCCATCATCGACAAAACAAGCATTGCCATCGTGATGGGGATAAAGTCCTGGATAACACTCATCGTTTACCTTTCAATAATGCTTCAAAGCGTTCACGAATTGGTGCTTCAATTTCTGCTTGTTTGGTCCCTTTGTTAACGACCGCCATCACGGTGATCACCTTACCATTGACGTCGACGCTCACCGTTCCAGGGGTTAGGGTGATTGAATTGGCAACCAAGGCAACCTTAAGTGGATCATCAAAGCTTAATGTCATATCAAACACAACGATTTCAAATTGACGATGGAAGATAACCAAGATATAACTCCAAGCACTTTTAAAAATTTCTCCAATCAAAACAAAGAAGTACTTGATCATCACCCATAAGGAAACATTTTTAAACTTAAATCCAGATTGGTCATAAACCACCGATGAGCTAAATAACGTCATGCCTAAACTCGCAATCAATCCTGAAATCAAAATCTTCAAATCAAATTGTAAATGGAAAATAAACCATAAACCTAACATGGTTAGAAAGTATGGCCATCGCCTGATATAAGTTTTGAAATAATTGATCATGTTTTTTACTTGGCGCGGTTGAGACGATTCGAACGTCCGACTTTCTCCTTAGGAGTGAGATACTCTATCCACTGAGTTACAACCGCATTGAGTCTATTTTACCAATTTTATCGAGAAATTACATCCAAGACCCATAAAGCAACCATGAGTAGAACGGGAGCTACTATTAAACCATATTTTACAAATGTCAGAAACGTAAAATTGACTTGTTTTTCTTTGAGAATACTCATCCACATCAAACCCGCTAGTGCACCAATCGGGGTTAATAATGCCCCAAGATTTGAACCAATTATTGACGCATAAATTGCTTGGATTTGTGCATGTCCAGGCTCTATCGTGGTGATGAGATTTGCAAACCATAAACTCATGGGAATGTTGTTGATCATATTACTCGTCAAAAAACTTCCAACCCCAAAACTATACACCGGGGAATATGCTTTCAGGAACGTTGCAAAAGTCTCTGACCAACCAAGTTGGTTCATCCCTTGAACAAGGACTGCCATACTCAAGAAAAACGGAATCATGACGTAGGGTAAACGCTTGATTGTGGATCGAATATGGTCGGTTTTTGGATACCGAATTTGCACCAAGATGATTAAACCAAGGGCACTTGCAACCGTTAAGATATCCATGCCAATGCCAATCCATTGGGCAATCGTCATGAAACCAATTGCAGTCAACAACATCGTGACTCCTAGGCGATAACTTGGATGGGGTGGATGAATCATCATCGTCGGTTTTGAAATCGGTTGACGTAAATATCGCCTAAAGATGAAATACAAGAGCCCATAACTTACGATCCCTGTGCCGATCGTTGGGATCAGCATGATTTGGACGTAGGATAAAAAATCAATATTGAACATACTTGCTAAATAAATGTTGGTGGGATTTCCGATTATCAATAGCATGCTCCACGTATTCGCCGAAACAAATTGAGAAACTAAATACGGAATAGGGGAAATCTTTGCGTGTCTTGATAAATAAATGATAAATGGCGTCAAGGTTAAAACCACAATATCATTAGCCGTTAAGGTCGTGGCAACCGCGACGATCAAAAACCAAACCAAGAAAAGTTTTGCTTGAGAAGTTTCTGCTTTAGAAAGCGCTAGGTACGATAAATATTTAATGAATCCCACTTCATCAAGAAAGATGGCAAGAACCGTAAACGCAAAAAACAAACTTAAAATCCTTAATGGATTCATCGCGCCATCTCCAGACCAAGCTTCAAATAAAAACGTTACATTCATCCCAGAAGCAATCCAAGTTAGTAATGCTCCAAGAAAGGAAATGATCCAATAGGATTGCCACCGTTTCCCAAATACATGCCATTGGGGAAACCAGAGCAAACTAATTGTTATCAAGATTAATGTTAGAGGAACGAAGATTTCCATATACTTTACCGAATCCATTATAACGATTTTTTATCGACGCCATAAAAAAAAGGTGAACCTGTCACCTTATGTATCATGGTCGGGATGATGGGATTCGAACCCACGACCTCTTGGTCCCGAACCAAGCGCGCTACCAAGCTACGCCACATCCCGAGTCAATCTATTTTACCTATTTAATCGGCAAATGAAAACAAAGAAACCGATTCTTCTTCTTCCATCGACTTAAGCGCCCCTAGATTTTTTAATTTTTCGATATTGGTGGTCGATAATTTTGTACGATTGCCAAGGTCTTTTGCACTAACAAACTTTCTTTCTTTTCTTGCAACGATGATGGACTGGGCAGCGTTAGAACCTACCCCATCTACAATCGTAAACGGAGGAATTAAACCCCGACGGTCCTCATCAATCAAAAAAGTTTCGGCTTGTGATTTATCGATGTCTAAAGGTAGAATCTCATAGCCGCGTTCTTTCATTTCTAATACATTCATCAAGGTGACTTCTAAATCTGCTTCTTTTGGAGATAACTTCTTCTTTAATTCATTCTTTTGACGTTTGAATCGTTGTAATTGTTGATAAATTTCTTTACTCGATGCACGCATCAAATCATAGTCATATTGTTTCGAACGTAAACTAAAGTAAGTTGCATAGTAAGCGAGTGGATGATGAACTTTAAAGTAAGCAACCCGAACTGCCATCGTCACATAAGCGACCGCGTGGGCTTTCGGGAATAAATATTTAATTTTGTTGCAAGATTCGATATAAAACTCTGGAACATTGACCGAACGCATCAATTCCGCATATTCTTTCGTTAGCTTTTTACCTTTTCGGACATCTTCCATAATTTTAAACGCAATCAAGGCATCAATGCCTTTGGATGTTAAATACGTCATGATGTCATCTCGGCAACCGATGACTTCATCCACGGTGGCGACTTTATCGGTGATAAGATTACGCGCATTACCATTAAAGACATCAGTGCCGTGTGCCAATCCTGAAATAATCACCAAATCATTAAAGGTTTTTGGATTAATGACGTTTAAAATATCCATCCCTAAATTCGTTCCAAACTCAGGTAAACCCATTGCTCCATTGACCATTTCTAAGTAGTTTTCTTTTCGCTTTAACACATCATCGGAAGCAAAACACCTTAAGGCATCTGGGTCATTTAATGGAATATCATCAATCTTCATGCCAGTTAAATCCGCATTCATTTTTAAGGCCATCGGATCAACGTGGCCTAACATGTCAAATTTTAAAAGCGAATCGTGAAGCGAATCAAATGCAAAATGAGTAGTGATGATGCTGGTTTCTTGGTTGTCAGCAGGGCGTTGAATTGGGGTAAAATCATAGACGCTAAACTCTTTAGGAACCACCACAATCCCGCCAGGATGTTGCCCAGAGGTTCTCCGAACTCCTTCTGCTTTTTTTGCAAGATACGTGAGTTCTGCTTGTTTTAAGGTGCTCAAATCTTCACCGATGGCTTCAAAGTAACCTTTGACGTAACCATAAGCGGTTTTTTCTGCAACGGTTTCAATGGTCCCAGCCCGATAAACTTGATGATCACCTAAAAGTTGTTTGGTAGCTTCATGGGCAAGCGATTGGTAATCGCGCGGAAAGTTTAAATCAATATCTGGAACTTTGTTCGCGTTAAAACCTAAGAATGTTGCAAACGGAATATTTTGTCCATCTCCCTTGAGCAGATGACCGCATTGTGGACATAAGGAAACGGGTAAATCAAATCCAGATTTTATGTTGGGATTATTTGTGAATTCAACGTGTTGGCATTGTGGGCAATAGTAATGCGGAGGTAATGGATTAACTTCGGTGATTCCTGCCATCGTTGCCGCAAACGAACTACCCACCGAACCTCGAGAACCAACGATAAAACCTTTTTGATTCGCTTCGGCGATGATTTTACTGGTGATGTAATAAATGACCGAATAACCGGATTTGATAATCCCATTCAGTTCCGTATCCAAGCGTTCCTGAATCAATGCTGGTAAGGTTTTTCCATATTGACGATGGGCTTGGGCATAACAAATATCTTTCAGCATCTGATCGGCTCCGTCAATTTTTGGTGTTCTTAAGACAGCTTGAATTGGTTCCATGGATTGAATCATGGATGCGATGGCAAGCGGTTCATCAATCACCATGCGTTCTGCATCTTCTTTAGGCAACCAATCAAACGCTTTTAACATCTCATCTGTGGAGCGAAAATGTTGACGAGGATTTTCAAATTTAGGTAAGTCTTTTCGAAAATATGGATTCATCGGATGGTTCACACCTTTTAAACCCTTAGCAAAAATATAAACATCGCGAATTAAATGGTCATCCGGATTCACGTAGTGACAATCTCCCGTGGCAACGATTTTTTTATTTAATGACTTCGCAACCGTGATGATTTCATTGAGTAACGTTTTCACCATCGATAAGGACGGTAACGTTCCGGTATGAACAAGATAGTCGTACTGCTCAAGTGGCTGAATTTCGATAAAGTCATACATCCCCATCACTTTTTCTAACGCTTCTCGCGAGCCGGTTTTTGCCACTTCAAAAACTTCCCCATTCATGCAAGCAGAACCTAACAAGAGATGTTCCCGATGAGACAAAATCAAATGTCGAGGGGTTCTTGGGACATCGGCGAAAAAATCTAGGTGACTTAAAGAAATGAGTTCATATAAGGCTTTGAGACCTTTTGGATTTCTTGCCAAGACGGTTACATGATAATTTCTTAAGTTCTTGGAAAGCGTATTGACTTGATTGAGTTGGTTTAAATCTTGATGCTTCAAGATGTGGTGTTCGGTTGAGATTTTTTGTCTTAATGCATCCCAAATCGACACCAATACTTCTGCATCATAAATCGCACGGTGGGCTTTATCTTCTTCAAACGGAACATCTAATCGTTTTGCTAATGCTCCTAATCGATGACTATTTGCTTCTGGATATAAATAACGGGATAACGTTAAGGTATCAATCACCGGTGGTTGAAACGTCACGCCTAAGCGGGTAAAGGCTGCCACCATAAAACCCATATCAAATGGGGCATTATGGGAAACCACGATCGCGTTCGCAAAGAACGATTGAATCTTGTTTTTGACGTCCTCGAAGGTTGGTTGACCTTTTAACATCGCCATCGTAATCCCACTGACTTCACTTGCAGTGGCACTAATCTCGACATCCTTGGGATGAATTAATAACGATAACCGATCGACCACTTCACCCTTCTTCATTCGGATTGCTCCGATTTCGATGATGCGATCATATCGCGAAGATAACCCAGTGGTTTCTAAATCAAAGACAACATAATCCGTTTCCTTTAATGACACATTTGCAGGATTCATGATGTGGGCAATCGTTTCATCAATCATGTATAGCTCAGCGCCATAGATCATTTTAATGCCGTGTTTTTTTGCAGCTGCTTGCGCTTCTGGAAAACCTTGAACAACACCATGATCGGTAATGGCAAGCGCGGTATGTCCCATGTGTTTTGCTAAGGCACAATAAGCATCAATATCACCAACGCCATCCATGGTCGACATTTTCGTGTGGAGGTGAAGTTCAACCCGCTTTCGCGTATGCAGATCTTCTCGTAAAGGTAATGGCGGAAGTTTGACACATTCCTTTGCAAACAACCGTGGTTCTTGATTGATTTGGTCAAGGGCAATTCCACCACGTAACCGCACGCGGTCACCATCGTTTAAGGATTGTGCAAGTTGTTCATCGATATCAGCATCACGATCACTGATCGATGCAAGAATGGCGTGATCACCTTCTGCTAAGACAAAGCGAATGACAAGATTACCATTAAATTCTCTGCGAAACATGTTATAAATCGTGCCTACGATTTCAACATGGCCACTATTCAGTTTGATATCTTTTAAAGCAGTTGGAACGTAGTCACCTTTTTGCCTTAATTTCTTCTTTGCTTCAACATTGACTTGTTGTTTAACGCCTTGCTCATAACTTAAAGCAAGTTGGGTTTCAGCTTCTTTAATCCGCTGTAAATGTTCCCGAACAAAAATATCTTGATCTTCTTGGTCTTGGCGCGATTCAATCACCGCTTTGACTTGTTCTTGCAGGTGGTCTACTTTTTCTTGATCGATTTTTGGTTTTGCTTTCGTGATGATGTGTTTAAAGACCAATGGATATTGAATAAATAAAAGGATGTCATTAAATGCCGTCCATTTAGGTTTATCTTGTTCAAAAGCTTCTTGATCTGGATAAGTTAAACGTATGGTTTGCCCATTCACGATCGGCAAGCGACCAAATGGTTCTCGGTAATGATGGAGGTGCCACTCTAAAAATAGGTTAAGTATGTTTTCTAAAGTAGGTGCTTCGCGATACGTAAACGTGAAGGAGGTTGGGTAATTCAGTAAGGCGATTCCCTTTAAAAATGGTTCAAGTTGAGAAAATGTCCAAGGACGATCCTTGGTGATGACCATATCCCATTGTTGAGGATTAAAAGGGTGTTTGGTTACCGCTTCAAATTGTAAATCAAACATCTCAGCATCATCGATGCCGAGGGTTTGTAAAAAGCGGACCATTTTTTCTTGCACGTTATACCACCAAGATTAATGCCAAAATATCACGAATTAATAAAAACACCATTAAACTCATCAGGATGAAAAAACCAACCATCGACACTGCATTTTTAAATCGGGCAGGAATTTCTTTTTTCATTATGCCTTCAACCGTAATGACCAACAAATGCCAACCATCTAAACCCGGAAATGGAAGTAAGTTAAAAACGGCTAGATTAACCGATATTAAGGCCCAGATAAAAATATAGGAACCGATGCCGAGGTTCGTTAAAATCGAAGATGTCGTTGAAAAAATTGCAACAATACCACCAACTTGGTCAAGGTTTTGTCCACGGAATAAATTGATGACCGTATCGACGATGAGGGTTACCCCATTCCACCAATCCCGGCCTGATGCTTCTACCGCTTCAACAAACGTGTAATCGGTTAAGACCACATAAAAGGAAATCCCTAAAGGTTCTAAACGAAATCCATCCGTGGTTGGTTCGGCTTCTAGGCGAATCGTCACCAGACGTTCTGTGTAATCCGTCGAGGTTGTATAGGTTCTCACTGGTAAGGCAAATTCAACAAAATCGGAAATCGAGTCGATTGGATAAGGAACAAAGCTTCCATCGACGATGTTTCCAACGCGTAAAAGGTCTGATAAAGTGTCGTCATAGGTTTGAAAATCATTGATGAACAATTGATACGTATCCACGCCTTCATCCGTGGTGACCGAAATGGTTCCCTCGCGTAAGGGGGTAAAGACCAAAACATCACCCGAATCAATGCCAGCTACATCGGAAACTGACGTATCGGTGATGACCATTTGATTGGTGAGCGTCCGTTGAGTAAATCCCCAGTTGGATGCAAAAAATAGTAAGTATGCTAATGCTAAATTTAATATGATACCAGCTGACATAACCAAGGCACGCTTTGGTTTGGAAATGCCAAGTAAACTACGATTCATCGGCACTTTAAGATCATCTGCATTGACTTCTTCGCCAAACATGGCGACGTATCCACCCAACGGAAAAGCCTTGAGGGCATAGGTGGTTTCACCTTTTTTCCATGAGAAAATCACCGGGCCAAATCCAATTGAAAATTCTCGAACATAAACATTGAATGCTTTTGCCATGACAAAATGACCTAATTCATGGATGAGAATAAGGACACCCAAGGAAAGCAGAAATAAAAGGGTGGAAAGTAAGGTTTGCATGGGTCACCTCCGAGATGATAAAAAAGACTCTATTTATTTTAACAAATTCAGCACAAGGATGGGTTGATTAAATGGGGATGAAGTAGAAAAAGTCATAAATCAAGGTTATCAATAAGGCAACCACAAGGACGACCATTGAAAATGAGTCAACCCGATCGAGAATGCCACCATGTTCACCTAAGACATTTGAGAAGTTTTTAATGCCAAATTCGCGTTTGATAATGGAGAAGGTAAAGTCGCCTAAGGTTGCAATCAATGGCATGATCAAGGATAACAGTAAAATCCAATACCATTCTTGCATCGTTAAAAATGGTAATAATGGTGACCCTAAACCATCGGCAATCATGGCAAACAGGAATGACCCTAAGAATGAAATGAATACCCCACCAAAGAAACCTTCCCAAGTTTTGTTTTTAGAAACGCGTACGTTCATTTTACTTCTTCCAAAAAATGTCCCAACGAGATAGGCTCCAATATCCGTAAAGAAAGTCCCAACCCCTGCATATAGTAATAGGAGTGAATTTGCGCCAAAATCTCGCGGTTCATCAAAAATAAACTCTGGGAAAAATCTTAGAAATAAAAATGCTTGAAAACTAAGGGATAACAACACAGACATCGTGATTAAATAGGTTGCATCCTGAACCTTAAAACGAACATCCGTGATCGATGAGAAAAATAACGTGGCAACAAGGATTGTTAAGATGGCGGTTGGCAATTCTAATTTATTTAAACCCGTCGCAAATGACCATAATGAAAAATCAAAGCGGATTAATGGAGCAGCCACATTGTTATAAATAAAGATATAAAAGATCATGGCGACCATCATCAGATAAACAAAGATACGAATCGCGAGCGGATAAACTTGTCCGGGTTTAACGCTTAAGATTTCATGGGTGGCAAATAATAAGCCAACTAATGCGAATAAAATAATAAACCAATCCCCAAGAATGATGGAAGGAAATGCTAATGCTGCAAGGACAAGGGCAACAATCACACGGTTAGAAAAACGTTTTTGAAATTCTGGTTGAATCGGGTTCATACTTTGCCAAACCTTCTTTGCCTATCGTGATATTCCTTGATCACATTCATTAAATCAGATTCTTTAAAATCTGGCCAAGTTTTTTGAACGAAGACTAATTCCGCATACGCCATTTGATACAACATAAAATTCGATAATCGTTGTTCACCGCTTGTGCGAACCAGGCAATCAATCGGTGGTAAAATTGCGGAATCTAAGAATTGTGTGAAGGTTTTGGCAGTGAGATCCTCTTCTTTTAACGCTCCAGTTTGAATGGCTTTCATTGCTTTTTTACTCGCTCGGACAATTTCGTCCTGTCCGCCATAATTAACACAAATATTTAACGTATAACGTGAATAGTTTTTGGTTGCTTCCATGGATTCTTGAAGTAAGGTAATGGTAGGTAAAGGTAACCCTTCCAGCCGTCCTGAAATCAATAGTCTGACTTGATCTTGATGAAGGGTCTTAATATATTTTTTTAAAAATTCATTGAGTAAGCGAAATAAACCATTCACTTCCGTCGCAGGTCTTTGCCAATTTTCTGTAGAAAAAGCAAACAAGGAAAGATAAGGAATATTCAATGCTTTCACAGCATTGGCAATTTCATAGACCCGTTTTGCACCTTCTTGATGACCGCGAAAACGTGGCTTGTCTTTTGCTTTAGCCCAACGTCCGTTACCGTCCATGATGATGGCAAGATGTTGAATGGAAGATGTCATCGACAATAAACTTTTTTTTGCCATAATTCAATTATACAACTTCCCCCCAGAAGCACTTGTATTGTTTCTATAAAGTTAAGATTTCTTTTTCTTTTGCAATAAATTGAGCATCAATTTGAGCGATCACCGCGTCGTGCACTTTTGTCATGTCGGTTTCGATTCGCTTTTTTAAGTCTTCCGTATACTCATCATCGGTTACCATGGCTAAAAAATCTTTACGAATATTACGAATGGCAATTTTGGCTTCATCCGCAATTTTTTTTGCTTGTTTTGCTAATTCTTTTCGGCGATCTTGCGTCAATGCTGGTAACGATAATCTAACCGCATCTGCTTCTGCAACCGGATTAATCCCAAGTTCCGCTTTGTTAATTGCTTCCAAGATGGCCTTAATATCACCTTTATCGTATGGTTTGATTAACAATTGCCGGGGTTCAGGAACTGCAATGCTTGCAAGTTGGTTAATGGGAGTAGGTTCTCCATAATAATCCACGACCACGCGATCAAGTAAAGAAGCATTAGCCCGACCAGTTCGCAAGGTATTAAATTGAATTTGTAGCGAGGCAATTGTTTTTTCCATTGCCACTTTCGCTTCGATTGCAATCGCTTCCATTTATAAAACTCCTTTACGAATGGTGGTTCCAATTGATTCATCTTTGATGACTTGCACCAAATTTTTGGTGTCTTTCATGTCAAAAACACGAATGACAATTGGGGAATCTTTGATGAGAGATACCGCGGTTAAATCCATGACCGCAAATTTTTTATTGAGCATTTCATCAAAGGTTAGGTTTTTAATTAACTTTGCATTTTTGTTCGTCTTTGGATCGCTATCAAAGACACCAGCAACACCATTTTTTGCCATAAAGATGGTGTCTGCATGAATTTCCATCGCGCGTAAAGATGCCGTGGTATCAGTTGAGAAATAAGGACTACCCGTTCCGCCTGCAAAAATCACCACGCGACCTTTTTCAAGATGGCGAATCGCCCGCCGACGAATATAGTTTTCAGCAACTTGTTCGACGTGGATAGATGACAAAACGCGGCATTGGACACCTTCATTTTCAAGGGCACTTTGTAATGCTAATGAATTGATAATCGTGCCAAGCATACCCATGTAATCCGCGGTTGAAGATTCAATCCCAATTGATTTTGCAAGTTTTCCTCGCCAAATATTACCAGCACCAATCACCACGGCCACTTCAAGGCCTTGACCATGAATGGTCTTGATTGCTTTCGCAACGGATGATAAATGAAGCGCTTCTAAAATTGTTTTTTCTTGGGTATCCGCTAAGGCTTCCCCGGAAAGTTTGATCACGATTCGTTTCATATTCCCTCCCTTTAATGTTAATGAGAAAAAAACACCCTTAATGAGTGTTTTTGACTTGAGACATGACTTCGCTCGCGAAATCTGCAACCTTCTTTTCAATACCTTCGCCAACTTTATATCGGGCGAATTGAATGACTTTTGTTTTATGCTTTTCTAAATAAACTTTGGTGGGTTCTTCAGATTCGGAAAACATAAATGGTTGCATATCTAAAGAGGATTCTTTAAACATGGTGTTGACTTTACCTTCAATAATTTTGGTAAGAATTGCTTCAGGTTTATTCGCGTATTTTGGATCTTCTTTTACGGCAGTTTTTTGTCTGGTCGTTTCATCTTTTATCAAAGTTGCTGGAACTGAGGCTAAGCTTGGATAGGTTGGGTTACGGTCAGTCACATGCATCGCCAATTGGTCAGCAAAACCTTGGTCGCCACCTTCAACAAGGACCAAACTGGAGACAACACCATTCATATGAATGTATTGACCAAAACGTTGCGTCGCAGTTTTGCGAAGTAATGTAAATCTTCTTAAGGTTAATTTTTCACCAATTTTAACTAAACTTTCAGTAAATAAATTTTTGGTTAAGGTCGTTGCATCCTCAAGGGTTTTAGGTTGCTTTTGTAAAATCATCATCGCCGCATCCTGAACTAATTTACGGAAAGCATCACCTCGTGAGACAAAGTCTGTTTCACAGTTTACTTCAATAAGGATTCCTAAATCTGCCTTGATGAAAACAAGGGAAAGGCCTTCTGCAGCAATCCGATCAGCTTTTTTGGCAGCTTTTAAAACGCCTTTTTCGTGGAGCCAAGATTGGGCTTTGGTAATATCCATGTTGGATTCAAGTAATGCTTTCTTGCAATCCATCATACCAGCGCCAGTACGTTCTCTTAATTCTTTAATGAGAGCAATCAAATCGGCCATGATTTATTCTTCCTTCGCTTCAATTTTTGGTTTACGAGCAGCACGTGGTTTTTTGTCAGTGTTTTCTTCTACCTTAACTGCAGCAACAGGCGTGGTTACAGGTGCAGATTTTGTTGCAGGCACTGGTGTTGCGGCAGGTTTTGCGGCAGTAACTGGTGTTGCGGCAGGTTTTGCAGTAGTAACTGGTGCTGCCACTGGTTTGGTTGGAGCAACTGGTGCTACCACTGGTTTTGGTGCAGCAACTGGTGCTACAACAGGTTTTGTAACCGGGGCAGCTGGTGTCATTGTGGTTGTTGCAGTCACCGTTGCTGATGGCGTCGCTGTTGGAACAGTGCTCGACGTTGAATTATAAGAGGAGGATGAACTACTACGGTGATAGTCTTGGCGTGGGCCATAACTACGATCTTGTGGTTTGGTTGCTTCTTTTAAGGCTGCGATTTTAGCAATAAATTCATCATCTTTTGTATAGGCGACAACGGTGACGCCACCTTTGGCTTCCACGATCGCATCGGCAATCGTTTGAACGATTAAACGAACGGAACCAATCGCATCATCATTTCCGGGAATTGGGTAATCCACTAAATCTGGATCACAATTTGTGTCGGTGATGGCGAAGACTGGAATATTGAGTTTGCGTGCTTCTGCAACCGCGTTATGATCAACGGTTGGATCGACCACAAAAACTGCTTTTGGTAAACCCCGAATTTCTTTAATACCTTCAAGATTTTTAAGTAATTTATCTTTCATCTTGCGGAGACCACCGGCCTCTTTCTTTGGTAAAAGATCAAGTGTGCCACTGGCTTCTTGTTGTTCTAAATCCTTTAAGTAACGGATTCTTCCAAGAATCGTGCGGAAATTGGTCAAGGTTCCACCTAACCAACGGGTATTAATGTAAAAAGACCCGGAGCGTAATGCTTCTTCTTTGATGACTGCTTGGATTTGTTTCTTGGTTCCAACAAACAAAACCGTGCCTTTATTCGTGATAATTTCTTTTAATTTATTATAAGCTTCTTCAATTTTGGTAACGGTCTTTTTTAAGTCAACGATGTAAATCCCACGGTCGGAAGTGTAAATAAACTTCGCCATTTTTGGATTCCATTTGCGCATTTGATGACCATATTGGACACCTGCTGCAGCAAGCTTTTTCATCGAGATAATCGGTTCGGTAGTAGAACGTACGACATCGGCCATTGCGTCTTTGATTTCGGTACTCTTGACCGCAGGTAAAGCGCTATCCTTCTTTAGTTCACTCATGGTAAACCTCCTATTTGTTTTGCCTCCATCACTTCTGACAACCGCCCTAACCGAAGTTAGACATGGAAGTTGAATTCATGATGTGTGTTGTCTCTAACATTCGCTAGAGCATCGTTATTTTAGCACAAATTCATCCAATATCAAATGATAAATTACCTCTTTTTTAGGGCCCTCGGATGTGCGGCGCGGTATTCCTTTTGTAACGCTTCTTTGCTGACATGGGTATAAATTTGCGTGGTATTGATCGTGGCATGGCCAAGTAATTCTTGAATTGTACGTAAATCCGCACCATTATCGAGTAACTGTGTAGCAAAGGTATGCCGGAGTTGATGGGGGTGTACATGAAGTTCTAATCCGGTTTTTCTCGCCAATTGACTAAGGATGTACTCTAATCCTCGAACCGTAAGACGTTGACCATGATGATTCAAGAATAAGTAATTTGACACTTTGCTTTCATCTAGACCCTTTATTAAGGTTGGGCGAACATCCTTTAAGTAAAGGCCAATACTTTGTTGGCAAGGTTTGGTGATCGGAACCAAACGTTGCTTATTTCCTTTACCCAAAATCCGCAACATCCGTTGACTAAGATTTAAATCCTGGATGGTGAGGTTGACGACTTCACTTGCCCGTAGACCTGACCCATATAGCAACTCAACCAAAGCAAGGTCTCTCATCACCAAAATCGTCCCCTCATTGAGATTTTGATGGAGGACCTGTTGAACTTGGTGTTCATCTAAAATCATGGGCAACGGTTTTTTAACTTTTGGCGAATGAACCAACGCAAACGGATTCACTTGGAGAACACCAAGATCAATTAAGTGTTGATAGAAATGTTTTAAACTCGCGATTCTTCTTTTGAGCGTGGTTGCCTTCAATCCAAGTTGAAGTTGAGAAGCTAAAAAAGATCGCGCTTGTTGGACTTGGACCCGATCAAACAACAATGATTGATCATGAAGAAACCGAAAATATAAGGTTAAATCATGTTGGTAAGATATGACCGTTTGCGGTGAAAATTTCCTTGTATGGGTTAAATACTCAAGAAAATCTTGAATGGATTTGTTCACATGTCTATTATAAAAGGATTATGCGAGTTTTGCTTTTTTTGTTTTAGTAGTCTTTGTAGTTTTAGTAGTCTTCGTGGCTTTGCTAAATTTTTTATTAGGACGTTCTTTCAAAATAATTTCCGTTCCATCTATATTTTCTAAATATCTGCAATCCGGATATCCAGAACAACCGACAAAGGGTCTACCACCACGTTTCGCAAATCGTTTCATTAATGGTTTACCACACTTCGGACAATTTTTGCCGATCGGTTCAGCTGCAACTCTGGTTGATTTGAAGACGTTTTTACCATTTTCTTCATCGTCTTCTTTATCGCTAGGATTTTCTTTTTCCCAAGGTAAAGGGACATCATTGGAAATGAAATCACAAATTGGATATTGATCACATCCTAAAAACACACCAAATCTTGAACGGCGAGGAATGATCGTTCCTTCTCGATGATGTTCCTTGCACCTTGGGCAACTGCCATAGAAATTAAGCGCAGCATCATCTTTTGGTAAGTCACCAGCTTTATCATATTGGTCTTTAAAGTGTTGGTAGAAATCTTTTAACAAATCGATACGGGTCACTTCACCATCCTTTACTTCATCAAGTTTTAATTCCATTTCAGAGGTATAAGTTGGGTTGACTAAATATTGGAAAAATGTCATCAAATACTTCATTGCTGCATGAGCTTCAGGGTTTGGAAATAATGTATGACTTTTTACACTGACATAGTGGTGATATTTTAATTTGTCAATTGTGGACGCATAAGTTGACGGTCGACCAATACCACGATATTCCATTTCTTGAATCAGTTTTGCTTCTGAAAAACGGGAAGGTCCTGATGTGGTATGTGGTTTTAATTCTTTAAATACGATTGGAAAACTTTGACCTTTGAATAATTGGGGTAATTGACTACCTTCATCTTCTTCGACGACTGGATAAGCTTTGGTATAACCTTCAAAAGTTACCACAGAACCTTGAGCTTTAAAGGTAAAATCTCCACCTTGGAAATTGTAGGTTGTAACGTCATATTTTTTTGCGGTCATTAAGGAAGCAACCGCGCGAGCATAAATCAAGCGGTAGAGTTTTAATTGATCGGGTTCAAGATAAGCTGCCATCATCTCGGGAGTTCGTGAGATTGAAGTTGGACGAATGGCTTCGTGGGCATCTTGGCTTTGTAAAATAGCAGTCTTAGATTTAGGTTTATCTGCAAGGTACTCTGGGCCATAAGTCTTGGTAATAAAATCAGACGCTTCAGAAACAAAAGCATCCGATAATCGATCAGAGTCCGTACGAATATAGGTGACTAAGCCAACGGTTTCTTCTCCAATCGAAACCCCTTCATATAAAGACTGAGCGACCGATTGTGTTTTTTGTGGAGAAAATCTTAAATCCTTATGGCTACTTGCTTCTTGTTGTAGAGTCGAGGTCCGAAAAGCCGCTTTGGATTCCTTTTTCTTAGACGTGATGACCACTTCTTTTAAGGTGACTTCTTTGGGTAACTTTTCAATAAAACCTTTGGCAATTTCTTCAGTCGATAAGGGAATGATTTTCCGATAACCATTCGGATCTGTTTTATCATCGGTATTTTTCAATGATTGATTTTGATATGCGGTTAATTCTAAAGGTAAGTTTTGTTTGGGGGCGGTGAGTTCGGTTTCGATTGTGAAGTAAGTTTGAGGATTAAAGGCGAGTACTTCTAATTCTCTTTCAATAACAAAACGCAATGCGACAGATTGTACTCGACCACCCGCTGGAGCATGAACTTTTTTGCTCAAGATCTTCGACAACATAAAGCCAACAATCCGGTCCAAAATTCTTCTTGCTTCTTGCGATTGAACCATGTCCATATTAATTTTGCGGGGATTTTGCAGGGCCGCTAAAATTTTTTCCTTGGTAATTTCAAAGAATTCAATGCGTTCGGTTTTATCAACATCAAGTTTTAATGTATCGGCTAAATGCCAAGCGATGGATTCGCCTTCACGATCAGGATCGGTTGCAAGAATAACTTTATCTGCTTTTTTGACTTTAGCCTTTAATTCTTCAACAACTTTATCTTTGTCTTGTTTTTTAGAAATACGATACGTTGGCTTAAATCCATTCTCGATATCGACGCCTAATCCGCCCTTACCAGTCGTCGCTAAATCGCGTATGTGGCCCTTACTAGAAGCTATTGTGTAACTATCTTTTTGATCTTTTAAATATTTGGCAAAGCTCTTTTCTTTGGTGGGTGATTCAACAATAATTAATATATTCATGGTTGCTCCTAAACAAAGTTCATTATCTTATGAAAAGAAAAATTGTCAATCCAAAAAATTTAAGAATCGAAAAATAGTGCTCGGTTTTTTAAACAAACTTTTTTTCAGGTTCCAGTTTTTTTTGTAGGGCTTTTTCCTTTTCTTGGCTACCTAATAAATGTTCAAGAATGTCTTGTCCAGATTCTACCAAAATGGCCCCATCTTTGATTAATTGATTGGTTGAATTATCTGTATTCGCCTGATGGGGCAAAACATAAACATCTTTACCTAAATATAATGCGTATCCCACCGTAATCAGCGTGCCACTTCTTTTTTTCGCTTCTGCAACAAATACCCCTCTTGCTAAACCTGCGATTAATCGATTTCGCCAAGGGAAGTGATCTTTATTTGCTGGGGTATTGGATGGATATTCGCTCATCACCAAATGATCTTTTTTCATGGTCAAGTACGTATCTAGATGATCCTTTGGATAGCAAACATCAATCCCTGAACCAAGGATACCAATTGTTTTTCCTTGTTGTTTTAAGGTTGTTTGGTGGGCCCTAATATCAATACCGTAAGCCAAACCAGAAACAACCATCATGCCTTCTTCAATTAAAGATTGGGTGATTTTCTCAGTCATTTCCAACCCATAAACCGAAGGATGACGACTGCCGATCACCGCAATCGTCTTTTCTAGGACTTGGGCCAAACCTAAATCACCATAATAAAAGAGGACAAAAGGTGGTTTGTATATTTTCTTTAGCGATTCGGGATATTGTTCATCAATGATGGTCACCACAGAACTTTTTAAGGTTTTGATTTTTTCTTGAACCATGACCTCATCAACTAACTCTTTTTCCTTAATCGCTTGATAAATCGCATTCCAGTCGCCTTCATACTTCAACGCTAAGTAAATGATAATGTCTCTTCCTTTGACCATATTTTTATCCTTTATAGATAAATAGGTCTTAAAAAGAAAAGTTAACCTTTTGTTTTATCCTACCTTGATTAATTTTTTGACTGGTCCAAAGGTTGGACGGTGAACCCCTTCAATCGGTCCATGGGTTTTTAATAACTGTAGGTGGAGCGGAGTTGGATACCCTTTATGTTGATCAAATCCATAAGATGGATAGGCTTTTCCCAACGTATCCATGATGCGATCACGGGTGACTTTTGCAAGGATACTACTGGCAGCAATCGTTTGAGATAAAGCATCGCCATGAATGATCGGATACACCGGAACTTTTTGTTTTGGTAAGGCCATTGCATCACTAAGAACCACATCATACTTTATCGTTAATTGTTCTAAACTTCTTTGCATGGCAAGACGGGAAGCCTCTAAAATATTGATGAGGGTAATCGTTGCCACATCAATCACTGTGATGGCATAGCCTAGTGCATGCTTGGTAATTTCAGCAAACAATATTTCTCTTAATGATTTAGATAGTTGTTTAGAATCATGAATACGATGATCGAGATAATCTTTTGGTAAAATCACTGCCGCTGCAACCACGGGCCCTGCAATCGGACCTCGTCCTGCTTCATCGCATCCTGCAATCACGTGATAACCTTGCTGATAGTAATGTAGATCAAGATTTTGCTTCATGAGAAACCCGTGGTAGAGAAAATCGTCCTAATTTACCATCTTGAAAATCCTTGATGAAGTGAGTGAATACCAGTTGATAATCAACGATATCTTGCTTGATCCAACCACGTTTTTTCCCGATTTGATTAAAAAATTCTTGGGCAGACGCTGGATGACTACCATGCATGGTTTTCATTGCTTGGGGATATTGCTTCATCATCCAGTCATAAAGATAATAAGCAAGTTGATCAATTGGAAGTTGCTTTAAAGGCATCGATCCGATTAATGCCAATTGTAAGGACGTTTCTTGTGTTTGAAATCGTGGTGGTAAAATTCCTGGTGTGTCGAGCAGTAATAAATGTTCATCCAGTTTAATCCATTGTTGACCACGAGTTGATCCAGGCCGGTTTTCGGTATTCACCCGGTGTTGTTTTGCTAGTAAATTAATAAGAGTCGACTTCCCAACATTGGGCACACCTGTGATCATAATTTTTAAGGCTTGACGTTTCACACCTTTTTTTTCTTGTTTTAACCAAAGTGGTTCACCCAGTTTTTCTAAGGCTTTTAAAATTGCACTTCGCGAGGTTGGCACTTTCCCCATACTTAATACAGCGGACTGCTGATTGGCTTTCAGATGTTGAAACCAGGCTTGGGTGATCTCTGGATCAGCAATATCTGCTTTTGTCACCACATATAGGATTGGTTTTTGGGTTACCAATGGTAAATCAATACAGGAAAAAATAGCACGAGCATCGACGACAATAATGAGTAAATCAATCCACTTTATTTTTTCATGGATGGCGGTAATCGCCTTATTCATATGCCCTGGATACCAGTGGTTTTGTTTAAGGTTCATGCGTAAATCCTTGGCCAAAAAAATGCTCGTTGCCGGCAATCATTTGGATCATCGACATTATCTTCACCACAGACGCCTTCAATCGCAAATAGTTTTCCAATCAGTTGGCTTGTTTCGATCGGTCCAAAGACTCTAGAATCGGTTGAAAATCCACGATTATCACCCATCACAAAATATTGGTCTTCAAGTAAGGTAACTGGTTCACAGCCAATCAATAGAGGATTGGTGCATGTATTCTCTAAATATCCATCTTCCGGAATAAAAGGTTGGGGAATCAGCGAACCATCTACCGTTAATTCGCCGGCTTCACTCAACACAATGGTTTCTCCGGGTAAGCCAATCAAGCGTTTGATTAAAAATCGATTCAAATTTGGATTTTGCTGAACAATCACAATGTCGAATCGGTCAAGATTACTTAAGGTGTTTTCATTTTGATCCATCACTCCAAATTCTTGATCAAAAAGGGTTGGTTCCATCGAACGACCAACAATCTTCACGGGAACAAAATACAAGTTATGGAAAATGACCAAGCCACCGGAAACAATCAACATCACAAAGATTAATTGTGAAACAATCGCGATGGTTTTTTTTAACCAGGTGGGTAAGTATTTCATCCTTTCTATTATAAGCATTTCCACCTAGACAAACAAAAAAGATTCCCCAAGGAATCTAGTTTTGTCACAATCAAAATAGGTAATAACCTATTCTAAAATTTCTTTAATACGCGCTGCCTTACCAGAAAGTCTGGAAAGATAGGTGAGTTTATTACGACGCACTTTACCTTTTTTCAAGACTTCGATACTTGCAACCGTTGGTGCGTGAACCGGAAATATACGGTGAACACCAATGCTACCTGACATCTTACGAACGGTAAAACTTGCATTAATACCACTGCCTTTGCGGGCAATCACGATACCTTCATATGCTTGTAAACGTTCTTTGCCACTTTCAATAATGCGAACCATCACGCGGATGGTGTCGCCTGATTTAAAGCTAGGGACATCCTTTTTAAGCTGCTCGGCTGTAACAAGATCGACGAGTTTTTGATTCATGATCTGAAGCCTCCTTCATCATTTTTGTCAAAATGTTCATATGGATTGTGACCATAGCGGACCACTTCTAGCACGTAGACGTGCCCTCATATATTAACAAAGCCACCGCTAGATGGCAATGCTTATGTTTATAATAAACCTATGAAAAGATTACTCCTAAGTTTCATCATCCTGACGAGTTGTCTCGGACAAAGTCAACGACCCATCGATTATGCCTACCTTTCGACCTATGATGCTCAATTTAGTCCAACCCAATTGATTCATCCAAAACGGACACCTCACCGCCAAGATTTTATTCGCGGAGTGGATTTATCAACGTATGAGGAAGTCATCCTTCAAGGTGGACAATACTTGAATGAATATGGAGAAATCGAACCTTTATTTTCCATCCTTAAGCGAAGTGGAATTAACTTAATTCGTTTACGTTTATGGCACGATCCCGTCACCTATCACCCTTGGAACGGCGGATATTTGGATTTAGCGACCGTGACACGGATTGCCACCATCGCCAAAAGTTATGGGATGAAATGGCTTTTGGATTTTCATTATTCGGATACGTGGGCAGACCCAGGCAATCAATCTAAGCCCCATGCTTGGAAAGATTTGTCATTCCTTGATCTGGTTGAAACCTTATCTGAATACACCCTTGAAACAATGGAGCATTTCGATCGTCTTGGTCTGACGCCCGATTATGTCCAAATTGGCAATGAGATTAACAATGGAATGCTTTGGGATGATGGAAAAATCTATCGAGATGGTCAAACGAATTTTTCCCCACTCATTCAATTGTTAAAGGCAGGCGTGAATGCCGTTCGCTCCATCTCTCCAGCAACCAAAATTATGATTCACCTGGCAAGTTCAAACGATGCAACGCAGTTTTATCAATTCTTCTTAACGATATTAGCAGCGGGTGTTGACTTCGATATTATTGCGGGAAGTTATTATAGTTATTGGAATGGGCCAATTGAAGCAGTTAAAGAAAATTTTGATCAACTTTCCATTCAATTTGAAAAAGATATTTTGCTCGTGGAAACCGCCCAAGCATTTACGTTAAAGGCAAACCCAAACGGGACCAATATTTATGGGCCGAACCAGAACCAAGACTCATCTTATCCTGCAACCATTGCTGGCCAGTCACAATTGGTATATGACGCATTGGTCATGATGACTGAGGTATCTTCTGGTCGTGGTTTAGGGGTCGTGTATTGGGAGCCGGCATGGATTCCGATAGAGGGTAAAGATGACTTTACTTCGTGGGCAAACCAAACCTTTTTCACATACGATGGGCAAGTGATTCCAAGTTTATTTACCTTCAACGATGTTAAGTAAAATAACTTGACACGTGTATATGTATTGCATAAAATGAAGTTACAAAGATTAAAGGAGACTTAAAATTATGGCAGTTAGAATTCGCTTAGCACGTACCGGTCGCCACGCAGATCCCTCATATCGTATCGTTGCAGCAGACTCACGATATGCTCGTGACGGACGCTATATTGAACAAGTCGGTTTTTATGATCCACAAAAGCCTGCAACGGAAGCCACCATTGATGAAGCCATTGCTTTAAAGTGGTTAGGTTTAGGCGCACAAATTTCCGACACGGTGAAGACTTTGTTTAAACACAAAGGTATCATGAAAACTTTCCTCGCTTCAAAAAAAGGTAAATAACCATGGACTACCCAGCGATCATTCACGCTTTTGTAGATGATTTCGTTGAAAATAAAGATGCACTTTTGATTCGCGAATTACCAAACGACAACCCCATCGATTTAACTTTGCTAATTGTTGCCGAAGGTGAAGATACTTCAAGACTGATTGGTCGTAAAGGTATCATCGCTGATGCCTTACGCGAAGTGATTTCAATTGCAGGAAAGATTGATAATCGCCGCGTTCATCTTAAATTCGAAGCGTTTGAAAAGACAACCACCGAGGAATAACGTTCCTCGGTTTTTTTCTTTATGGATACACTCATCACAATTGGTAAAATTATCAACGTTCGCGGTCTTCAAGGTGAATTGAAGATTGCTTCTTTAACTGATTTTCCTTTGCTTCGTTATCGCAAAGGGAATACCGTTTACCTTGAAAAAAATGGCCAATATGTCCCTTTAATTGTCAAACAGGCTCGCCATGAACCGGGTCTTGATTTTATTCAATTTCAAGATCACCTTGATATCAACCTCGTCCAAGGTTGGATGGGCTTATTTTTATATGCAAAGAAAGATGAGATTCGTTTAAAAGCAGGTAATTTTTATCATGAGGACTTAATTGGCATGACGATCACAACCGATGCCAACCTGATTGTCGGAAAAGTTTCAGCAATTGAACGCATGGCAAATCGGGCATTGCTCAGGATGCAACGCGAAGGAAAAAGTGATGTGTTGATTCCGTTTATTGAACCATTTATTGTGGACGTTAACCTTGAATCAAAGATGATTTGCGTTCGATTTGTAGAAGGCATGTTATGACCTTACATGTCTTGACCTTGTTTCCAGAGATGTTTCAAGGTTTCTTAACCACGTCCATTATTAAAAGAGCAATCGGAGAAGGCAAAGCAAGCGTCAATCTTGTTCCATTTAGAGCATTTACCAAAGACCCTTATCGCCGCGTCGATACACCTCCAATCGGTGGTGGTGCAGGTCTAGTTTTAAAACATCAACCCATTCATGATGCCTTGTTATCGATTCCAAAACCAACAAGAAAAATATTGTTAACCCCTCGAGGAAAAGCATTTTCCCAAGCAGATGCATCCCGGTTAAGTCAACTTCCATCCATCACCTTGATTTGTGGTCACTACGAAGGTTTTGATGAACGGATACATGATGATGTCGATGAATGGATATCACTTGGGGATTTTGTCATGACGGGTGGGGAAGTGGCAGCGATGGCCATTTTAGATGCAGTGATTCGTTTATTACCTGGCGTGATTGAAGCTTCTTCCTTACAAGAAGAATCGTTTACACATGGTTTACTTGAATACCCACAATATACAGAACCACGAGACATTGACGGTAAAAAAGTCCCTGACATTTTATACTCGGGAAATCATGAGGCCATTCGCAAATGGCGGTTAAAACAATCCCTTAACCTCACAAGACGTTATCGCCCAGATTTATTTGCAAAACTTCTTCTGACCAAAGAGATGATCGCACTCATCAAAGAATTAGATGAAGTTCGAACCGGTGATTGGGAATTATTGGCGATTGAGAAAGGTAAGAAATTTACCAAATGAATGAATACGTGGAATTCCTTCGATATTTGCTGCTTGCAGTCATTCAAGGCATTAGCGAAGTTTTACCGATTTCGAGTTCAGGCCATCTTGCACTCTTTCAATCTATCCTCAATACAAATGTTGGAGAAGAAGCTTTATTTGCCTTACTTTTGCATGTGGGATCTTTGTTTGCGTTTTTGATTTATTTTCTTCCCGTCATCTTAAGAATTCTTAACCACCTAATTGCTTTTCTTCAAGGAAAACGCAGCGATGCGATTCAAGACGATATGATGCTCATCCTCTATTTAGTGATGGCAACCATCCCTTCTGCGCTTGCAGGTTACTTGATCAAAGATTTCATTGATTCCGTGTTTCAATCTTTATGGATGGTTGGTATTGGTTTTTATTTCACTGCATCGATCTTATTGTTGGTGCCACGATTAGCAAAGTTAAGTTATGGCCAATATACGCTGAAGAATACATTCATGAGTGGTTTATTCCAAGTGATCGGCATTCTCCCTGGCATTTCTCGTAGTGGATCGACCTTGATGGGAAGCTTGTTAGGTGGTTTAACCTTAGCGAAGGCAAAAGAGTTTGCCTTTCTCTTGTTTATTCCGATTACCTTAGGAAGTTTTCTTGTCTCGTTTGATCGGATTCAAACGATCGAATCGAATGCACTCATCAGCATCATCATCGCGACGGTAGTTGCAGGTACCGTGACATGGGTAACCCTCAAACTCGTTTTTGAACACCTCAGTATGAAGCACTTTCAATATTTCGCGTGGTATTTATTGGTAGTCGGAACCATCACACTAGCGCTTGCGGCTTTGGCGATTTAAAATCATTTTTATTTTTTCTTTGATGGACTCAGCATCGAGTTCTTGGGTGAGCATCGTTTCTAAAGATTGGCGAATGTCATAAACGTGTAGCGACGCTTCTAAAGCTTTAAAATGGCGTTTAGCTTGAGTAATCGCATCGGATACAGCGGCTCTAGAAATATCGCGTTGATCGGCGATTTCCTTTAACGACAAGTTAAATCGATAGTAGTCTGACATGATCGCCTGTTGATGTTTGGTTAGTAAATTTCCGTATAAATCCAACAACGGATTGATCGTGTCAAAATCACGTAAAGGGTTTCGTTTAGGCATAATTAAATAAATAACGCATCAACAATAAGACAATAAAAATAAAGGCAAAGTTTTTATGAAATTGAACATTGAGATAGCGAGGCTTTGGTGTGTTCATCGACGCAAAGACAAAAGCAACCATTAATGACACCACCAAATCAATGATGGGTAAAGAGACACCAAGCGAAAATAGAATGCTCGTCACTAATGCATCGATGGCAATAAAAATGATAAAACTAATCAAGAAATTCATGTTATTTGGTGACCTTCTTTTCAAGGGCAACTTTGGCAGCAGCTTGTTCTGCTTTTTTCTTACTGGCACCGGTTCCGGTGCCAAGTATAATCCCGTTAAAACTAACTTGATAGGTAAAGCGTTTATCATGCGCAGGACCGGATTCTTCAATTTTTTCATAGGTGACAGCTTCGCGAAATTCAGCTTGCATTTCTTCTTGGAGTCGCGTCTTGTAATCCGTTAAATCATCGGTATCAACTTCGATGATCAAGGAACGGAATAAATGGCTTACGAATGCAAATGCTTTTTCAAAACCTAAATCAAGATAGATTGCACCAACAAATGCTTCGAAGATATCTTCTAATATTTTGTCACTTTGTTGAACCATTTCTCGTTTAATCGAAGGACCAATCGTCACAAATTCATGTAAATTCATCGTTCGGGCAATTTTCACCAAACTGTTGGTTTGAACAAATTTTGCTCGGGTTTTACTGAGTTCACCTTGTGACCATTCTGGATGAAGTTGAAAGACTAAATCCGCGACGACCATGGAAATAAACGCATCACCCATAAACTCTAATCGTTCATAGTCTTTACCGATACCTTTGCCGGTTGCATTGACAGAAGTATGGGTAAAGGCTAATTGATAAAGTTGGATATCAAGAGGTTGGATTTGTAGTTGTTCCAACAATTGTTGTATCGGTCGCATTTGAAAATCCTTTCTTCATGGTTGCTACGATGTTAGCTTCGGCAAGTTTTTTTCCAACTTCCATTGCATAAGAAAACGCAAGTCGATCGCTACTTCCATGCGCTTTGACGATGATACCATTTAACCCCAACAACATACTGCCCCCCGTGGTGCGATAATCCCAACGATGTCTCATTTGATTGACACCTTTTTTTGCAAATAGATAAGCGACCTTTGAAAGCAAGGTTCGTTTAAAAATCTTTTTAATTTCATTGCTCATAATCTTAAAGACACCCTCAGTAGTTTTTAAATAAACATTGCCTGTAAAACCATCGGTGACGATGACATCTGCATGGCCATTTAAAGAATCTCGACCTTCGATGTTTCCCTTAAAACCTGGAAATTTCATCTGGGTGAGCATATCAAACGCTTTTTTACTTTCTGGGGAACCTTTTTTATCTTCGGTTCCGTTCGCTAACATATAAACCCTTGGTTCTTTATTTCCATAGACCGCTTGATTAAATAAGCGACCCATTTCTGCAAATTGAATTAAGTGCTCTGCACTGTTTTCATTACTTGCACCAATATCAAGGACATTGGTAATCGTTCCGATTGCGTTAGGCATTGGAACAATGAGCGCAGCTCGTTCCACACCAGGGATTAATTTTAATTTTAAGGTTGCGGCAGATAAATATGCACCGGTTCCACCACAGGAAATCATCGCATCTGCTTTTAACGTTTCATATAGATCAATCGCGACCATCATCGAGGATTGCTTCATCCGTAAAACATCCCTTGCGCCCGCTTCCATGGGAACAACATCACGAGCATCGATAATCTCTGCAATGCCTTTTAAACCTTGAAGTTCTTCTTGTTTACCAACCGCGACCAAGCGGTAATCACCTGGATTTCGCGCCAAAAATAATTTCACACCTGCGACTAATTCTCTAGCCCCTTTATCGGCACCCATCATATCAAGGATTAAGGTTCGTTTCATCTTATTCAATATTTTAGCAAATTATATGCAATCTTCCTATTATTCCTAGGTTAAACCTTTTTAGGGATTTTGAGTTAAGTATGCTTTGACTGCCTTGATAATGGGTTGATCAAGGACAATATTTAAATATTGAAACCCGGGTATGCCTGCTTGTTTCATACCTGTCATCTCTCCGGGTCCACGCAAGGCTAAGTCTTGTTCGGCAATAAAGAAACCATCGTTGGATTGAACCATCACCTGTAATCTTTCTAGGCCTTCTACATTTTTATCTTGAACTACGAGTAAACATATTGCTTCGGATCCATCACGGCCAATTCGTCCTCTTAATTGATGTAATGACGCCAATCCAAATGAATCCGCATCATGAATAATCATCACCGTCGCTGGTTTAACATCAATCCCAACTTCAATCACGGTTGTACTCACCAAAATTGGCGTATATCCGGTAATAAATGCGTGCAGGATTGCATCTTTGTCTTCTTGGTCTAATTTGCCATGAAGTAAACCAACTTGTTTCGGATAATGTTTTGCATAGCGTTGAAAGAGCGAAATCACGGATTGTTTTCCTCGACTTGATTCCATGATTTTTGGGGCAACAATATAGATTCGTTTTTGTTGTTCCAAAGCAGAAGCAATTGCATAGGCAATTAAGGCATCATCTTCTTCAACTAATGCGGTCTTTACTTTTTTGGCAGCGAATGGAAATTTGGTAAGCGTTGTAATATCCATATCTGCATAAACGGTCATCGCAAGTGATCGCGGAATCGGTGTTGCCGACATCATTAAGATGTCCGTTTGTTTTCCTTTATCTTTCAATAAATCACGCTGATTCACACCGAAACGATGTTGCTCATCAATAACGGCTAAACCTAATGAAAAGAAACTTGTATCCGTAGAAAATAAAGTGTGGGTGCCAACAATGATATCAATTGCGCCTAGATGTAAGGATTCTTTAATGGCTTTTTTTTCAGTATGCGACATACTTCCAGTTAATAGACGTATGGTTAAACCTTTTGAACCTAATAAATTTTGCAACGTCAAAAAATGCTGTTTTGCAAGCGCATCCGTTGGTGCCATGAATGCTCCTTGGGCATGCCTTAATGCATTTCCATAGAGTGCGAGTGCAGCAACAACGGTTTTTCCACTACCAACATCACCTTGTAGTAAACGATACATGCGCTTGCGATCGTTCATATCAGAAAGCAAGTCATTGACTGCTTCCAATTGATCGGTGGTTAAGGGATAAGGTAAGGATTCAATACAATCCACAACTTTACCAACCGGAATCAACTTCATTTTTTCCTTAATGGAGGCTTGGTTTTCTTCACGGATGGCCAACATCTTTTGCATCATGGTCATCGCTTCTTCAAACTTGAACACCTTCATTGCTTCGCTTGCGGCCTCAATCGAGGAGGGTTGATGAATTGTTTTTAAAGCCTCAGCTTTCGCTTGTAAACCATAAGATTGAATCAGGCTTGAAGGTAGATGGTTTGTAAATGTTAAATCGGATAGATGAAGAATCGCTTTTTTCATCATCCTTTGAAAATGGTGTGGTTCGATGTCACTTGGTAATCGATAGACTGGTTTAAAGCGGGAAGCTTCATCCAGTTCACCTTTCATGATGTTGATTAAATTCAACACTTGTCCAGCGGCTTGGTACTTTCCAACCACTGTAAAGACCTCTCCAGGCAGAAGCATTTTTGCTAGGTAAGGTCGACGAAACGCGACCACATGGATGAGATGTTGATGATGATCTTTGAAGGTAAATCTTGTCATCACCAAACTTCCTTTATAGAAAACTGTTGGTGTGCTGGTTACTTTTCCAATCAAGACGAGCCGTTGTTGGTCGTGATAAAGCTTATCCTTGGTCGGTGTAAGGTCTTCATACCGATAAGGAAAAGTAAGTAATAAATCTTTTTCATCATGAATGTTCATCTTTGCTAACGCGTTTGCAAGACGTTCACTACTCGTCAGTTTCATGAGCATATTGTAAAACAAAAACCAGGCAATTACCTGGTTGATGTGATGGTTTGTTTATTCTACGCCTACGATAAACGCGTAAACCGGTTGATTACCTGGTTTGAATTCAAAGTCGACACCACGATAGGATTCATACGTATAATCTTTAAGCTTTTCAATGACGGCATCACTGGTTCCTTCGCCATAAAAGATGGTCACCAAAGATGAGGCATCATCGACCATTTGTTCGAGTAAAGTTTTGGTTGCTTCAAATAATTCTTTAGCGGTACAAACAATCTTCTTGCCAATAATGCCCATAAAATGGTCCTTTTTGACTTCAAGGCCATTGATTTTAGTATCTTTGATTGCAAAGGTCACTGCCCCTGACTTTACCAACTTGATCGCTTGATTCATTGCTTCCACGTTTTCGGTCATCGGTAAATCTGCAATGAAGTTAATTACCGCGGTTAAACCTTCTGGGATCGTTTTGGTTTCAATGACGGCAGCATTGATCAATCCTTCTTCATTCAGCGCCTCAACTGCCTGTTTGGCAGCGAGGATAATGTTGGGATTGTTTGGTAAAAAGAAGACATTCTTTGCATGGACGTCGCGGGCCGCTTTGACGAAATCTTCTGTGGAAGGGTTCATCGTTTGCCCACCCGAGACAATCGCGTGAACACCTAAATCTTTAAACGCTTGGGCCATGCCTTCACCAGCGGCAACACTAATCAAACCATAAACTTTTTCTTCAACGGGTTGTTCTTTTTTGGTGGGTTTTGCATGATCATGACCTTTGCTTGATTCGGTGATATTTTCATGTTGAATGCTCATGTTGTCGGCTTTCATCGTTACGCATTCACCAAATTTAAATGCATATCCAAAAACACTCGCAGGATTTAAGGTATGAATATGGACCTTGACTAAATCTTCATCTTTTACAAGGACGATGGAGTTGCCTTGTTGTTCTAAATATTCATAAAAACGTTTTTCAATAAAAGGTTTCTTATCCGGATTTTTTTCATCGAGTTTTAAAATGAATTCGGTACAATAACCAAATTCTTCCGCTTCAAGTTTTGCCCCTGCCATTTCTTTACCAGCTTTGGCAGTTAATGCGGTCGCTTCAAGCTTTTCAACCACTTTATCGAGTAAACCAAACTCAAAACCTTCAAGAATTTTAATTAAACCTAAACCACCGGAGTCAACCACACCAACTTCTTTTAAGATTGGCAATAAGTCTGGGGTGCGCTTTAACGATGCGTGGGCTTCCTTGATCATTGCCCGCATACATTCTTCGATCGACCAATTCGGTTTCACTTGATCCATTAACGCTTGGGCACTTTCGCGAATGACGGTTAACATCGTTCCTTCAACCGGTCGCATGACTGCTTTATAGGCAACTTCTTTTCCCAGCATCCATGCTTCGGCAAATTGAACCGCGTTAATTTCAGCTTTACCTTCGAGGGATTGGGCAAAACCTCGGAAAATTTGTGAGGTGATAACCCCAGAGTTTCCGCGCGCACCCATTAATAATCCTTTTGAAAATGCTTTGGCAAGGTCATAAATATGTTCATCGTTGCGATTGGCAACTTCTTTAGAACCGCTTGATACGGTTAAATTCATATTCAGACCGGTATCACCGTCTGGAACAGGAAAGACATTCAACGCATCGACTTCTGGATAATG
>CAZOHK010000001.1:0-53217 GCA_964579925.1 uncultured Staphylococcus sp. | reverse complement strand
GAATTTAAAGTTTCCCTCAATGCATTTCTTAAACAGCACCACCAACGTGGTATGCCAAAAAACCTAAAAGAGATTATTGAATTTAATATAAAGCATCCTCAACGATGCTTACGTTATGGCCAAGCCACACTGCTTGCCAGTGAAAAGATGCCATCCATCCTTGATGCAGATTACGAAAAGTTATATCAAACGTTAAAACATGAAGCGAGTCAGTTTCAAGACATGTTGGTGAGCAAGCAATTGGATGCGCTCATCACACCAACTTGGCTAGGTTTTGCCCCGATCTATGGCAATCCTTGTTTATGTTTACCGATTGGTTACATGGATGGCAAACCCAATGGTTTAATCTTGGTTGCAAAGTTGGGCCAAGATCAAGAATTATTACACCTTGGTCATAAATTTTATGACCAAGAAAACATTTAATAGGTTTTCTCCCTCGATTTATCATAAAATTATAGTATGAAAGAAAATTTAGATATGTTTACACCCATTCCCACAAGGTGGGTTGGTCCGGTTACCTTTTCCTCAGTGACAAACTTAGGTCAAATCTCAACCATCAATTCAACTCAAATCCCATTAGCAACCTTGGAAACCACATTATTTTTTTCAGTTCAACGCGGATTGAAGGTCATAAAAAATGCCGGTGGCATTCGTTCTACCCTTATCAGTGATTTGATGACGCGTTCGATCACACTTGAAGCAAAAGATGCATCCGAAGCAGCGAAGATTGGTCAATATGCGAAGGTGAACATAAGCACATTACAAAAAGAAGTGGTGGATAAATTAAGTCGTTACGCAAAATTACAAGCCATTGATGTTTATCAAGTTGCGAACTTAGTCTATTTAAGAATTGCGATTTTTTCTGATAACGCAAGTGGTCACAACATGGTGACATTAGTGGCCGATGGTATTGGAGATTTGATTTTAAAGCAATTTAAAAATACAACCTACGTTTCCGTTTCCGGCAACATGTGCGTGGATAAAAAAGTAAGTGTAATTAATGCAATTAAGGGTCGAGGTAAGCATGTTATCGCAGAACTCACCATCCCTCGTAAAATCGTTGAAGAAGATTTAAAATCAACCCCTGAAAAACTCGTTGACCTTAACATTAAGAAAAATTTAATTGGCTCCATCATGGCGGGTTCTATTCACAGTGCAAACGCACATTATGCCAACATGTTGCTTGCCATCTATCTTGCAACTGGACAAGATGCTGCGAATATTGTTGAAGGTTCACAAGGGATTACCTATGCCGAAGTTCGCAATCAGGATCTTTATTTTTCTGTAACCATACCCAATATTATTGTTGGGACAGTTGGCAATGGTAAAAATGAAACACCGTTTAAAGAACGCTTAGAAAAAATGGGTTGCATTGGCCAAGGTGGTAGTCAAACCCTTGCCCACTTGGTTGCAGCCACGGTGCTTGCAGGAGAACTTTCCTTACTTGCAGCCTTAACCAATCCTCATGAATTAATGCGGGCCCATACCGCTATAGAAAGAAAGTAAGCAACATGAATAAAGTCGGCATCGATGCAATCAATTTTTATACCCCACAAGTTTATCTTGATCTCGCTGAACTAGCGGTGGTTCGGCAAGTCGCGGTAGAAAAGTATACCGTAGGCATCGGCCAAGAAAAAATGTCTTTAATTGATCCGTTTGAAGATGTGATTACGATGGCCGCAGAAGCAAGCGCTGACCTCATCAAGGGTCGAGAACATCAAATTGGGTTGTTATTGTTTGCTACAGAGTCTGGTGTTGATTTTTCTAAATCTGCGGGCGTTTATTTACACGCACTTTTACAATTACAACCAAATTGCCGTGTCTTAGAAGTCAAACAAGCTTGTTATGCCGCAACTGGCGCGCTTATGTTGGCGAAAGATTACGTCGCCCAACATCCTGATAAATTAGCATTGGTCATTGCCAGTGATGTTGCGTGGTATGGTCTCAATACACCAGGAGAAGTAACCCAAGGTGCAGGTGCGGTTGCGATGATTGTGAGCAACAATCCACGACTTGCAGTGATTCAAGAAGGCCAAGCGATTGTAGAAAATAATAAAGATTTTTATCGACCATCTTTTTCTCAAGTTCCCATTGTGGATGGTAAACTTTCCATTCGAAGTTACAAAGAATTACTCAAACAAGTTCGCCCAGAAAAACCATTAAAGTTCGTTTGTTTCCATATGCCGTTTGCGACGATGAGCGACAAAGCATCGGAAGTATTAATGGAACCATTAAGTCCCGAAGTATTAATGGCGACCAAAGCTTTCAATAAGGAAGTTGGAAATATTTACAATGGGTCGCTTTACTTGTCATTGATTTCGTTGTTAACGACTTACCCAACATCCTTAGCGAATGAAACCATCGGCATGTTTTCTTATGGATCTGGGGCGACCGGAGAAAGTTTTTATCTCACACTTCAACCCGCGTACGAAAAAATGCTTGATAAAAAAGCTTTTTTAACCACGATTCATCAACGTCGTAAAGCTGACTTTTCAACGTATGAACGGTTGATGACGGGTTATGAACATCGTGAAAAGAGTTTAAATTTTACGTCCACCATTCCCAATAGTCGGCATCGATTTGTTTTAACGAGTATCGTCAACGGGCATCGCGAATATTTACGTCGCTAATCCTACTTTAAAAGATTCTTCATCGCGTTTGCAATCGTATTGGTTGCCATTTTAGGAAAGAAACGACTCATCAAATCAAGGAAGCGGGCATCTTTTCCTACGGTTAATCGATAACGATTTTGTTTGATTCCTTTTTCAACAATCATTGCCGCAGCGCTTTCAGGAGAGAGTGTCTTTTGTGTTTTCGCCATCTTTTCAGCATCTGCTTTTGACATGTTCATATCTACACCAGAGTTGGTGGTGATGTTGGTTCCAATTGCTCCAGGGAATACCACCGTTACTTTTACAGGCGTCCCTTTAAGTTCTGCATAAAGTGCTTCGGTTAATAATTTCACGGCCGCTTTGGATGCGCCATAAATCGCTTGACCCGGAACAGGAACAAATCCTCCCATGCTTGAGACGTTGACAAGGTTTGCTTCTGGACGTTTTACCAAGTGTGGTAAAAATGCTCGGACCATGTGGAGGGTTCCAAAAAAATTCACATTCATGACACGATGAATATCTTCGTTTTTTAATTGCCTCACCCTCACGAATGGTTGAATGATTCCTGCGTTATTAATCAAACCATCAACTTGGCCAAAATCCTTGATGACTTCATCTGGTAACAAAAAGACCTTGTTTTCGTTTGTAATATCAACCACATACGTTTTGAGATCACTTGCTTTCGCCTTCGCAACCCGTTGTGTTTCTTTTAAAAAAGATTCAGAAATATCGATTGCCGCGACTTTAGCACCTTGACGAAGAAGATGGAGGGTTAATGCACGACCAATGCCGTTACCAGCGCCTGTCACCACCCACACAGTACCTTTAAGATTTTTCATGGATTCAACCACCTTTCTCCATTATAAACATGGTGGTGAGTGCGTTGAACAATCTTGGTATAATAATCGTGTTTATGAAATACGCAATTTACGACTTTGATGGAACCTTACTACAAGCACAAACCGTGCCCATGATTCTTAAACATTGGGAACAATCAGGTTTACCACAAACTCAATTTAAAAATATTAAGCGTCGCATTTATACAAGATATATTCTTCAAAAACTAAAAGTATTCGGGATTCAACGAGAACGTTTTCGGTATTGGGCTATGGAACAAGTGGGTCAATTATTTGGCTCGGTTTCGTTTGACCAATTGAGTGTATTCTTGGATTCCCTGTATGAAGAAAGTAAAAAGAGTCTCCATAAAAAACTAGTGAAACAAATCCAAAAAGATAAGGTCGATGGTTATACGACCATCTTGCTCTCGGGAAATTTTGATGTTTTCCTTGAACGATACCGATCACTGGGGTTTGATTATATTCTTGGAACGACCCTTTTTAACGCGGACGGAAAAGTTAAATCAAATATTGAAATTCTTTCAGCAAAACACAAAGTTCCAGCGATTGAAAAACAATTTAAAGCATTTATGTGGAGCAAAACCAAAGCCTATTCTGATGCTTACGCGGATTTAGACTTACTCAAAAAAGCGAAAGAAGCGATTTGTGTAAACCCAGATCGACGCTTAACTGCATATGCTAAAGCTAATCAATGGCGGATTATTCTCTAGCTTGTACAAATAAGCCTATAGTGATTAAAGCAATCCAGGCAATCACATAAAAGGTTTCTCCACGAAAACTTGATAAGGCAATATCATAAATTCCCTTTAAGATGAGTTGCACGGTTAAGGTTGCCAAACCCAATCGATAAAAAGTCCATCCCACTGAGGTGTTTTTTTGTTTACGGATAAGTAATTCAATGAACCCACCGACGAACGGTACGGTTGCAACCCCCACCATCCAAAGGTTAAAGACACCGGGAACAAAACTCAAATACACATATGAAAACATAGCGACAAAGATTGTCACGATGCCATAAACGACACCTAGTTTAATTTTAAAGTTCATAACCAACATAAACGATATCACTTATCGATCGTTCAGAAATGGTGGATCCACTATTGACTGGCTTGTTGATGATGCGGCCATGAAACCACATGGTTGCAGAACCTCCTCCATCAAGGTTATAAGCAAAACGTGCGTTATATTCATCAAAAATAGATGCCAGCTCGTATACCGATAATCCAGCACTTTCAGACGTTCTGCCATCGGAAACCACAAACATATATTGATTGTCGTTGATTTGTCCTATTGCAGTTCTAGGGTTACTTGAAAGTTCATAAGGTACTTTGGTTGAAGGTGTCACCACAATTGCGGATTGATTCATGAGTACTGGACCAAACGACCAAACTTGCCAAGGTTGTAGACTATTGAGGGTTTGTAAACTTGTGTTCACTTCTTCAATGGTTTGCATGGTTCCGTTATCTTTTAAAATAACTGCATCATCTGCATCTGCAGGGCGAGGGGTAATACGATAGACAATACCGTTTCTCACCACAAATCCAATATCTCGAAAGCCATAATAGTCTCCGTTGATTGCAAAAATGGCTTCTTTTCTTGTCGCCATAACCGATGTTTTTTCTTTATAATTTCTTCCGTACGTATCAAAACCGAATGCGGATTTGATAAGTCGATGATTGGTGGTTGTTAAAACCGCCACATAAACTTGCGTTTCATATCGCCGAATCACATCAATATCCAAGGTGATATCTTGGTCGATGTACGAGAATGCTGTATAGGTGGGTGTGATAGATGTTGGCGGAGTTGATTCACTACTACTAGAAGACAAGATATTTGAACCGCTGTTGCCACCTAATGTAAAGACAAAGGTATCAAGTAAGGAATAACCAGTGCCCGTGCTTAAGGCAATGCAATAAACAATTGTAAAAAGCGTAAGATTCTTTTTCATGATTGTGGTGTGTTAAAAATATAACGCTTTTGAACTTGATAAGAAACAAAAAACAAAACCATATCGACCAACGGCTTTGCAATAGTGTGAGATAAACCTAAAAATACAATGAAGTCTGTTCCAAAAGCGGAAGCGGTTAAGATGATGAAAAACAAAAACAAATACTGAAATCCAGATTTGATAAATTTAGCGTTGGATTGAAAACTATAAAATCGATTAAGTGCGTAATTAAAGACACCTGAAATTAACCTTGCAAACACCACAGACAAAATCACGCGCCAGGAACCTTGTATGAATTGATAAAAGAATAAGTACAACGCATAATCCAAAATAAAACTGGTGAGAGCAACAAACAAGAAACGTATCCAGCTTTTTAATAAAATCCGATAGATCATCACCGAATCTTTCCAAGGGTTAAACGAACTCACTGCACCTTCTTGTGCATAGATGGTTTGTGTAGGCACTTGGATGATGGTTGTTTTTTGATTGGCCACATCTTTTAGCATTGCCATTTCATAGTCGTATCGATTTTGAGGGATCTTGATCAATGAAGGTAATAACCAACGTGGGATTCCCCTTAATCCATTCTGCGTATCCAAGATGGTTTGCCCGGTTACCCAAGAAAAGATTTTTCTTGTAATGAGGTTTCCTAAACGATTGGTTAACGGCGTCCTACGATCAAAGGTTCTGGTGGCCATGTAAAAAGGGCGGTTGTCCTGATCCAGCAATTGAATAAATCGTTGAATATCCGCTGCAGGATGTTGACCATCCGCATCCGCAGTCACCACACCTTCAATGTGCTCAAGGTTTTCTACAATATATTGAAATGCGGTTTTTAAGGCCGCACCTTTTCCTTGGTTCTTTTGATGGTGTAACAAAACCACATCCTTCAATTTAGCAAAGATGCTTTGATCTTGGTTTCCATCATCAACCACAATAATGGTTTGATGGAATTGACGTCTGATTTCATCAATTAATCTAATCAGGTTTTCGTTTGGGCGAAAAACTGGTATCACAACTGCAACCGATTGAAAGCTTTGCATTAGTGTTTAACCGTTTTTCGAAATGGCCAACGTATGCTTGAAATGGGAAAGTTTTGGGCAATGACGACGACGATACCCGCGACTAAACCAGCTGTAAATCCATTATTATATAAATCAAATCCACCTTGTAGCGCTAACGCTTGAGGGGCAATGATTAGGTGAATAAATCCAGCAAGTAAACCATAGAAAATGCCAAACTTACCACCAACGGGTGCTAATGCTGTGACAAAAAAAACAGCAATACTAGGACCTAGATTCGTTAAAGAAAATCCCGGAATCATTGAAGCCAATATTAAACCGGTGATAACAGGTAATGAATTTCGTATGTGTTTTCCATACGCTCCAAAACCCATGAACGTTAAAATGCCTGCAAACATTGGACCAGAAATCTGAAAATTTAAAGATTGAACAAGGAATAAACTTAATAATCCAATCGATCCAACATTAAGTAAAGTTGCTGCTAGTCCATACTCTTTATAAAAGTCTGAAGGTAAGTTTCCTGGGCTTTGTAATAATCGCAACCATGGCCGATGCGCTTGGCGATGGATGACATAAGCCCCAACAATCAAAAGTAATGACGTCACAAGCGTAAAGAAAAAGAAGAAGTTGTGACTATTGAACGTGAGGGTTGATTCAACCGCTACATCAACACCAAACGCTCTTAAGATTGCTGTAAATAACATCGCAATAAAACCCAACCCAAATCCAGTGTTATAAAGGTTATAACCCTGGTGAAATTTACCCACAATTGACACCACCATTGGAGTTAACCAACCAGCAATAATCCCAGATAAAATACCCAGTGGGATGGCGATCATTAAACTTAAATCAGGAATACCAAACATCATAAAACTGGTGATCGGAGCAATACCGGATGCAAACAAAAATGTCCCAGTGTATTGGTTTAACGCCGTTCGTTTCATCAACGCATATAAATAAAAACCTAACCAGACTGGAGCAATATTGAGCAAGTTTTTTCCAAAAAAAGTAAAACCTAAGATGGTCACCACACCTGCCAATGCCACACCTGAGAATTTAACCTTCATGCGGTGAAGAACCAAGATAGCGAACCAACTGACAACCCAAGCATTGATGATGGTAGCATGGACCCCACCAATTGCCACGTAGTCACTCACAAGTAAAGATGGGTGAAGGTAGATGGAAACAAGGCCATTGACTAGTGGCATAAAAGGACCAGCGAGTAACAGGATAACGAGACCACCAAGAGCCAATCCAAGGAACCACTTAAAAGGGATTTTAATTTCAGGGAACATCACTCATAATTATATTTTATTCAAACCCTATAACAAGTAAAATAAATAAGATGTTAAAGCAAATCATTCAAGCTTATCAACCATTCAACGAACAGGAAGCTTTTGATAAGCGTGCCATTTTGGCGTTTATTGACCGCAATCCGGATTACTTGCTTCGGACCAACCTGATTGCCCACTTCACAGTCTCAACCATTGTTGTTAATGAACGGATGGATAAAGTACTATTTGCCCATCATAATATTTATAAGTCATGGGGTTGGTTAGGCGGCCATAATGATGGCGATGACGACATGCTCCATGTCGCCTTAAAAGAAACAGAAGAAGAATCTGGGCTCAAAAAGATTCGACCTTATTCCACAGATGTGTTTATGTTAGACACCATCTATGTTCCCAACCACATCAAGCACGGCAAACACGTCAGTGACCACCTTCATTTGAACGCCACCTATCTTGTGATTGCAGATGAAAAAGAAAAACCAATTGTGAATATCGAAGAAAACTCTGGAGTAAAATGGTTTCCGATTTCCACGGTCTTAAAGATTGTCCACGAACCAAGAATGATTCCCATTTATCAAAAAGCTTTTGCAAAAATCGCACTACTTAAAAAACTTTAATTGATATCGTTGTTTTAACCATAACACTAAGAATAAGTTAACGACATTGGCACATACAATCAATGCGTAAATTGGCCATGTGGTTTGGGTTAGGTCAAGAATGGCCCCAGAAAATAAAGTTCCAATCACAGCCGCGACACCGTATGCTGTAAACAATTTACCGTAAAGTTTCGAGAATAAAGATTTGTCAAAAATCGTCTTAATCGATAATGGCATCAATGCCATCCAATTTCCTAAACCAAACCAAAATGCACCATAACTGATGGCGAATAAAAATGGATATTGACCATTGTTAAACAACGATATGAACCCACTGGCGACCAACGACATTAAACTATAAAACGCAACCTTAAAAAAACCAAAGCGGTCAACCAAACCGCCAAAAAAAGGTCGAGAGACACCATTAAAGAAGGCAAAGATACTAATCGCAATCGTAATGAATTGATCATCAAATTCGTAACTGATGATGCCAACACGATACGTGATGCCGACGATGGTTAAACCAGATATAAGACTTAGGATATAGACAACATATAAAGAACGAAAAGCTGGCTTATCGTAACTCTTAACAGGTAAAGATAATTGAATTGTTGGTTGTGGTAGTTTTTGAAATAAAGGCCAGATCGTCAAAGAAAAGACACCGAGTGCAAGCCAACCCAACAACATCATCGTGTCTTGGATGGATTGGTTCGCAAGGACGGTATTCACGATTGGCGTCATGATAGTATTCGATAAACCAAAACCCATGAGGATTAATCCAGAGTACCACCCAATGTTTTTTTCAAAGGATTGTTGAACAATATAAATGGGTACCCCATAAAGTAAACCAACACCGGTTCCAATTAAAAAACCATAACTTAACACGAGTTGATAGAACGCTGTACTCATACTGGCTAACCAAAAACCAAGGACGAAACTACTCACACCAATCCAAATAATCCATGAACGATGTGTCTTCATGTATCTTCCCGCGACAAACATCGACAATGCATAACTGACCAAGGACACCATATAAGGTAATCCACTTAAACTTGCATTCACACCAAAGACTAATTCGACGTCAACACGAAAAACACCCCATAGATAAACGGACCCAAGTAAAATCATCATCGCAATTGATTGGAGGATGAAGGATACTTTTGAAAAGTTCATATGATGACTATTTTAAAGAACGCCAAAAATAAGTCAATCAAATGAATCACGAGTCAAAGAAAATGTTTAAATCTTGTAGATTTTGCTAAATTTTGCTTCTAAATAGTCACAATAATATGATGGATTTAAATCTTCACCGGTGACCTTCTTTAACAAGACAAAAGGCGGATACATTTTTCCGTGAACATAGACATGCTTTGAAAACCAATCACGAATGGGGATTAAGTTTTCACTTGCGATCGTTTTTTCCAACGATAAGGTTTTCTCCATTGTCTTTAGTAATTGAATGGAAATGGCATTACCTAATGCATAAGAAGGGAAATAACCAAATGAACCACCGGACCAATGGACATCTTGTAAGCAGCCCTCACGGTCATTACTTGGTTTGACACCAAGGTAATTTTCATAAAGTTCATTCCAAGCTTTTGGTAAATCCTTCACTTTTAAGGAACCATCGATGAGACGTTTTTCAATTTCATAACGGACCATGACGTGAAGACTATAAGTTAATTCATCGGATTCAGTTCGAATTAACGACGCTTTGACTTCGTTGATCGCTTGATAGTATTCATCAATGAAGACATCTTTAAATTGTTCTTTAAATTGTTTCTTCAGTTGAGGAAAGACTAGTTTTGTAAATCCATAAGAGCGACCGAGTACGTTTTCATAAAAGCGTGATTGGGATTCGTGAATCGACATCGCAGCACCACCACCAAGTAAGGTGCCTTTTAATTTTGGGCCAATGTTTTGTTCGTAGATACCATGACCACCTTCGTGGGCGGTGGAGTAAATACTTGAAATGAAGTTATCTTCATAGACGTGGGTGGTCACGCGAACATCACTTGGGCTAATTTCGCTACTAAATGGGTGTACCGATTCGGCAAGAAGACCGGCATTCATGTCGTAACCGATGAAGGTTAATAGTTTTTTTGCATAATCCAATTGGTCATGTTTGGCAAACTTACGTGACATAAAGTCTGTACGAATCTTTACTTTGGATTGTTGAATCTTTTTTAATAGTGGGACAATTCTTGCTTTTAGGGTTGCAAAGAAAGCATCTAATTTTTCAATCGTGTTTCCTTCTTCATAATCATCAAGGAGTTGATTGTATAAAGGTCCTTCTACCGTTTTGGTTAAGGTTGCAAATTTCCTAACATAACCAAGGATTTTTTCTAAGTAAGGGGCATAGCTTGGGAAATCATTTTTTTCTTTTGCTTTTTCCCATACCGTTTGTGCTTGGGATAATAGGATTGCAAAGTCTTGGTAATCTTTTGGATCAATCTTTTTAAGTTGATCAATTCGTTTTCTTACCAATACAAGTGTTCGCTTCATCTCCGGAGTCAATGAATCTGCATGGGAAGCAAGCTTGGCAATAAGCTTGTCATAATCTGGGTTGTTTTGGTGGTTGAAACCTTCAAGTGCCCAAAAACCCATCGCTTGAGAACGTTCATTGACTGCACCATCGTTTTTTGGTGCAATTGTAGCAGCGTCAAAATTGGCGACGTTCATCACGTAATCAAGAGCTTTGGTTTTCTCGTGATGTTTATCAAACGCTGCTAATAATATTGCAACCTCGGGGTTTTGTTTTTTTTCCATGATGTCATTCCTCTATTGAGATTTATTTTAAACCTTTATAATGATTTTGGAAATAAAATGACATATCCAACAATATTTGAAAGCTACATTCAACACGCACCGAGTCAAGTTCAAACTCGATTAAAAAAGGTTTTTCGAATCTTTTCTTCTCATCTTAAGGATGCAAATCTCGTGATGAGTTATCAAATGCCAACCTTTAAAGGTAAAAATAATTTGGTTCATCTTGCCTATTATGAACACCATCTTGGTATTTATCCCGGGCCCAAAGGCATCACGTACTTATTAACCATTTTTCCTGAAGCGATGACCAGTAAAGGTGCATGGAGGATTCCTCATACAGCATCACTTCCTGTTCATGCGTTAAATACCCTCGCCGTGTGGATTCAAGATCAATCATGAGGAAATATCTAGGCTTTCTACTTGATGTCCTGATTTGTTCACTTAGTAGCTTTGGCGGTCCAGAGGCACATTATGGCGTGTTTTCAAACATCCTTGTCCAAAAAAAGAAACACCTAGATGAAGAAACCCTTTCAGAAATGATTGGTGTTTTTGCGTTTGTTCCAGGACCGAGTAGTACCCAAACGATAACCGCGATTGGTTATATGGTGGGTGGACCACTGTTAGCATTCCTAACCTTTATGGTCTGGGCATTTCCAGCAATTTTAATCATGACGTTTGTTGGTGTTTTCTTTGATGTGGTGATCAATCAAAACCAATTCTCAATTCTATTCAATATTCTTCCTTCGATTGCAATTGGATTTATTGCATACGCTGGTTGGTCACTATCAAAAAAAGTACTTCAAAAACAAGACGATTGGATTTTATTTTTCTTATCTGTTGTGGTGGGTTTCTTATTGTTACCTTATGCCAGTTGGTCGGTTCCCATGATTCTCATCCTCGCTGGTTTGATCAAATGGATTTGGCATCCCATTCAATCCAAAGCCCCAAGTGTTTCCGTTCGCGTGCCTTGGATTTGGTTAATGTTAGTGGTTGGCATCGCACTGGTAAACCTACTCTTATTAACCTCGATTCAACAACCATGGTTTCAATTGATGACATCATTTTATCGTTATGGATATTCCGTGATCGGCGGCGGTCAAATTGTGATTCCGTATATGATTCAGGATCTTGTCACTCAACAGACTTTTATTTCTTTAGAAACCTTTTTAGCAGGTTATGCAATCGATCAAGCCATACCTGGTCCTTTGTTTAGCTTTGCGGCTTTTGTTGGGGCGCAAGCTTCTGCTGGAGATTCATTCTCTTGGCTGATTGGGATAACCTCTGGTCTCGTGATTTTTTTACCAGGAATTTTACTCGTTTATTTTGTTTATCCGATTTGGCAAGCATTAAGAAAACGGCAATGGATGAAACAAATGTTATCAGGCATTCGGGTTGCCACTGCAGCATTGATCTCACTCACTGCATTGACGCAGCTAAGTTTATTAACACCATCATGGTTAACCTACACTTATGTGGTACTGACAACCTTCCTTTTATTCATCAGGAAAATACCGGCTCCATTCATTGTCTTGCTTGTAATGGTTGTTGGATTATTATTTTAAAACCTAACCGTCACGTTTAAACCAACGATATCAACAAATGATTTCAAGTTTTTACCGAACACTTGATAACCGATGATGCCGGTTGTGAATGGGTCTTTTTTTGGCACATCTTTTCCTCGCCAGGTGTTAATCCCTAAATGATGGTGATATCCATGCGAAGAAAGAAATGTAGCACTGTCTCCGTAATGCTGCATGATGTCAAATTTAAAATATTGTTGATAATGTAACGTTGCGTCGTTTAAACGACCCACATGAAGATGAAGGTGACCAAGTACCGTATCTTTGGGAAATGTTTTGAAAGGTTTTGCCAAGGTGAGTACATCTTTGTATGCCATCATATCCGTGATCATGCTTAATTGGTTGCCTTCTTTAGGCCAATCTTTAGGATCACGATCTGCATAAATTTCAATCCCATTTCCTTCTGGGTCTGCTAAATAAATAGCTTCCGAAACGCCATGATCAGAAAGGCCTTGCAACGGATACCGCGCTTGCAGCAAATGGTTGAGTACACTGCCCAACGTTTGTCGATCTGGAACTAAATAAGCAACATGGTATAAACCTTGAGTGGGTTTTTTCTCAACGGCGTAAGGTCGATCATGGATGAGCGTGAGGAATGGTTGGGAGGTCCCGAGCGTTGTTGAGGTTGGGGTTTCAGATAAAACTATCATACCTATCCACTGATAAAATTGAACCATCATTTTACGGTCGTTAACATTGATGGAAATGTTTTGGATGAACGTTGCCGGTGCTTGGTGAAAATTAGTCATGGCGAATCAAACGAACGAGTTCTAGATAATGTGCTGTTTTTTCATAAGCCACTTGTGCTTCGCGGTAGTCATATCCAAATGCACCTTTAGAGATGATGATGTTAGGTGGCATTTGAACCCGTTTAAAATAAGAACGATTCCATAGGTTTAAAACCCATTCAAGATCTTGAACAAACAGATTACCATCTGTCAAACCGTAATGGCGGACCAAGGTTTCAACAACAGGAGGTAATTTTTTTTGATGATACATCATTAAGATACGTTCAGGTGCGAGCGAAGGAAAACTTAACAGCTCATGGATTAACCAATCATGGTAACCCCACTTCATTGGATCGACTTGGTTGGTCTTTAATTCTGCGGATGGTTTTAAAGCGAAGGTTGGTACGCCGTCCTTGATGGTTGCAATTAAGTTCTTAGGAATGATTGTTTTTTTCCAGTGCTCGTTAATCCATGTCGCCAATTCGTTAATTTGCATCTTGGTTAAATCACCAAGGGGGGCGATTGCACCAATCGTATCCCCATAAAGGGTTGTATATCCTAACGCGATTTCAATTTTGTTTCCGTTATTTAAGACAACGCCTTTTTTCTCAGCGGCAAGATTCATCAATACACTGCCACGGACACGAGCTTGGATATTCTCTTTGGTGAGCAGATCGGTTTGTGGTTGTAACTGAACAAATGCATCCACGATTGGTTGAATGCTAATTTCCTGGAAATGAATGCCAAGTGATTGAGCGATATCACGTGCATTTTGTTTGGTCGCGTCACTATTGAAAGGTGTCGGTAACGAATAAGCAAAAACGCGATCTTTACCAACCACTTCGGTAAGTAACGCTGTAGAAACTGCACTATCTATGCCGCCAGATAATCCGACAATCCATGGCACCTTTTTTTGGAAGAGTTGTTCATCAAAGTACGCAATTCCTTTTTTTAACATCGCATAAAGCTTTTTCGGTTGCGCAGGTAATCGATGAATATCTTGAATGTGTTTGACGAGTAATTCCGGTTCAGCTAATTCATTAGCTTGAATCGTTAATTCGCCCTTTGAATTAAAAACCATCGAGCCACCTTCAAACAAGACCACATTCTTACCATTGTTATCCGCGCCAACTTTATTCACAAAAATAAAAGGAACCCTTGCATGTTTTTTAATTTGTTCTTGCCGAGACTTTTCTTTATCAAGTGTCCATGGAGAAGCAGAAATGTTAATCAGTAAATCCACACCTTGCTTTAAGTATTCTTGAGAAGGTGAAAAACCATAGGCAGCATCCCACATATCTTCACAAACCTCTAGTCCAAAACGAATGGTTTCACCTTGATAAACGACCGTTAAAGGATCTAAAAAAGATTTGACTTTTAAGTTTAATTTTTCTTCAAATTCTCGACCAGGTAAAAAATATCGTTGGTCATCAAACATCCGATAGTTTGGGAATAATCGTTTTGGGTAAACTCCTGGATAAACCCCGTTGCTTCTATTTAAATACTGACCGTTATAGGCCATAAACGCTGCATTTAATTTTGCTAATCGTGAATCGTTGTTGGTGATAGCTGGGTTTGCGCCAAGCGTAAAAACATTTCCCCATACAATGATGATATCTTTTGAAAGGTTTTTAATTTTTTCATTAAACGAGACTGCAAAATCAACCCATTCATTGTCTAAGAATTGATCACCAATTAAATAACCGGTGATGCACAGTTCTGGGAAGACGATCAAATCAACCAGTTGGCGTTTTGCATCCGCTACCATGTTTGCAAGCGTTGCAAAATTTTGTGAAGGTTGACCAGGTATGACCCGCATTTGCCCAAGGGCGATTTTAAGGTTTTTCATCTTCTTTATTTTATGCTATTTCTTGGTAAAAAGGGGGTGGAAATGATTGAAACCGCTATCTTATGGTTGTGGTTTTCGCATCGCGTCATAACCCATCAAAATTAATGCGATGATGACCAATCCATATCCAAGAAGGGTTCTGGCCATCAACGTTTCTTGAAACACGAACCAAGCAATGATGCCTCCAAGAATGGGTGCAAAGCTTTGAATCAATTGTACTTTTGCCGCTCCAAATTGACGTTGACTCGTGACATAAAAAATCAAACTAACCCCATAAATTAAAAAACCAAAAACCAATCCAAGCCCTATCCAAAACAGGTTAGGAATTGATTCGTTGAGCACAAGCCCGATGATCAAGGTTCCAATTCCTGTCCCGAAACCTTTAATGATGACAACGTCAAGTGGGTTTCCAAAACTAAGTTTTCTAGAGATGTTATTTTCAAAACCCCACAACAACGCCGCAATGATTATGAAGATACCGTTCACGTTAAAGGTATTCAAATTGACTCCGATATTCGCGACGAATATACCTGCCAAAATTAAACATAACGAACTCCAAGATAAACCATTCAAGGATTCTTTAAATAAGATGATCGCAAAGACCAGTGTAAAGATCAGTTCTGCGTTCGAGAGCAACCCAATTAAATTCCCATCGGTTTGGATTGATCCGAATAAAAAGAAAATTGGGGCAATGATATCCAGCACAATCATCAAAGCAAACCAACTCAACCGATATCGAACGGGTTTGATTTTTTCAATGCTTCGAACCTGAAGTTTTTTAAATATAAAGGTACCGATGCCTGAGCCAGCATATAACAAACTTGCCAACCAATAGGGTGAAACATAAGTCAGTAACCACTTGGTCACTGGAACATTGAAACTAAAAAAGATTGCAGATAATAACGCCAAACTAAAGCCTTGAACGTGCATCGAGCGTTTGTTGACTCGAGTGGTTTGAGCTTTCATCTTTATTTCTTTTGAATCAGATTTAATAATTTTTCATGAAAATACGTTTGCTTGGTAAGTTCTGGATGAAACGATAAACCAATTTGGTTACCGTATTGAACAGCGACAATTAGATCATCGACTTTAAGTAAGACCTTCACATTTGGTTTAACTGCTTTGACGATGGGGGCGCGGATAAAAGTTAAATCAATTTTTTTGCCATCCAAGACTACTTCACGATGAAAACTCCCGAGTTGGCGACCAAAATAATTTCTGGTCACTTCGATCGGTAAGGTTCCAAAATGATGATAGGATTCATTGCTGATCGATGTGGCGAGCAAAATCATACCCGCACATGTTCCTAGGGTTGGCAATCCTTGAGAGATTTTCTTTTTTAAGGGTTCAAATAAACCCAACTCCTTTAATAGTCTTCCTTGGGTTGTACTTTCTCCACCCGGTAAAATTAAACCATCAAAAGGTTGATCCAGATCTTGTTTTTGGCGAATTTCAAAATGATCAACACCCATCGTGGTCAAGGTGTGGCGGTGTTCAATGAATGCGCCTTGTAACGCGAGGACGCCAATACGCAAAGGAACTACTTGCCTCGTTCAGCCATTAAGACTTTAATTTGATCTTCGTTTAATCCAACCATGGCTTCACCTAAATCGCGCGAGACTTCAAGTAAGACTTTTGGATTTCGGAAATTCGTGACTGCTTTAACAATTGCCTCTGCACGTTTTTTTGGATCACCGGATTTAAAGATACCAGATCCGACAAAAACACCTTCAGCACCTAGTTGCATCATCAATGCCGCATCGGCGGGCGTCGCAACCCCACCTGCAGAAAACAAAACCACTGGCAATTTGCCATGTTTATGAACGTATTGAATTAAATCTAAAGAAACACCCCATTGTTTTTGTAACACATAGAGTTCGTCTTCGTTTAAGGATTGGATACGGCGCATTTCACTAATGATCGCGCGCATGTGGCGAACTGCTTGAATAACATCACCTGTGCCTGCTTCGCCCTTGGAGCGAATCATGGAAGCACCTTCGGAAATTCTGCGCAATGCTTCACCTAAATCTTTTGCTCCGCAAACAAACGGAACTTGAAAAGGATGTTTATTAATATGTAGCGTGTCGTCTGCCATCGTTAAGACTTCAGATTCATCAATATAGTCAATTTCTAATGCTTGAAGGATTTGGGCTTCAACAAAATGACCAATCCGAACTTTTGCCATGACGGGAATCGTGACTGCTTTTTGAATCGCTTCAATCATTTTTGGATCACTCATTCTTGCTACACCACCAGCGGCGCGAATATCAGCAGGAATGCGTTCTAATGCCATCACCGCAACCGCCCCAGCAGCTTCTGCAATCTTGGCTTGCTCCACATTACAAACGTCCATGATGACGCCACCTTTTAACATTTGTGCAAGATTTTTATTTAGTTCATAACGTTCATTTTTCTTTATCATTACCTCCATCACGTTTCAATTTTACACTAAAAAGATATCGAGATATCGATAAACGCTATGCAAACGAATTCATGGATAAAGTTAGAGTGAAAGGAAGGGACTCAAGAGTGAGGTCGCAAATTCGTAGATGGTTTTTCCAATCGAAAATACTTCCGTATCGGTGGAAAGATCCGCGTTGATGAACTCTGATACTTGAGGAACAACGGATGAAACGAGAATGGCAATGAATAGGATGATGCCAACCACAACCGCCCCTCGAACTAATCCAAGACCGATGCCTAATACGGAATCAATAAACTTAAAGAATTTAAAGTCTTTGATTAACTTTTTGATTTGGCTAGTGAGGATTAAAAGCAATAACCAAGCCACAAGGAAGGTTCCAAGGTAACTTGCAATGAGGACAATGAAATAACTAGCAGCAGTTGCTAAACCGTTGCCAAGGGTTCCATCAAAAGATCCTAAGCCTAAGTTGGGAGCTAAAGTTGATGAAATAAAATCTGGAACACCGATTTGAGTTAAACCGGTTGCAATCGTTGTGAGGATATCCGGTTGAGTTGAATCCAACACAATTTCATAGGCTGCATTACCTGTAAACACACTTCCACTCAAGGTATCAAATAACATTTGATAAACGGTTGAACCATTAATCAAGATATCTTCAACCAAACTGGCAAGTAAAACACTTAACGCAATCGCAGCAAAAAAAACGGCGATCCCTGTAATTTCTTTAAACAATCCGTTTTTGAAACCAGAAATGGCAAACACAAGTGTCAACAAAACAATTACAACGTCAATAATACCGACATGGAAACCTCCAAAGGTCATAAGGGTATCCTCCAATTCTAATTATAAACCTTAAAAGGCATTTTGATTTTATAAGTTTCTCTATGAGATAATCGACCTAATGAAAGCAAAACTTACCAAACAAAGCATTCGAAATATCACGTTTTTATCTATTGGCCTTAATGCGGGGTTGTTTTTAGGCAAATTGACGATTGCCTTCTGGATGAATAGTGTGGCACTACTAACGGACGCTTTTAATCATTTATCTGACTCCCTTGGCGGATTCATTTTTTGGATGGGCCAACGCCTTTCGTCAAGAAAACCAGACGCCAATCATCCTCAAGGTCACGGGCGTGGGGAATACCTAACCTCGTTATCGATTGCAATCCTGATGGTAATTGTTAGCAGTCAGTTTTTAATTGAATCCATTCGTCGTATGCTACAACCTTCTCCTGTGACGATGAATCCATTTGCAATCGTTATCCTTATTCTTGGTATGGCCATCAAGTTTTCCTTGTATCTATACTTAAGGTATCTTTACCGGGGAACCAAACTATTATCAACAAAAGCATTGGCAATTGATAATTTATTTGATGTGTTCATATCGTTAATTGTGTTGATCAGTTTTATGCTAAATACATGGATCGATCTTCCCCTTGATGCCATTGCGGGTTTATTCATTGCCTTCGTGATGGCATGGACTGGCTTAAAACTCCTTCTCCATTCGGTTCGCCGCGTTCTTGGAGAAAGTTTAGACCATCAAGAAATGGTCAACATCCGTTCCTTCTTAAAGGCATATTCGGTCATCTTAGGTACCCATAATTTTATCTTCCATGATTACGGACCAAATTACCAAATGCTTAGTTTTCATGTTGAAGTCAGTGAACAACATTCATTTATTACCATTCACAATATTGTTGACGAGATTGAAGAAAGTATACGCAAGCAATGGGGTTATGACGTGATGATTCACCTTGATCCGATGGTGGTAAACGAAGCAGAAAAGCAACGCATCACGCAACCTATTCTAAATAGCCTTAAAAAAAATAACCTCACCCAATACGTCAACAACATCCGCCCAATTCAAGAAAAGCATCATCGAGAAATGGTGATTGAATTAAGAAGAACGGAAGACAAATCCATCATCGAGGCATATTTATTAAAACAATTCCCTCAATACCGATTTGCTTATGATGTGTTTGAAAACGAAACACTCACTTCCTTGGTAAAATAAGTTTATGCATTGGATAGTCATCTCACTTTCGATGATATTTGTTTCCGTTGGGTTATTTTTGTTGTGGCACATACCACCCATACAAAAGCGCTCTTTTTTATCCACAAAAAAAATATCGGTGATCATTCCAGCTCGCAATGAAGAAAAACGCATCCAACCTTTACTCGCATCAATCAAACCACAACAACACCTCCTCCATGAATGGTTGGTGGTTGATGACCATTCCACCGATGGAACGGCGAAGATAGCAAGCAAGGCTGGTGCAACCGTTATTGAAGCAGAACCTTTACCAAAAGGTTGGTTTGGTAAACCTTGGGCTTGTTACCAAGGAGCAAAACGCGCCACGGGCGATGTCTTCATCTTTTTAGATGCGGATACCGCATTAAGACCTCGCGGGTTGGAAAACATATTGGCAACTTTTTTTCTTGATGAAACGCCATTATCTATCCAACCGTATCACATCATGAAAAAAGGATATGAACAACTTTCTTTGTTTTTTAATTTAATCGTCATGATGACCACTGGTTTATTTACTCCGTTTGGTAAGAAAATCAAGGCGACTTCTTTTTTTGGACCTTGCCAAGTGATTGATGCAAAAGATTATTGGTCGGTGGATGGTCATGGTGCTGGAAAACATGCAATTCTTGAAGACATTGCCATTGGGCAAGCATTACAAAAACAAACTGGTAAAACCATAAGAGCGTTAGGCGGAAAAGGTGCGATTGTCTTTCGCATGTATCCGGAAGGTCTAAAAACCTTAATCGAAGGATGGACAAAAAATTTTGCTTCGGGTGCCGGCCTTATTCCTGGATGGATGATGGCGTTTGTCAGTATTTGGATTACTGGCATGTTTATTGCCACCTTGAGTGGTGTTGCCCCATTCATGTGGACTGGACAAGCATATATGATTGGTTATTTGTTAGTCGGTTTGATCACATTTTACTTAGCAAGAAAAGTAGGAACCTTTTCAATCCTCACCATCTTGATCTATCCGATTCATTTACTCTTTTTTGTTTGGTTATTTATTCGATCAAGCATTCGATCTAAGCAACACAAGCGTGTGACGTGGAAAGGAAGAGAGTTAGAGTTATGAATTGGTTTCCATTGATCCCAGTTCAACCATGGGTGATGTTTGTCCTCAATATTGTGCTTTGGCCCATTTATCATCTGACCATATCAAAATTTACTCTCCACACACCGGCGATCAAGTTTAAAAACGATACGTGGTTATATCGTCCAAGACGGTACGAACAAGGTGGAAAGTTTTATGAAACCATCCTTAAGATACGCTTGTGGAAAAAGTTTATCCCAGATGGGGCGACCATCTTCAATGAAGGATTTAAAAAGAAAACGTTAAAAGGAACGCAACGTGAGTATATTCAAGACTTTATTGAAGAAACAAGACGGGCTGAATATTCCCACCTCTTACAAATCATCCCTTGTGTTACGTTTTTTATCTTTAATGACTTTTGGATTGCGATGATTATGGTCGTCTATGCGTTTGGATTTAACCTACCCTTGATATGGCTACAACGATATAATCGCTTTCGTTTTCAACGATTATTAAAGAAACTATCGTTTATTTCTTTTCAAATTTAAGGATTTGTTCGACGACTTGTTGACCACTTAATACGACCATTGGCATCCCACCACCTGGGTTGACGGATCCACCAACGAAGTAAACGTTGTCATAAAGTTTTGAATGTTTTGGCACTTTAAATCCCATGTTTTTCTTTCTGCTCGCGACGACGCCATAAATGGAACCGCGATTGGAGTAATACATATCTTGAATGGTTTCTGGGGTCCAAAGTTCTTCCACCACAATGTGTTTTCGAAGATCAGTTAAACCCATGCGTTCTAGTTTGGTTAAGATATTTTCACGGAAGGTTGCATAGTCTTTTTTAGTAAAAGGTTTCTTCGGATCAAGATATGGAATATGTGGAAGAATCTTGATGATATCTCCACCTTTTGGTCCTTGACTAGGATCGGTACGCATTGGTGCGACTAAATAGATGGTTGGATCTGGATTGAGTTTGCGACGATGAAAGATATTTTTAAAGTTTGTTTTTGAATCCTTTGAATAAAAGAAATTGTGGTGTGCGAGTTGTGGGTAAACCTTATCGGTTCCTAAATGAAGGGCGAAACCAGAACATGCTGGTTCAAACTTTCTTTGGTATCGACGAATGAGGCCTTTACTTTCTTTGGTGATTTTTTCATAAAAGGGAATGGCTTCCATATTGGAAACAATCAAATCGGTCGTGATTGGTTTGCCCTTTTTTAAATGAATGGTTGAAATATGACGGTTTAATTTTTCAACACCCACGACTTCTGTATTCGTCTTTACTTTAATTTGGGGAAGTTCTTCAATCAACTTCACCATCCCTTTTGAAATATTAAACATCCCACCTTTGACATACCATAAGTCATACTTCCATTGAATATAAGGAAGTAAATTCATGAGCGCGGGAGCATCATATGGTGAAGAACCTACGTATTTAATAAAGTAATTAAGAATATCAACGAGATAAGGATTTTTGACATAACGTCGGACACCTTGATCCATCGATGAAAAGTAATCCATGTTTTGGAAAATACTGACAGAAGGTTTAAAGCGCATCGCTTCCCATGTGTTTTCTAATTGATTGTCGAAAGCTACCATGGCGGAGACACCAAATATTTTTTCTGTATAGGCGTAGTATTTTTTTAAGTCTTCTAAATCAGAGGCAGTCAGTTGTTTGTTGATTAACATGTCATCAATACGATGTGTTAAATCAATGATGTTGCCGTCTTCAAAGAAATTTCGCCAGTGAGGCCGAACTGGTTCAATCTTGATGTAATCCGACATCTTGCGATTGTGTTTTGCAAATAACGCTTCGAAAATATGGGGCATGGTTAAGATGGATGGTCCAAGATCAAAAGAAAATCCTTTGGTATCTTTTACGTTTAATTTTCCACCCAAATGGGCGTTCTTCTCTAAGATGGTGATTTCATAACCAGGAAGTGCTGCCAACGAGATGGCCGCTGACAATCCACCAAGTCCGCCACCAATAACCACTACTTTTTTCATACCTTACCTCGTTGATAACATTATAGTCATAATCCGCATGCAGTGGAAATATTCATCCTTGAGAAAACCCCTTATAATGAGTGAGATGATTACTAAACAACTAGAGACATGGTATCTTCAACATCAACGGGATTTACCTTTTCGGCATCACCCAACACCCTATGGGATTTGGGTAAGTGAAGTCATGCTTCAACAAACCCAAATGGAAACGGTTTTAAGATACTATTCTTCGTTTATGAAAAAATTTCCATCCATCCAATATCTCGCAAAAGCAACACAAGAAGACGTCTTAACAGAAGTTCAAGGTTTAGGTTATTATCGACGTTTTCGTATGTTACATGAAGGCGCAATTTATCTGATGAACCAACACAAAGGATTATTTCCAACCACCTATGATGATGTGATGGCGATCCCTGGGGTTGGATCATATACCGCTGGGGCGATTATGGCGATTGCTTATAACCAACCATATGCCGCAACAGATGGAAATGTTTTACGTGTTTTGAGTCGCTACTACGGTATCAATGATGACATGCGTTTGCCTAAATCAAAAAAGAAGATTGATTTACTCCACCAAAAAAATGTCGAACATGCAAACCCAAGACTTTATATTCAATCGGTCATGGAACTCGGGGCATTGGTATGTCGACCAGTGAATCCAAATTGCGACGCTTGTCCATTAAACAAAACCTGTTACGCCAATCAAAATCAACAAACCGATCAACTACCAGTTCTATCTAAAAAAAGTATTGCCAAATCCAAAGAATGGATAACGATTGTATTTCGTAAAAGTGATGAGATTCTTCTGAAGAAAAACACGGCCAATTTATTAAAAGACTTTTATTTATTACCGCAATGGGAAGCTTCCATGGATGAAGTTGAGGCGTGGCTTGAAGCACAAGGTTTAAAACCACAAAAACTGATGAAGAGAGCGATTTATAAACATATATTTACTCACCAAAACTGGTTAATGGATGTTTATCAAATCACCGTTCCACCATCGATTCAATTAGAAGGCGTTTGGGTGAAAGAAGATGCATTATCGACAATTCCAATCCCAGAAGCCCATCAAAAAATTATTCGTGATGTTTTCCCCCGTTATCGCCATTTAAAAGCTTTATAATATAAAAAGAGGACATCACATGGATTTATATCAATTTACTGCCAAAGACTATCAAGGAAAACCTGTCTCCCTTAAACAATATCAAGGCAAAGTTGTTTTGGTTGTGAACACGGCGATTCACTGTGGATTAGCTCCACAATATAAAGGATTAGAAAAACTTCAACAAAGTTATCACTCCAAAGGATTTGAAGTTTTGGACTTTCCTTGCAATCAATTTGCGGACCAATCTCCTGAAAGCGATGCCGAAACAGCATATATTTGCGAAACAAAATTAAAAAACTCTTTTAAACCATTTGCAAAAATTGAAGTCAATGGAAGAAATACGCACCCACTCTATCAATGGCTTAAAAAAAGTACCTTTAATTTATTTGGTTCGAGTATCAAATGGAACTTTACAAAATTCCTTATTAACAAAGAAGGCAAGGTTGTGAAGCGTTATGCACCAACCGTCTTACCAGAATCGATTGCAAAAGACATTGAAAACCAATTGAAATAACCATGCTCATCATCAAGAATGCAAGCAAGTCATATGATAAGAAAAAACTCGCTTTAAAAGATGTTTCTTTGACAATTGAGCCTGGAGATTTATACGGGTTTGTTGGTCATAATGGCGCAGGAAAAACCACTTTACTTAAAGCAATTTCCGGTATCCATCAATTAGATAAAGGTTCTATAACTTTTCAAGGGTCAGACGTCCTCAAACAACCGATTGAATATAAAAAAAAGATTGCATACGTCCCAGACCATCCGGAACTTTATGAACAATTAACCGGTCGGCAATATTTAGATTTTATCTCCGATGTATTTAAAATATCCATTCAAGAAAGACAACGCGTGATTGATCGCTTTGGTTCTAGTTTTGAGATGACACCTTTTCTAAAAAATCCAATTAGCACTTACTCCCACGGGATGAAACAAAAGACTGCCTTGATTGCAGCCCTCATCCATCATCCTTCTTTGTTGATTTTAGATGAACCCTTTGTTGGTTTAGATCCCAAGGCGAGTTATGTCTTAAAAGAAACGTTTAAGGAAATGACAAAAGATGGTATGAGCATATTCTTCTCTAGTCACGTTTTAGAAGTCGTTGAAAAACTGACAAACAAAATTGCAATCATTAAACAAGGTGTTTTGATTCATAATGGGCTTACCAAAGATGTGTTAGCGAATCAAAACCTTGAGACTCTATTCTTGGAGTTAAGCTAATGTATGGATTACTATTAAGAACCTTTCTTCGTGAACGATTAAGCATTCATCGACTTTTTGGGCAAAAAATTGCCCGATCTAAAATTAAATCCATCTTGATGATTGGCTTACTGATTTATGCTTTTGGTGTGACGATGTCATCTTCGACTTTTATCAGTTATGAACTCGGCCTTGTTTTGGTTCAGGCGAATCAACTCACACAATTTTTATTTAACATCTTCAGTCAATTATCGTCGTTAGGATTTCTCTTTGGATTTTTTCAAGCTCAAGGTTATTTATTTCAATATAAAGATTTTGATTTACTAGGACCTTTACCGATTCATCAAAAGTTTGTGGTCGCAGCCAAAATCACCTTAATGCTCGTTTTTGTTTATTTGTTTGCAATCATCCTCGTATTGCCTACTTATGGTGTTTGGTGGTATTTCGCGAATCCGAGTATCCTTCAATTCTTTTTATTCTTACCGATGATACTCGTGACGCCAATTCCACTCATGTTATTAGGCGCATTTGCTTCCTATGGGATTCGTAAACTTACCCAACGATGGATTCATGCGAATGTGTTGCAAACCATTTTCTCTGTCATGTTCATTATCACATTCGCCTCATTTAGTTATTTTTCAAATGAGATCATCCCCGCATCTTGGTTGGCTTCGTTTCAAACATACGATGTACTCGGGCAATGGTTTGTTTCATCCATCACCACCTATAACATCTTTGCATTTGTCGGATTCATGGCCATTCATCTCGGTATTTTAATTTTATTTATCCATATGATGAGTCAACCCTTATTAACGATGAACCAACGGCGAACGATTGCGGCTGCAACCGAAAATCGGTTTGTTCCGACCAAACTTAAATCCATCACCCAACATATCTTGGAAAAAGAATGGCGTCGCTTTATTGGCACATCCATTTACTTTATCAATACCGGTTTTGGTCTCATCATGTTGCTAGGGGTTATCTTGGCAGTGATCATATTCCCAAATCTTATTACAACTTTAGAACCGATTTTGGTTGCAATGAACATTCATCCCATTTGGTTAATTTTTGGGGTGGTGGGATTTACACTTTCCACGGTGTATACACCAGCGGTTAGTTTATCGTTAGAAGGTAAAAATATCGCCTTGATAAAAACGTTGCCGATTCAACCTTGGGTTTTATTTAAAGCAAAAATCTTTTTTAATTTGTGGTTAACCTTACCTGCAGTTTTCCTCACAATGATTGTCGCGTTCACCTTGTTTCCTTTTTCAATCATCGAAGGTGTGTTGGGTTTGGCGATACTGGTTGTCTTTGCCGGATTGCTTTCAGTGTTTTTCTTATATTTAAATTTGTGGTTTCCCAGATTTGATTATCATCACGAAGTGGAAGTCGTGAAACAAAGCCTGGCAGCATTACTCGCAGTATTTGGCGGTTTTGCTTGGATGGGTGTCATCTTATGGCTTGTCTTGGATCCACTCTTTGCTTTTGATGCAACGATTCAAATGTTGTTTGTTCTTACGTTAGAAACCGTTGCGGTTTCTTTTGCGCTCATTTATTTACGGTATAACGCCACGCGTTATTATCAGAATTTATCGATTTAAGGCAGGCGTATTAAAATCAATGTCATCAATGCTGCTGATGATCAAGTTCGGTGATGATTTTCTTTAATTCAACGTCTTTGAAGGCATAGTGTTCGTTACAGAAATTACAGTGAACATCTGCACCCTTTTGTGTTGCAATCATGTCGAGTAATTCTGCTTTTCCTAATAATTTCAACGTCTCAATCGTTCGTTGCCTCGAACATGTGCATTGAAATTGAATTGCTTTTTGTTCAAAGAATTGAAGTTTTCCATCTGGCATTAATTCCTTAAGAATGGTTTCGGGTGTTAATCCTTCTTGAAGCATGGATGAAATTGGTCTTGCTTTTTTTACAGCCTCTTCAACTTTGATGAGTGTGGCATCATCACATCCAGGCATCGCTTGAATGAGGTAACCGCCACTGGCTGCAATCGAACCGTTTGTGTTCACAAGTACACCAAGCGCTAGGGCAGAAGGTATTTGTTCTGAGTTGACCAAGTAGTTTGCCAAGTCTTCAGCGATTTCTCCACTAACAATTGGTGTTTGACCGGTAAATTTAAATTCAGGTCCGTAACTTTTTACGACGGCAATCATACCTTGTGTACCCACCGCTCGGGCAACGTCTAGTTTTCCTTTGGCGTTGGCAGGGAAATGAACTTGGCCATTATGGACATAACCACGAACGTTGCCAAGGGCATTTGCATCCACCACGATTTCGCCCAATGGTCCGTCGCCGGAAATCCGAATCGTATATTTCTCTTCGCCCTTTAAGTTACTTGCAAATAAAATCCCACCCGTTAATGTTCTTCCAAGCGCGGCAGAAGCGGTTGGTAACGTTTGATGCCGACGACAACCTTCTTGAGTTAATGCGGTGGTTTGAGTAGCGACCACTCTTAATTTTCCACTATAAGCAAAGGCACTGATCAGATAGTCTTTTTTCATACCTCCTATCTTAACAAAAAACCAAACGCTTAACGAGTTCCTGCGCCTCAAAAAATGAAATTAACAAAATTAAAACGTGAAAAACGATAAAATAGAAATGAGGTAATCATCATGAACCAAAACGTCTATCTGGTTAAACATCCTTTGATTGAACACAAAATGACCATCCTCAGAGACAAATCTACCCATAACAATTACTTTCGAACCTTGGTTAAAGAAATCACCCAAATGGTCGTGTTTCCTGCAACCAATCAACTTCAACTCGAAAAGAAAGGCATCATTACTCCGGTCACGGATATGATTGGCCACCAACTTGCAAACGATGTCTTGGTTGTTCCGATCATGCGCGCAGGATTAGGGATGCTTGATGGTTTTACCGAAATGATCCCTACCGCCAAAGTGGGTCACTTGGGTTTTGTTCGAGATGAAAAAACATTAAAGGCCTCATCCTATCTCGTTAAATTACCAAAAATGACAGCGGAAACAGAAGTCTTTATTCTTGATCCGATGCTTGCAACCGGCGGCACCCTCGTTCAAGCAATTGATTTAATCAAGAAGAAGGGCGCAAAATTGATTACCTATCTTGGTTTAGTTGGCGTTCAACAAGGCATCGATTTTGTATTGGCAAAACATCCAACCACAAAAATCTATCTGGCATCGATTGATAAACAATTAAATACCAAAGGTTACATCGTTCCTGGTTTAGGGGATGCGGGTGATCGTCTATTTGGTGAAGAAGGTTAGTTTAATACGTTAACACGTAGTCTACAGAGTAGCCATTTGTTTTAAGTTTTGCTTCCCCGGGTAAATAACTTAAGTTTAATAGAAATGTATAATGAATCACTTTTCCGCCTAAACGTTCGACAAGTTTTGCAATGGCAAGTGAGGTTCCACCGGTGGCAAGCACATCGTCAAGCACCAATACTTTTTGGCCTTTTTTGATGGCGTCAGCGTGCATAAATAAACTGGTTTGACCGTATTCAAGAGTGAATTTTTCTTCAATTGCTTTTCGTGGTAATTTCCCTGCTTTTCTCACCAAGACAAAAGGGATTTTTAAATGACTGGCAACGGCACCACCAAAAATAAAACCTCTAGCTTCTGGGGAAACAATCACATCGGGTTTGTGTTTGGAAACTAACGTCGCCAAATCTTGAATGGATTGATAAAAGGCTTGACCATCATTTAACAACGGGGTGACATCTTTAAATGAGACACCTTTGATTGGCCAGTCTTGGACAGCGGCAATATATTTCTTCAAATCCATGGGTTATTCTCCTTTTCGCCAAGGATAATCCTTGGGATTCATTTTGATCATGGCAGGTTTTAAGACACCAACATAAGGAACGTTTCGATATTTTTCATCAAAGTCTAATCCATAACCAACCACAAACAATTTCGGAATCGCTTTTCCAATATAGTCGGGAACAAATTTTGTTTTTCGTCCTTCTGGTTTATCCAGTAACGTCACGACTTTAACCGATTTTGCCCCTTCACTTAAGGCTTTTTGTTTGATTTTTTGAATAGTGAGACCAGAATCAACAATATCTTCGATGATCAACACATCTTTATTTCTCAAGGTCAATCTTGGCCATAAATAAATTTCTACCCAATTTGAGGTCACCACGCCACCGTGATAACTACTCGAGGCAACGTATTCATAATCACAATAGAAAGAAAAGTGTTTAGATAAATCGGTTAGAAATGGAGTGACGCCTTTTAACACTGCAAGAATGGTAGGAACTTTGTTTTGATAATCTTTGTTAAGTTGCTGTCCAAGTTTCTCACAAATCTCTTGGATTTCTTTTTCTGATAATAAAATGCTTTCAAAGTCCGGATGAATGGGGGTTGATTTCATGCCTATCCTCCTTAGATGACGACTCGCGATGATTCCGCAAGCATCAACGTTTAAAATTATATGCTAAAACTTAAAAAAGCAATAATAAAAAAAGGTTAAGATTATCATGCATACAACCTGTGGTTGTGTCCAAAACAACCAAGAATTGAAATTTTGCTCAAAAATCAACCATCTATCGTTAGTCTTATAACCTAATTTATTCCATAATGTTAGTAGAAAAGAGGAAATATGCATGAAAGAATCTTTTGGTAAACGACTCACTGAACTAAGAAAAAAGAAAGCATGGACACAAGAAGAACTTGCAAAAAAATTAAATGTTTCTGCGCAAGCCGTCAGCAAGTGGGAAAAAGATGTTTCCCTTCCTGATGTTGGTTTACTTTCAACGATTGCGAGTACATTTGACACCTCGATTGATTATTTATTAGGTCATCAGGCAAATGAGCCTGTGGTAGGACTATCAACCACCGCGCAAAAGAAAGATCTTAACCGCTTGGTGTTTAAGATTAAAGTTCGTTCCAATGATGGAGATAAAGTAAATGTGAATTTACCTTGGCCTTTGGTAAAGGTTGCATTGGATATGGGCATCACGCCCAAAGTCGATGGTAAAGATGTCTTAAAGGATATTGATATTAACAAAGTGATGTCGTTAGTGGAACAAGGTGTGATTGGAAAAATTGTTGAAATTGAATCTAAAGATGGTGACTTTGTTGAGATTGTTGTGGAATAACCATGCGCATCTTGATTAAAGAACAAAACAAAACGAAATTATCCTTATGGTTACCTTCAGGACCGTTTGTTCTAGGAACGTTTTTAAAATACTTTACCTATGATGGTAAAAATTTCGATATCAAAACACGAAAATTACTTGTGAAACAAATCCAATTACTACGAAGGATTCACAAACCATTGGTCTTGATTGATATCGAGTCAAAAAACGGAGATAAGGTGTTTATCAAAATCTGATAACGTCTAGAGGATCTTCTATTGACGATCTTTTGATCAATCTTAATAAATGCCTGGGATAAATCGGTAACGAGACTTTAACCAATCTCGATAGGATGGATGCAGTAGACTCAACGCCTTTTCTTCAACCTTCATTCGCCAAGAAAAACCAATCCACAACAAAGGTAAGGCAATGATGATCGCAACCAAATTGCCAACAAAAATGGGGAATGCAATGGTAATGAAAAACAAACCCAAATAAAGTGGGTGTCTAAAATACCGATAAGGACCTTTGGAAACAAGGGTCATCGTTGAAGAGACCGCGACGTGTCTTGTGAAGTTTTGTCCTAAGGCAATTGAACCTTGGTAACGTAACCATAAACCAAAAAACTGTAACATCAAGCCAACCACTTGGAGGATTGGATAAATCGAGGTTCCGCTTAGTTTGCCAAGCTGCTGATCTGAAAAATAAATCGTGGTCACAATTACCACAAGAATCGATATCGTTAGAAACCAAAATGATTTCTTTTCTTGAAATTTTCCTGTGCGTTTTCGATTACGAAAAATCATAAATTCAAGCAACCATAATAGATTTGCTAAATAAAATAGAATGTTAAAGATACTCAGAATGCGTAAGTGTTCCATTAGAACCGAATGCTTAAAGATAAATTGGCCATATTGGCTGCCTCTTGATTCACCCGAATGGTAAAGGAAACATCACCGCGTTCACTTTGATTCCAACCATAATTTAAATTTCGATTGATTCCAAACGCATGACCCGGACGATAAACATCTTCTTCCCACATCCAACCTTTTGGGGTTCGATTATATAGAGAATTGTTACCATCCGCCTCAATAAAACGAATTAATTTAAAATCACTGTCAGAATTATTGTTCAAAAAATGGGTTGGATAAAGCTCACTCAAGTTAGGACCTAACCTCGCATCCACATGATAAAGCACCATACCAGAACGACCATCAAAATAAAAATCGTTGTATCCTTCAAATAATCCTGTTGGGGTGTAATAAATCGCAATCAGATATTCATCAAACAATGTGCCATTCCATTGATCGGTAATAATCAAGGCATCACCTGACGTGCTATAAGGTCTTAAGACGACATCCATGCTTTGATTGGCAACTTTTGGTTCAATCCAACCTAAGGTTAATTTTGAGAATGGATTATGGTCACCCACCGTTCCATCCATCATATCCGCGCCACCTAAACCCCATTCATTATCGGAACCATCATCACTTGCGTAGTCATAATAATCTTCCAAGCCAAGCTTATGTCCAGTTTCGTGAATAAACGTCGAGGCATCAAGTTGATTATTATAAGAAACAAATTCATAAGGCATCCATACATAAGAAGTAGGGATAACGCTATCGTAGGTTTGGTTACCAAAATATGAATAAAGATAAGCCCACCAGAAACTATTCCATTCACCAGCAGGATGATTATAGACCATATAGAGTCCGTCTAACTCGCCATCTTCATTCAAATCAAAGGATGAAAAGTCATAGGTTGAATCAAGTGCTTCCATCAGTTCATCAATGATGACCGTGTTTGGATCTTCGCCTGTTAAATTTTCATAATAAGAAGAAGAAAATTGAGTTTGAAAGGGTTGTGTCACCACACCCGTGAGTGATAATTGATCAAAGGATGAAGTCAGATAATAACTTTTTTGGGATTGAAAACTAGAGGTGGCCTCGCCATTAAACGCTTGATCAATAAGGTCAACCACTTCGGTTGGATTGTCATAAACTAAATCAGAAAATTCAATTGGAACAACTAGTACATTTGGATTACCCTTTGCAGGAATGGTCCAAAAGTTTCCCACGTCATGACCTAATAAAAGTGAACCAGGGTTAAGCGGATCAACGCCACTGATGGAACTATCTGACGGCGTCGCCGTGCAACCCACTAATAATGTGGTCAGGGTAAGCAATAGCAAATCAGTTCGTTTCATGTTTAAGAATGAGCAAAACGACTCGCAGCTGCAGCCGCAATCGCTCCCACTAAATCATCTAAGAATGTATGGCAATGCTTTCCAGTTTTACCCTCATCATTGAGTCTTGCGACCACGCCATATTTTTGTTTATCAATAAATCCAAAATTCGTTAAGGCAATCGAACCATATAAATTGCAAATACTATAAGCCAATACTTCATCGGTTCCGAATAAACCTTCATCACGATTAATGACCGCTTCTAATGCCTTGTTTCCAAACTTCTTTTTTTCTGCAAGCATATCAAGTTCAATCCCAGTCATTAACGCGAATTGGACTTCACGTTTATCTAAAACAGATAAGACAGACTCCATTAATACTTTTTTGTCTAAATTGGAGTGGTATTCTTTTTGTAAAAAATAAACACAATCGACAATTTCATCAAGTGAAACGCCTCGTTTTTCTAATAAATCAATCGCTTCTGCTCGTAGTGATTTTAATTTTTCTTTCATTGTTTTATCATAACAAAAATTTCAAGTTTCTGTTAGGCGTCAGACGCATCAATGTGCTGATTGAGTTGCTTGGATTTGGCTTGCCAACGTTTGGATTGCCACCGTAAATATAAATTAAGCCCGCGAATTAATTCATCCACGGCTAATGCAATCCATACACCGATTAAACCAAGGTTGAGATAATCGCCCAAGAATAAGGCAACAGGGAGTATGATGACCCATTCCACAATAATGATTGAAATCAAAGGATAGCGAGCATCACCACTTGCTTTAATTGCGCGGTTTACCACTACGTTTAAAACCCGACCAATTTCTAAAAAGATATCGATGAAGGCAATCGCCATTAAAAGATTTAGTACATCCGGATTGTCTGTGAATAATCCGCCAATCGGTTCAATCAGTAAAGCCAGCGTTAAAGAAGGAATGATGGTGGCAACATAAGATAATTTTAAAGCATATTTAATCGTGCTTTCTGCTTCAGCAAATGCCGACCCACCAACCAATTGTCCAACTTTAATCGCACTCGCGTTAGCAAGCGCAGCCATGATGAAATAAGTAAACATTGCTAAGGAATCAAAATATGCTTTGGCAACCAATGCGTCGGTTCCATAACTTGCGATGATTCTAGTAATTAAAATCATAAAGAAGGTATAACTTATATTTTCAAAAACTGCAGGTGATCCAACTTTAAAAATGAGTTTGCTTGTTTTCGAAAGAAATGGATTCACATTTGGTAAGACGAATTTCAAATTTAACTTTCGATGAATAAAGATGGCGAGGCCGGTAAAGTAAACGCCTCGACCGACCGCAATCGCAATCGCAGCACCAACAATTCCTAAACTTGGAATGCCTAAAGCAGGAACCCCAAAAATGAGTGCATAGGATAAAACCAGAATGGTCGAATCACAAAAAACGAGTGCAACAAATGCTTCCATTGTTTTACCATGCGCATATAGGGTTTGGTTGAAGACAAGAAACACTGCATTTAAAACAAATAAAGGTGCAAGGATCAAGGCATATTGTTCTGCAAAGCCTTGTACTGAATTTTCAAGTTGATAAAAAGAAAACATTGGGCGATAAAACAAGAAGAATATGATCGTTCCAATCAAGGCAAATAATAATGCATAAAACAATGAGGTTGAAAAAATTTCTTGGCGTCGGTTTGTTGACTTCGCACCAACCGATTGCGCCATTAAAATACCTGCACCCATAGAAACGATTGAAAAAAATAAAAAGAAGGTATTGTTAATTTGACCGGCGATGGAAACGGCAGCAGCAACATTATCGTCATAGGAAGACAGCATCCAAACTACTAAGTTAGAAACGATGATGACAAAAGTTACTTCCAAGATAAGTGGAAGGGATAATTTCATGAAAACAGTAGATTGAATTCTTGTTAAATTTGGTACCATGATTCGCTACCAAATAGCATTGTATATGATTTAAATTAAATTGTTTCTATGGTGATAAAAAAACAAAAGCGTGATCGGTTTAAAGCTCGATTAATTCGTACGAATCTTTGTTGATTGGTCCGATAATCGTCAATGAAGATGTAAACACGTCCATCGTTGCGAGCAAATAAACTTCATAATCAGTTGACGTTTCAATCAAATAGTCTTCTCCTTCTACAAATCCCCATTCATCGGCTTGGAGATTTTCTGGATCATAAATAGGGTCATTGAGGTTGAAAGATGAATTTGTATCCACATCAATATCGACCAATACTTGTGTCATCTGATTGGACAATACATTCATCGTCATCGAGATCAAGAAGCGATGAAGGGTGATGCCATGTAGCATGTCATCCACAAGGTCATCGATTGCATCGATTTCGGATTGGGTCAACATGGAAAGATCCACATTGCTAAAAAAGATGTTTGAAAAAATCTCAGGAAGATCGCTTTGGGTGATTTCATATGAAATAGTGAGGTTGGAACCCGAGAGGGATTGATTGACTAACGAAAGGGAATCCACCATCGGTAAGGTTGCTTCAATCCAAGCATCGATATCGTCAACCTGGATGGTAGGTAATAATTGGTTCATTTCAGATTCAAAGGCGATGGGTGTTTTAAATTTGGAAGGAATATAAAAACTTTGTTCTCCAAGTACAAGCGTAGATAAATCGTTTGCTGCTTCTAAATCCACATAAGCCATATTGTCCTCAATATAAATACCAACCGTTTGATCATCGAAAGATGTGGTGTTCGTGAAGTTTAAACCATATTCTCCACTTCTCATTGCGGTCGTTACTTCAAAATTCTCAAGAGTCAACATGATCGATGCTTCGATTGGTCCTGGATTTGGTGTATTGGATTCAATCAAGAGATTTCCCTCAAAAGAAAACAATGAAGCTTGTTGAAAATCAGGTGTGCGTTGACTTGAAACCATCGTTGCCCGAGCGTCTATGGTGGTTCGCATCGCCGGAGCTGGAGACGCCATCATATTGGCGATGGAACCTAACATAAGGCGATTTGGTTGATTCGTGATTGAGTCAATTAAAGAAGGTGATAAATCAACGGATGCAGCATCTGAACTGCCGGCATTGCTAGCACCACACGCAGTAAGTGCAATAACACCAAAAATATATAAAGGTATGTGTTTTCTGCTCATATGTTTTTCCTCAAAATCATCATAACACCAATCCGCAATCAACTTCATAGATAGGGGCAAGAAATAAATGTAAAATAGAATACATGAAATTAAAAGGTCACGGGACTGCCCATGCTAAAGTAATCCTCATTGGTGAACACGCGGTGGTTTATGGTCACCCAGGCATCTCGATGCCTTTCCTTCCTTTAAAGGTCCATGTCACGGTTGTGCCATCATCCGAAGATTATTTAGTTTCTACTTTATATCAAGGGGAAATGAGTCAGCTTCCACCCTCGTTACTCTTTATTAGCTTTCTGGTCGATCACTTAAGACAACAATTTAAATTTGGTCCAATTGAGTTGTCGATTGAAAATCATATTCCAAGTTCTGCAGGAATGGGTAGTAGTGCTGCCATTAGTGGCGCAATCGTTGAAGCAATTTTTGATTTTGCTTCCGCACCCATCACACCAGCTTTACGATTTGAAAAAACGCAACTTGCAGAAAAACTCGTTCACGGTTCAGCAAGTGGGATTGATGCATGGACGACGGCAAACCAACATCCTTGGTACTTTATAAAAGGTAAAGAACCAGCACCCATTCAACTTTCAATTCCTGGTTATTTTATTGTTGCGAATACCGGGATTAAAGGTAGTACTAAAGAAGCGGTAGGTATTGTTGCAAAGAAATTTACACAAAACCTAGCCCAAGGTCATCTCGAGTCAATTGGGTTAATGAGTTTATTGATGAAAGAAGCAATTGAAAAAAAAGAATTGGATGATATAGCGAGATTAATGAATCAAGCCCATTTTCATCTTCAAGAACTTGACGTATCCCATCCTCGACTCGATCAAATGGTTGAACAAGCAATCAAGCTTGGTGCGATTGGAGCAAAACTAACCGGTGGTGGTTTAGGTGGATCCATGATTGCACTTGTAGAAACCAAAGCAATTGCGAATAAAATCATGGATGAGTTTAAAAAAACAATGACCAAAGAAGTTTGGCTTATGGAAGGTCATTTATGAAATCGGTCATTTCAACCTCTCCCGTCAATATTGCCTTAATTAAGTATTGGGGAAAAGCAAATCGAACCTTGGTGTTACCCACGACGACCTCGATTTCCTTAACCCTTACGGATTTATTCACTGAAACCAAAATCGAAACAGGACCCTTTTCATTTGAATTGAATCAAAAAATCGCAGATGAAAAAGAAACGGAAAGAGTGAAAGCTGTTTTAAAGCATTTCCGTGATGATCAAGTGATGATTCGCTCTACCAATAATTTTCCAACTGCTTCAGGCTTAGCGTCATCTGCTTCTGGATTTGCTGCATTAACCGTTGGATTAAATGCCCATTTTCAATCCCATTACACGCTTCAAGAATTAGCAACGTTAACTAGAATTGGTTCCGGTAGTTCGTGTCGAAGTCTTGTCGATGATTTTGCCATTTGGGAAAAGAATGGATCTTTACGAACCTTAAAAAACCCATTTCAAGATCTTCGGATGATTGTGGTGTTGATCTCAGAAGCAAAGAAAGCGTTGTCGAGTCGCGATGCCATGCAAGTGACGATGGATACTGCAAGGGATTATGGTGCTTGGGTGAAAGCGAGTGATCAAGACTTTTTAGAGATCACTGCTGCGATTGAAAAAAAAGATTGGATGTCGATGGGTTTGGTCATGGAAAAAAATAGTCAACGACTTCACCAGATTATGAATCAAGCCAATCCTCCGATTGTTTATCAACAAGCTGAATCCTTAAAGGTTCTTCAAATGGTTAAAGAAGCGCGATCAAAAGGATTGGTAGGATTTACCACGATGGACGCAGGACCGAATGTTAAAATTCTTATTCAAGGTCAAGATTTACCATTATGGGAAAAACAATTGAAAGCAAACATCAAAGCTCGTTATTTGGTTTCTCGAATTGGTGGAAAAGCTCATGCCAAAACAAGCTAGTTTTTTTGCTCCTGGCAAATTATTTCTAGCAGGTGAATATGCGGTCACATTTCCAAATGGAGAAGCGATTATCTTACCTGTAAAAAAAGGAATCAAGGTCACCGTTGTCCAAAAGAAAAACTCATCCATTACCAACCTACAATATCCAAATGAATCCATGAAGTTTGTTTGGATAAGTGACATCAGCAACACCTATTTAAGATTATCCATTGAGGTCGTTCGTCAATGGATGGAATCTAAAAAAATTGCATGGAAGTCTTTTGATATGACGATTGATTCGACCCTTGTTGCCAAACACGGAAAATACGGTTTGGGTAGCAGTGGCGCATTAACGGTTGCCGTCATTGGTGCCTTACTTAACTTTTATGACATCACCTTTACCCCTTTGGATTTGTATAAACTTGCGGTCATTGCCACGATTCAAAATTATCAAGAAACATCATTTGGCGATGTTGCTTGTAGCAGTGTTGGTCAACCCATTCACTATCGCAAATTTTCTTTAAACCTCCTGCATGACATGAAAACACTTCATGTTCAAACCTTAATGAAGATGGATTGGGAAGGCTTGTGGTTAAAACCGATTGAAAACATCGGTTTAAAACCGGTGGTCGTTTATTCAGGACAATCTGCTGACTCTCATCAACTCGTCAAGGCGGTCAAACCGTTTATTAATCCCAATTGGGTTACAAAAAGTAATGTGTTGATAAATGACTTATTGGCTTCTTGGTCTCATCAAGGGATTCATCAACTCCATCTTCACTTGAGTGAATTGGCTAAACAGAGCCAAGTGATGTTATTGACAAAAGGAATCGAATCAATCATTCATCAAGCGGATTTGCTGGGTGGCGTGGCAAAGTTTTCTGGAGCGGGTGGTGGTGACTGCGTCCTTGCTTTCTTGCCAGATGATCAAATCAAAACCTTTCACGTTGCAATGAAAAGACATAATTTTTTAATACTTTCCGATATAATCTAATCATGAATAGAAAAGACGACCACATTCAATTTGCTTCCATCCAACAACCTCAACTTAATGATTTTGATAAGTTAGGTTTTGTTCATCATGCATTTCCAGAAACAAACCTTGATGAAATTGATCTATCCATTCAAATGTTTAATCGGCGATTCCCCTTACCTTTTTTTATTAACGCGATGACGGGTGGGAGTGATCAAGCCAAAACCCTCAATGAACGGTTTGCTCGCTTAGCCAAACATTATCAAATTCCAATTGCCACAGGTTCGGTGAGTGCTGCAATCAAAAACCCAGCATTGGCATCTTCATTTACGGTCTTAAGAGAGATTTATCCAGAAGGATTTGTTTTTGCAAATGTTGGCGGTGGTCAATCGTTGGTCAATGCGAAAAAAGCAGTTGATCTTTTAAAGGCAAATGCATTACAAATCCACATTAACCCTGTCCAAGAAGCAGTCATGCCAGAAGGGGATAAACATTTCAAAGGATGGTTATCGTTGGTTCAAACCATTCGCCAAGGGTTATCCATTCCCGTGATTGTCAAAGAAGTCGGGTTTGGGATGAGTCATCAATCGTTTCAACAATTACGATCGATTGGTATCCAGTATGTTGATGTTGCCGGCCAAGGTGGAACGAATTTTTCAATTATCGAAAACCATCGCCGAACGCATAAGATTCAAAGTTTTGATCAATGGGGAATCTCCACGGTTCAATCCTTACTTACTGCAAAAAAATTCCCTCAATTAACGATCATTGCAAGTGGTGGTATTCGCAATCCGTTAGATGTCATCAAAAGTTTAGCGCTTGGTGCAAAGATGGTTGGTTTGTCTGGATACTTCTTGCATCTTGTGAAAAACCATACCCATGAAGAGGCACTGGCCATGATGGATGCATTCATTGAAGAATTAAAACTGATCATGTTGGTCCTTGGTAAGAAGAACATTTCATTGCTTACCACAGCTGCCTACACGATCGATCCATCCTTAAAAGAAAGCTTATGAAAGACAACATTGAAAAATCGTTATTAACATACCTTGAATGCGTACCCGTTTCGAAACTAAAGGAAGCGGCAGTTTACGCGGTAAAAGCCGGTGGCAAAAGATTTAGGCCGCTTGTCATTTTAACGCTCATCGATAGTTACGGCATCGATCCATTACCTTATGTGGATGTGGCAACTTCACTAGAAATGATTCATTTATATTCATTGATTCACGATGACCTTCCTGCCATGGACGATGACACCCTTCGACATGGTGTGCCAACCATTCACAAACAATTTGATGAAGGAACTGCAATCTTATTGGGTGATGGATTGCTTACCAATTCCTTTGAACGGGTCACCACGTCAAATGTATTAACCGATCATCAAAAAGTAAAAATCGTAGAGCTACTCGCCACACGTGCAGGATTACAAGGGATGGTATACGGCCAACATTTAGATTTGGAAGCAGAAGGAAAACAAGTGGATGTCAATCACTTAACTTTGATTAGTAACCATAAAACTGGAAAATTACTTGAAGCAGCCTTTCGCATTGGTGCCTTGATTGCCTCACCGAAGGATGAAGCAGTTTGGGGAAAAATTGGTTTGTGGTTGGGATTAATGTTTCAAATCCAAGATGATGTTTTGGAAGTAACAGTATCCGAAGCACAATTGCAAAAATCGAAATCCGATGTTGCGTTAAAGAAAGCCACCTTTGTCAGTCAATTGGGGTTGAAAGCTTCTCAAACCAAAATTCAAGAACTTTATGGAATGGTTAAAAAAGAATTAGGACACATCTCGCTTAAAAACATCCGCATTATCGATCTCATTAATAAGATTTATGACCGTCGTTATTGACGTCATGAATAAATTCAGTTTTTCCTTTAAAGATTCGATCAAAATTTAATTTTGTCTTTTGCAAAATTGTATTGTTGTTGGGAATGAGTGGGTGTTGATTTAACCATGTCTTTAACGATTCAACGAGGTGCGAACCTGGCACCACTGCATAATGTAAAAAAGTAAAAGGAATAATAAAGGCATTGCTAAGTAAGTCTTCGTTTCCAGGACGTTTTAAAATCTCTTGAATGTTTGCTAATGAGAGCCCTTGAAGCCAATCCTTGATTTCATTTTCACGATATTCAAAAATGACATCCGCTAAAAACCGATGCATCAACATCATCGGTTCGTCAGATTCCATTGGGTGTAATTTAGGATCCATGTAGATTTTTTATGAAGGCGACTCCTGTTTCTATTGTATCCGACAGGTTATCATTTTCAACCTCGAAGACACGATAATAGTAAGTTTTCTCGGAAGGGGTAGGAAATTGATAACCGTCATACATAGCTCTGAGGGCATTCGAATCAATTTTTTTCCATGTTCTTTTTTCGTTACGTGCTTCAATGATTGCAAAGGGAAGTTTGGTAAATGCAAAATATATTATCAAGGTTTTAGGGAATTGTAGAAGTAGTTGGCCACGAAATTCTGGGTTGATTAATGTGGCATCAAAGGCAACAATCTTTCCTTGTTCAAGCAGTTGTCTTGCGCGTTGATAGGCTGACGCCCAAACGCGACTTTCTTGTTCTGGCCTGAATTGGTAATCTTTTGCATATTCAAAACGGATCTCATCCGTTGAGACAATTTCAAAATCAGAAAGATTTTTCTTGAGGATTCCGATGAAGGTTGATTTACCAGATAATGGTGGACCCGAAAAGATACATAAGATGCCTTGCTTCATAAGAAACTAAAGTTTTATGGTTTTTGAAGAGGCTTTTTCTAAACGATTCATCAAGGCCGCACCAATACCTTTTGAAGAAAAGGTGTGAGTATAAATGGTTTTAATCTTTAAATCATCAAGTGTTCGTAGGGTTCGATAAAGGGCTCTTGCAATCGTTTCTAATGTAGATTGTGGTCCTAACGCAAAGGTATTCATCGAAAGCGATTGTAATTGACCACATACTTCATTACTTCCCATAAACACAGCTTCTGAATCTTTTAGTTTTTTTAAAAACTTCACAATCTCATCAGCTTCCCCGTCTAGAATAATGACATCACCAAAAGGTTTATAGTGTTGATACTTCATCCCTGGAGATTTTGGGGCTTTATCAACTTTGGTAGAGGAAATGACCACCATTCCAAGTACATTTTCAATCGCTTCTACACTGACCGCACCTGGGCGCAAGATCGTGGGAATTTTTGTGGTGACGTCAATCACTGTTGATTCGATACCATATTCAGGAATACCACCATCCACAAAAATTGCAGCTTTTCCAAAGAAATCTCGATACACCGCTTCAAACGTTGTTCCAGAAGGTTTACCAGAAAGATTTGCACTTGGCGCACACAACGGAACGCCAGCTGCTTTGATCACTTCTCTTGCTAATGCATCTTTTGGCATACGGATGGCAACGGTTTGAAGGTTTGCTGTGATGATATTTGGAACTTTCGAAGATTTCGGTAAGACCAAGGTTAAGGGACCAGGCCAAAAGGCACCAATTAATTTTTTTGCATGCGCATTGACTTCGGTAACCAGGTCATCAAGTTGGTGAATTTCTGCAATATGAATGATTAAAGGATTGTCTTGAGGCCTTCCTTTGGTGGTGAATATTTTTTGAACGGCGACCTCGTCATAGATAGAGGCACCCAATCCATAGACAGTTTCGGTTGGAAAAACGATTAATTCATGGTTTTCCAATGCTTTTTTAATGAGATTTTCTTCCAATAAGGGGTGTTTGATAATGGTCGATTTCATAGTTTTATTCTACCATTTTAATCCCATCCATAGTAAGATAATATCGCATGAAAGAAATGAAACGTATCTTACTTCTTGATCCTTCTATCGCCACATTTAATGTTGGCGATAAAATTATTTCTCAATCCGTGCGTGAACATTTAAAGCCATTAATTGATTTTAGTTTTGTGATTGAAGCATCAACTCACTTACCAGTGACCATGTATTTAAAAAATATTTTTTATAGTTATGATTTCGACTATCGATTTGTATGTGGATCAAATCTTATTCGCGGCAAAATGAATCGTTTGGTTAAACTTTGGGATATCAATTTACGATCTGCAAGTATTGTCTCACCATTAATCCTGGTTGGGGTTGGCTGGTGGAAAAAAGGCGATTTACCAAATCAATATTCAAAACTACTTTATTCTCGTTTGCTTGATAAAAAAATGATTCACTCTGTCCGTGATAATTACACGCTTAAACAATTCCAAGAAATGGGTTTTAAAAATATTATCAACACCTCATGTCCCACCATGTGGAAACTTACCAAAGACCATTGCAAAGACATTCCAACTAAAAAAGCTCCGGATGTTGTGACCACACTCACAGACTATGATAAGAATCCAGTTGCCGATCAACAAATGCTCAATATTCTCAGTAAGAAATATCGAAAAGTTTATTTATGGTTACAAGGTGTTAATGATTTTAATTACGCACACTTGCTTAACCTTCCCGATAATTTAGAATTAATCTATCCAAACCTTGAAGACTATGATGCAATTTTAGAATCTCAAGACATCGATTATGTTGGCACCCGTTTGCACGCCGGTATTCGCGCCTTACAAAAAAAGAGAAGAACGATAATTTTGGCAGTGGATCACCGTGCATTAGAAAAGAAAAAAGACTTCCAACTCACGGTATTAGATCGCAACGATATTCACTTGTTAGAAGGCATGATTGACGATAACTTCAAAACCAATATTCAATTACCACTCGACAACATTCAAACCTGGAAAAACCAATTCCTACATGGCAAATAAACGTGCAACGATCCTCTTATCTTTAACCAAAGACGATGATTTGTCCTTGATTAAAGGGGATGTCATTGCCGTTGACCATGGGGCTTCGATTGCATTAAACCACAAAATCAAGATTGATTACGCGATTGGTGATTTTGATTCGCTTTCAGCATCAGATTTTAAGAAACTCACTCAATTAAATATTCCAATTGAAAAAGTCCCCACGGTCAAAAATCAATCCGATGCGGAGTTAGCATTTTCGTATGCGATCAAAAAAGCTTATCAAGCGATTGATGTATTAGGTTTTAGTGGCGGACGGTTAGATCATCAACAAGCCTTGATTCAAGTATTATTTCGGATGAAAGACCCACGTATCATCTTTAAAACCACGCAACAAACCATCCAATACTTAGGACGTGGTCAATATCCAATTCAACCCATTTCATCGCAAGCCGTCTTCTCTATCTTTACATTATCGAAAGCAGAAATCTCAATCGAGCATGCAGTGTATTCATTAAAACATCAAGCGATTGATGTTGACACTACGTATACATTATCAAATCAATGGTTGAATCAACAACCGGTTCAACTAACGATTCACGCTGGAGAAGTTTTGTTGTTTCAATCGACCCTTCTTTAGTTTCCAAATTCCATAACTCGATACCGTCCAAAGTGTTGTGGTCAATAAAATCAAACGTTGGAAAACGCCTCGAATTTCTTGGTTATATAAAATAAAGAATCCAGAAAAGACGAATGCAAAGACCAAGAAGAACAAGTGGCGAAGCTTTAATTGCTTGTCGTTGCTTTTGGCAGCATGGACGATGATACTCGTAATCGTTAACAGGTTACTTGCATAGGCAATGTAACGGTGAATCACGACCACAAGGTCGTCAACCGGATAATTCAAGAGTCCGTCATAACTCGTTGGAAAGACACCAAGTAAAAATGTCATGAAACCATTTAAGAAGGTTAACCAAAATAACCACGACGGTAGTTTATCTGTCTTAAGGTAATAAAAAGAAAATACCATATAGGATAATCCACCGATCAAAAACCCACTGGTTAATATCCACGCGTTTGGGACACCTTGGCCCGCAAGTTCGCTCATCGTATGCATGTATGGTAAATATCCTACTGGAGCGAAAAAATGGGCGATGAAAATAATTGAAACGATCAAGATATTGGTGTAACGAATCCAGGTATACATTATTTTGGTTCCAACAAGCTTAAGGCGTCCATGTTCACATCTGCATCATAATTAACACCAGGCATACGGAATCCATGAATTTGGTGAAACTCATCGACGAACTGCTTGGTTCCAGCAAGTTTGAAAATCGATTCGTTTTCATACTGTTTACCCATCGCATCAATTTCCGCTTGAATGTTTGCTTGCATTTCGAAATGATCAACCCGAATTCTTTTCTTTTCATCAAGTAAGCGTTTTTGGCCATACACCATATCTTTAAATAAACGATGTTTGTGTTGCAAGGTGGATTCATGAACTTTATGTTTTTTCATGACTTCAAACATGGTCGATACATAGAAAGCAATTTTTGGAATAAAGACACTTGCTTTGGTGACCACGGCTTTTGAAACTGATATTAAGCCTTCGCCTTTGATGGATTGTTTAAGCATTTGGTCAATACGAACCCCGGCCGCTTCTAGATCATCCTTTGCACGGCCAATCGTTCCATCTCGATAGATCTTTGCATTATTCTTACTACCGATATACGTATAAGAAATCGCCTTTGCGCCTTGATTTAATAATTTTGCATCATTCAATAATTTCACCCAATCAAACCAATCACTGCCCCCCATGACATAAACGGTGTCTTTGATTTCTTGTTCAGTTGCAGGTGATACGACGATATCTTTAATTTGCATTTCACCAATATCAATGGTCTTACCTGTTGCTGGTTCACCGATGGTTTTTAAACTAGAACGCACCAATTCTCCGGTAGAAGGATTTTGTCTTGCCCCTGCTGCAAGTGAGTAAACGATGAGATCAAGTTTTCCAAATTTTTCTTTGATATAGGCCATCACTTGTTGTTTCATCTCTGAAGAAAATGCATCACCCACAAAGTCTTTATGGATTTTTCCACTTTTCTCAAACGCTTTTTGAAAATAAAGATTATTCCACCAACCAGCCGATCCGGTACGATCACCCTTTGGTCTGGATTCAAAGGAAACATTAATCGTTTCTGCATTGGCGTTGACCGCAAGCGTGACGCGTGTTGATAAACCATAACCAGAAGAACCACCAATGATCAAAACTTTTTTGGGCCCTTCAAAATTTGAAAGTGTTCTGGCTTCCGAAATTAGAGATTCGACATAACGTTGACAACCGATCGGATGACTGTTCGTAAAAATGTTTCCGCGAATTGATGGTTTGATAATCATGTGATGCTCCTTAAAACTATGCTAATTTTACTCTAAATTTAAAAAAATCGTAAACCCAATCCGTTTACTCCATCACTTTTGTGCGGTTATAAATCAATTTAGATAGAAAAGATCATTATTTCGTGGCTTTTAGTTTTTCTTCTTCGTCAAGGACTTGGTTTTCTTCATCGATGACCGTTTCGACAAGTCGAAAAGCTTTTAGTAAGGATTTCATATCAAATAATGATAATTTTCCAGTACCTTTTTCTAATAGTTTGTTACTAAATTGAAAGGATCGTTGATTAGAGAGTAACCCTTTTTCTGTGAGTTCAAGAAAGTAGATCCGATTATCTTCAGGGTTCAGCACTTTTGTAACATAACCTTTACGAATCAAGGATTTGACGGAACTCGAGATCACAGGTGGTGAAACTTGTAAGTATTTTGCGACGTTCATCACCGTGTGATTGTTTGTTTTTTTCAAGCGTTCAAAGAAACCAAGTAGTAACATTTCTCGAATCGTTAATTGATTTTGAGAACGGATTCTTAAAGATCGTTCCATCAATAAATACGATTGAAAGTAAAACTTTAAAAAGACTTCGCGAAAGTTATCACCGAATATTTTAAACATTGTATACATATATTAACAAATTCAATGAAGTTTCGTCTACAAAAGAAAGCACTATGGTCGAATTCTATCCGAATCGAATTTATAATGATGATATGAAAACATTAAAACTTTATGTTCGATTCTTAATGCTGAACCCAAGCCAATTGGCTTTATTGACCAATCTGGGCGTGACTGTCACCAAGACATTAGACGCTGATGTTAATGCCATTTTTTCCGATCAATTTTTTATTGAAGCAAACATCAACACCCTTCCGGTTTTAGATTATTTGCAAGTGGCAACCTCTGGATTAGACCAAATTCCTTTGTCTCATCCAAAACTCGCACATGCGGTCGTCAGTGGATCGCGTGGCGTATTTAACAAACCGATGGCGGAGTATGTCTTGAGTCATGTCTTGTCGGTTTATCAAAACCATCGATTTTTTACTCAAACCCAAAAAGAACAACAATGGCGACCTTCGCGCCACAACGAAGAATTAGCAGGAAAACGCGTGGCCATTCTTGGTATGGGTCAAATTGGTAAACAAATCGCAAAAACATTTTCATTTTTCGGAGCAAAGGTTGATGCATTTAATCGGTCTGAAGTCGATTCGATGTATGTCAATCAAGTGTATCGATTGGATGAGATGAAAGCTAATCTCGCCAATTATGAAATCGTTGTCGCAAGTTTAGCATTAAACGAACAAACCAAAGGCATCCTCAGTGCCGATGTCCTTCAAAGTTTATCGCCCAAAGCGATTTTTGTGAATGTGGGTAGAAGTGAATTATTAGATGAAGGTTCGCTTGTTTCACTCTTACAAGAGAAAAAAATTCGCCATGCCGTATTAGACACCTTCTCAAAAGAACCTTTACCAAAAGATCACCCTTATTGGGCGCTAGAAAATGTGACCTTAACGCCACATATTTCCTTTACATCCGTTCAAAACTTAGAACGAATGTTTCAATCCCTCTATGCGAATCTTCAACTTTATCTTCAAAACGAACGCTTAATTAATCAATTTAAATGAACTTCATGTTTGCGTAGTCACGAATTAAGGTTTCAACTTTGATTTTGATGAGGTCGCGAATCGGGCGAATCGCCGCTAATTTTTGTTCTGGGGTTCCTGGTAAACTGGATGGATCGGTTAAGTCCCAATTCAACGTCACTTTGGTACTTGGAAAAATGGGGCATCGTTGCCCGTTTAAAGCGTCACAAACTTTCACGACAATTTCATAGCGCTTTCCTTGTTTAAAAAAATCAAAGACGGACTTTGTCTTGTTCTTGGAAATGTCATAACCGACTTCTGCCATCGCTTTGACTGCGATTGGGTTGAGGTTGCCAGCTTCTAATCCAGCACTTTCTACGATAAACTTTCCTTTTCCGAGTTGTTGAAGAAAAGCTTCGGCCATTTGACTTCGCGCGGAATTATGGATACAAATGAAAAGAACACGTATCATGTTTTTTCCTCCATCATTACTATAAGTAAAAATGACTTTTGAATCGTCAATTTTCTGTATAGTTTTTGTTAATTCAACTCCACGTCATCGTGATAGAATGAACCCATGAAGAAAGTCATTGATTTCAAAACCTGGCCACGGAATCAACACTACCAATTTTTTAAAGGTTACCAAATACCAAGATTCAATATGACGTTTCCGATTGACGTCACCAACCTTTATCAATGGTGTAAACAACAAGATCGCCGTATTTATTTTGCCTTCATGCACCTTATCATCCATGAGATGAATCAAGTCGAGAACTTCCGGTATCGTATTCAAAAAGGAAAAGTGTTTGATGAACCGATTCAATTTGTGTCGTTTACCGATCTGATTGAGCAAACGGATTTATTCAAAATGGTGTTTGTGAAGGTGAATCCGAATCCGGTCATATTCGAAGAAGAAGCGGTCATTGCATCAAGAAAACAAGGTTCTCAACTCATCAACCTTAAAACGGAAGCAGTTTTAAATACCATCTACGTCACATCATTTCCCTGGGCGCAATTTACCCACTTTACACATGCGACAAAACTTGGACCAACTGATTCAGTCCCTAGGGTAAGTTGGAGTAAGTTTATTGACCTGAACGGAAGAAAAATTTTAAATTTATCAATTGAAGCCCACCATGGTTTGGTGGACGGCATTCATCTTGGAAAATTAATCGAATCGCTACAAAAGCATTTGAATCTACTTTAAATTATCGACTACCTTTATCGTAAGGAATACCTTCTGCTTTTGGGGCTCTGGATTTTTTACTCGTTAACATCAATGCAAGCAGTGTTGCAACATAAGGAAGAATGGTGAAAAAGTAACCTAAGGATAATCCATCAAAGAAAGGGATGAGTGTATATTTGATACTTAAGGCATTCATCAATCCAAAAAACAAACTCGCAAACAGAATTTTTTCTGGTTTCCATTGACCAAAAATCATCACTGCTAAGGCTAAAAATCCATAACCACTCACTTGACCAGAAAAGGTAACTGAACTTGACACCACAAAGACAAGCCCACCAATACCTGCAAGCGCGCCAGAAATTAAGGTACCAATCCATCTCATCTGATAAACAGGAATGCCAACCGAATCAGCCGCAGATGGATGTTCTCCAACCGCAGACAATCGAAGTCCAAATCGCGTCTTATAAATCACAATGATTGAAATGATGGCGATGAGATAACCCGTAAAGCTAAGGATATTAATATCTTGGAATAAGATTTCACCTAAAATCGGAATATCACCTAAAAGGGGGACCTTTTGAATATTAAAGGTTTGATCAAAAGGAATATTCTTAACATTATTAATCGTTCTTGCAATAAAGATGACCATTGGCGCGGCAAATAAATTAATCGCAGTTCCACCAATGACTTGATTTGCTTTCAAGTTAACCGCAGAAAATGCAAGCAAGGTAGAAAGTAGGGCCCCACTTAATGCAGCAATCAATGCCGCTAACAATAAAAGTAAGCTGGGATTAAAATCAGGGAATTGTTGTTGCATCCAATTAATAAAGAAAATCGAAAAGAACGAACCAAACACCATCGTTCCTTCTAAAGAAATATTAACGACACCACTTTTTTCTGCAAACATGCCACCTAATGCCGTGATTAAAAGTGGCACGGTGAAAAACAACGTTGAATTCGCAATGATGATGAAGAGTTCAGAAAAGCTCATTTTTTCTTACCCCCAACCTTTAACCACTTGATTAACGTATCTTTGACGAGCATTGCCATCGCGGATGTATAAATGATGGCTGCGATGATGACATCAATAATTTCGACCTTGATACCAAGGGTTTGCATGAAATATCCACCCCTTTGGATGAAAGAAATAAAGAAGGCAGAAAGGACAATACCAAATGGATGGGATTGACCGAGTAATGCGACCGCAATACCATCAAAACCTGCCGTCATCAATTCGTTACCGACGGAATATTGATTGCCACTATTAATCGATCCTTTACCTAAAAAGTAAAGTGCGCCAGCTGCACCAGCAAGTGCGCCAGCAACGACCATGGATAAAATGACACTTCGATTTTCTTTGATGCCACTATATTTTGCGGCGAATCGATTTGATCCCACAGCTTGTAACTCAAAACCAAATTTCGTTTTGTATAAAATAAAGTAAATCAAGATTGAAAAACCTAAGGCAAGGATAATGCCAAAATCAATCGACGATCGTTCAAAGATATCACGTAAAAAGGTTGTTGGAATATAGGCATTTAAATCGATGGGCCGAGTTTTTGAAAAGGCAACGTTAAACAAATTCGCATCACCTTGAATCCAAACATTGACTGTATACATGCCAATGTAATTCAACATGATCGATGCAATAACCTCATGAACATTAAAATAAGCTTTAAGTAAACCAGGGATCAAACCCCATAAGCCACCAAAAATCATGGCAGCGATAAACGCAAATACCCATTGGAGAGGTCCTAAGAAATCGCCGTGAATACCAACAAAAACCCCTGCAAACATTCCCATCGTATATTGCCCAGTAGCCCCGATATTAAATAATCCTGTTTTAAATGCAAAACCTACCGATAATCCAGTGAGGATTAACGGACCTGCTAAGAAAACTAAATCGCCCAAGCGTCTTAGAAATTCGGTTGTTAACCAACCACCAATCATCGTTGAAAAACCTGGAAAAGCTGTAAATGGATTGGCGATGATCATGATGACTAAACCAAAAAACAATCCAAGAATAATGGCGATGATGGAGGAAAAAAATGCTTGGAATTTCATGAGACTTTACCACCAGACATATATAAACCAATTGATTCTTTTGAGGTTTCTTTTGGCATTAATTCGGCAACAATCTTCCCTTCAAAAATGACTAGGATTCGATCAGACAATTTCAATATTTCCTCTAGTTCTAAAGAGATGAGAAGAATCGCTTTACCTTGTTCACGTTGGTTCAAAATTTGTGAATGGATATATTCAATTGCACCCACATCTAAACCTCTTGTCAATTGAACGGCGAGCATGACATCGGCGTTACTATCAATTTCCCGGGCAATAATTGCTTTTTGTTGATTACCACCACTAAGACTTCGTGTTAATGAGTGAATCCCTTTTCCAGAGCGAACATCAAATTTTTGAATTAAGGAACTTGCCAATGTTAACCATTTTCTTTTTTGAATAATGCCATTTTTTTGAAAAGGTTCACGATGGTATTTTTTTAATAATAAATTTTGATAAAGTGGATGATCTAACATCAATCCATACTTGTGACGATCTTCAGGAATATGTGCTAACCCTAAATCATTACGAGATCGAACGGATTGATGCGTTACGTCAGTGCCTTTAAGCATTATTTTTCCTGAGTTAGCTTGTAATAATCCAGCAATTAAATAAGCAAGTTCAGACTGACCATTGCCCTCAATCCCCGCTAATCCAACAATTTCACCTTTTCGAACAGAAAAAGATAAGTGATTAACTACTGCTTTTTTTGTTCTTGGAGAAAGATAAGTTAGATCACGAACTTCTAGAGCCGTTTCCCCTACTGGAATAGATGCCTTTTCAACTTCAAAGGAGATTTCTCTCCCCACCATTAAGTTTGACAATGCTGAAGGATTAGTTTCTTTGGTCCAAAGGGTACCAACTGATTTTCCTTTACGTAATACCGTGACACGATCAGAAACTGCCATGATTTCATTCAATTTGTGAGAGATAAACAAGATTGACTTACCTTCATTCTTTAGATCGTGGAGAATTTTTATTAATTCTTCGATTTCTTGGGGGGTTAATACCGCGGTGGGTTCATCGAAAATGAGAATGTCGTTTTTACGATAAAGCATCTTTAGTATTTCAACACGTTGTTGCATCCCTACGGAAATATCTTCAATTTTTGCATCCACATCAATTGCGAGTTTATATTGGTTGGATAATTGAATAATTTCTTTTCTCGCTAATTGACGATCAATAAAAAGACCATTCATCGGTTCGGTGCCTAAAAGAATGTTATCAAGCACGGTAAACACTTCTACCAATTTAAAGTGCTGATGGACCATCCCAATCCCATAACGATTAGCATCATTTGGATTTTTGATGTTAATCACAGATCCGTATTTTTTGATTTGGCCACTCTCAGGAGTATACAAACCAAAAAGCACGCTCATTAAGGTAGATTTTCCTGCTCCATTTTCACCCAACAAAGCATGAATCTCGCCTTTTATTAATTCCAAATTGATTTGATCATTGGCCACGATACCAGGAAAAACCTTGGTAATATTGACCATTGAGATAATCGGTTCTAATTGTTGATCCATCATATATTCATTTTACAAAAAACACAGGGTGGTTGCCACCCTGTGTTCTTATAAACTTTAAAACAAACTAAGCAACAAAGGTTACGGAAACCTTATTCATGGCTTCATCGTATGCTTCGATTTGAGCTTCGGTTGCACCAGTGACGGTTGAACCATCTAAGATTAAATCGACTGTAGTTGCTTCGGTTGCTAATTCTTCATAAATGTCGTTATACGCTTCGACGGTAAAGTTTTCAAAACCCCATGAAGCTTCATCGGTTGGTAAACCAACGCCATCATTAGAGGCGTTTAATACCCAAACTTCACCACCTGGGAATTCGTTTGCATAGAAAGCGTCTAAGGCTTGGATAACGGAAGTGCCTAAACCCTTCATCGCTGAGGTGATCACGGTGTCTAATTTACCTAAGGCTAAACCTTGGTTGACGTCAACACCAATAACTTTCTTATCAGCTTTTTCTGCTTCGGAAATAACCGAAAGACCAACAGCACCACCAGCGGCAAAGATGACTTCAACGCCAGCTTCGAACATGGTTTCTGCGGTTGCAGCATTGTCTGGGGTGTCAGCAAAATCACCAGTATAGTGATATTGAATCGTCACGTCTGCGTTTTCATCGGTTGCAGCAGCTTGGGCACCAAGCATGAAACCAACACCAAACTTCACAACAGCTGGAACTGCCATACCACCCATAAAGCCTAAGGAACGATAACCATCAGCAACGGCAGCATAACCAGCAAGGAAACCTGCTTGTTCTTCTGCGTAAAGAATGGACAAGACGTTACGGCCTTGGCGGAAAACAGAATAGTCAGCACTGTGGGGAACACCATCTAGAAGAATAAAGCTAACTTCTGGATTTTCGTCCATGGCTAAGAAAATTGGTGTTTCAAATAAGAAACCAGGAGTGACAATAACATTTGCTCCACCTTCGATGGCTAAATCAATGGTGTTAACATATTCCGTATTGTCGACAGCGGTTGGTTTGTAATATTGATAGGTTCTGTTGTTTTCTTCTGCAAAATCGACAACACCTTCCCAAGCTCCTTGGTTAAAGGACTTGTCATCGATATCACCAACGTCAGTAACGAGGGCGATTTCGTATTCATTGGCTGGGCCACATGAAGAAAGCAATAAAGAGAAGCCAGCAACGGCGAGCATGGCGGCTGTGGTAAGTTTTTTCATTTTTTTCCTCCTTTAAATGAAATTACCAAGGTAAGTGTTCCGTGATAAACCGCTTTGATCTAGCCATTCAAAGTTGTTTTCAAGCGCACTTACTTTTAGATTAATTCCATTATAGCCAAAGCGCTGTAAATTTTTACTAAGTTGAATTGTAAATTTTTTTGACTTAGTCTTTACATTTCTTTAACAAGGATTTGCTAAAATGTTCTTAATATATAAGAG